>DDPU01000007.1 GCA_002342345.1 Verrucomicrobia bacterium UBA2460
TTGCCGTCGGCGAGCTCTTGTCGCAGGGAAACCAGCAGGCTCCGCGCCGCCGCCCGCTGGAGATCCTTGTCCTCGTCCGAAAAAACCGGTCCGCTCCCCTGCCCCCCGCCCGCGGGGGCCGGCGGCTCCGCCCGGGTCGTGAGCACCGTGGCAAGAAGGCCCAGGAAAACGGCCAATCCGGAAAGCAGAATCCGTCTCATGGACAATTCCCAGGGAAAAGAGCCATCAGGCTGTCGGCCAGAATCTGGTGACCGGCCAGGTTGGGATGGTTGATGCCGTTTTCCATCAGGGTGAGATAGGGAATCCCCTGACGCCAAAGCCGGCCGTAGCGCCGAGAGGTATCGGCCAGGGCAATGTGGTGGTCCTGCGCAAATTCCCGAAGAAACCGGACGTACGGCCTCGGGTCGTCATCGATGTTTCGCTGACGGTCCAGCCCCATCCAGTCCGGCTTCACATAATGCGGGGTGAGTAAAATCCACTCCGCCCCGATGCCGCGAAAGGCCTCGCGGATCCGTTCATACCGCGCCCGGGTTTCCCCGGGCGACTCGCGGAGAGAGGCATCGTTGACGAATTCCGAAAGGATGAGGTCAGGTTTCAGGGCCAGAACCTTTTCCGCAAAGTTGCGCCCGCTGCCGGGCGGTTCGGCCAGGTAATCCACCGTGTTCTTGCCGGGCCAAGCCTCGGTCACCAGCTCGATCTCGGCTTGGGGAAACCGTCTCCGCAGGTGAGCGAGAAAGAGGGGCTGAAAACGCCCGGCGGCGGTCACGCTGTCCCCCCAGGCCAGGATTTTCAGGGGCTCGCCGGAGCGCAGCCGGGCCATGGTCCGGGGAAGAAACGTTTCCGCCGGGCTCGGGCCGCGACTTGGCTCTTCCGGGTAAACGGTCTCCAGAATCGGAAAAAGATGGAACTCCCCCAGACGGCCCATCGGCCCGGGCAGGTAAATGTTGGCCAGCCGTCTTTCCCCCTCCGCCAGTGGCGGTGGCTCCGGCATTGCGGGATGGGGAGTTCCCTCCCGGATCACCACCTGCCCCGGGCGGGTCAGGACGGCGGAGTCCAATCTTTGTGGAACATGGGCGTAGTCCATCCACACCTCCTGCCCGGCCGCCAATTTTCCCCCTGGCAAACGCCAAACCGTTCCCCACGTGGCATCAAACTCATAGTCGCGTCCACGGACAAAAACTGGACCGGCCGCACCCGGGGAGCTTTTGATCGCCAGCGTTTCGGGCAAGAGCGCCCCTGGGATCGTGCACTCCTCGGCCCGGACCCCCTTCAGGGGGAAGCCGAGTAACCAACCATCGGCAGTGGGTTGCTTTTCCGGCAACCCACCCTTGGCTTTTTCGTCCCGAACCTGCAACACTTTCGGCGGGGCAATCTTATATTCATGACACGTGCCATTCGCGCCCAGCATCGACACACTCCAATCCCCTTCCAAACTCCATCGAATATCTCCATCCAATAGGCCCGTCTCCTGCTTCGCCCCGCGGGAGGACGGGAGGGAAGGCGCTAGGAAATTTGGGACCGTAACTTTCATGAAAACTGTTTCCAACCAGCCCTATCCCCTCGCCAACACCAACCGCCTGCAGGAATCAGGGAAAAACACAACTCGATCGTTACATTCCGATTTCGGTCTTTCAAGACCGGAGTGGCCCTCGCTGGGGGCGGCAGGACCCGCCTAGGAGGCGTCCCGAGAGGATTTAGATCCTAAATTCCCTCCGGCAGCGCCTGCTTTTGGCGAGAACGGTCGCCAATCCTAGCACCAAAAGTGATGCACTGCTGGGCTCAGGAATGGCCCGGGCGTAGTTAAGATTTAGGGTCTTCGAATCCGCAGACAGGGAGACGTTGAAATTGCCGGGAGCATAGTTCCCGTGGCTCATCCATGGGGCATAATCCCGCGAATTGGTGAATTTACTCAGATCGAAGCCGAAATAGCTGCTATCGAATCCGGAGATCCCCCCCGCCGCCGTGGCAATCGCCATGGTGTAGTCGTACTGAGGCAAGAAACCAGAAGCGTTGCCGGAACTGTTGTCGGCCAGCAACGAAGCCACATCGATGATGAACTGGTTGCCCGAGGTGGCGTTGATGGTGAGGGTCGTGGCCACATTCAGATAGTCCCAGTTGGTCCCCGCTCCTCCCAGGAAATTACTGCTGGTGGCGCCCTCCTGAAGGGACAAGGGGAAGTTTTTCACCTCCACCTGGTAACGCCCGCCTCCGTTCCAAACCGCGCTGGTGGCATTCATCGTTCCCGGGCTGTTACCCACCGCCAAAGTACCTCCCGAGGCGATAGTCAGCGCACCCACGGTGCCAGAGCCCTTCAACGTTCCCCCGGAATTGACCGTTGTATTACCGCTGGTGCCGTTCACCGTGGCCGTGCCTCCGTTGATCGTCAAAGCTCCGCTGGTTCCGCCGGATTGAATTACGGTGGATCCCGAGTTCGTGATTGCACCCGCTGTTCCAGCGACGTTGAGGGTACCGCCGCTATTCACCGTGGTGGCGCTCGAGGCGATCGAACCCCCTGAGGCCACATTGAGGGCACCGGCGCTCACTGTGGTGGTACCGACATAGGTGTTGGCTGCCGTCAACGTGGCGGTGCCCGAACCGGATTTGGTCAACGCGCCGCTGCCGCTGACCACGTTGCTTAGCGTAGAACTGTCGGTCCGGTTGATGGACAGCGTGGCGTTGTTGGTGATGCTGCCGATCACCGATCCCCCGTTCGCCAATTCCAGCGTACCTCCGCTGATGGTGGTCCCGCCGCTGTAGATGTTGCTGGCGGA
>DDPU01000074.1:0-6627 GCA_002342345.1 Verrucomicrobia bacterium UBA2460
AAAGTGGGGCTGAGTGATAAGCCGAAGTTGGTTCCCGTTTCCGCAGGGAAACCCTGAGTTTATCAGTCGAGCGGATTCCCCTTCTTGTCAATCATCCGGCTTTTTTTCTCCATCCGGACGGAGGCTCTTCCGTTCCGGAAATCGGAAGCCTCCTCGAAATTGGGTTGGATGACCATGACCCCTTTCTGGTCGATATAGCCGAACTTTCCCCCGATCCGGTCCTCCACCTGGACCCGGGCCAGTCCCTCGTGAAAATTTCCTGCCCAGGCATACTTTTTGTCGAAGGCCACGGAGCCATCGGGCCGGATGTACATCCATGTTTCCTTCTCCCCGGGGGCACCCGATTTTTGCACGGGTGCCAGACCGGAGGAGAAAAACCCGATCTGGTCGAACTCCGGTTCCACGGCCATTTTTCCTTTGGGGTCGACAAATCCCCATTTGGAGCCGTCCTTGACGCCGCCCAGTCCGTCGCGAAAGGGTCGTGCCCAGTCATATTCGGGTGAAATCGCCCATCTTCCCTGTCGGTCAATATATCCGAATTTGCCTTTCAACCGGTCGCCTTCGCATGCCGGAGCCAATCCCTGGGAAAAATCCCCGGCCCAGGAAAAGCGGGCCGGAATTTTCCATGTGCCGTCCGTGCCGAGATATCCCCACAAATCCCCTTCCCTCACGGCGGCCAACTGCTCCGAAAACCCCTTGGCTTCCGAAAACTTCGGGGGAACCAGCCAGTTCCCATCCAGCGCCCGCAGACCCCATTTGCCGTCCTCTCCCTTCATCGGCACGGCTCCCTCCGAAAACAAATGGGCCTCCGGAGGGGTTTCTGCAGGGAGCGTAAAACCCAGGCTGACGAGGGAAAATGTCAGCAAAAAAAGCCTCCGCATATTTCCCCGATAGAATCCCAAACAAAGGGGTCAAGGAGAAGCTGGCACTTCCCGCAGATTCTAGGATGATAACCAGACAATGAGCCTGACAAGAGCCTCCCTTTTCCTTGGTTTTTTCCTTTTGATTTCCGGATGGCGGTGTCTTTCGCAGGACGCCTCCTACGGCTCCGCCACCTACACGCCGCAACAGCTTCACGAGATGCTTGTCGGGCAAAATCGGAATGCCGTGCTCCAGGCTTTCGGTCGCCTTCCCAACATCATCCGCGGGAACGATTGGTTTTATGAAAACGTCGCGGTTTATGTTCCCGAAAAGGATGAATACTACACCCTTGCGGTGGTCTGTTTTTCCTTGAGCGATGGACGGGTCTGGCAGGTCGTCTGCTACCCCCATTGAATCCCTGCCGGTTTTTCCTAGGCTGGCGGAATGGCCGGACGTCTTTTTGGCGCGCTTAGCTCAGGGGTAGAGCGGCTGCTTTACACGCAGTTGGTCGGAGGTTCAAATCCTTCAGCGCGCACCCTTGTTTTTCTTCTCTCCTTATTATTCGCGATTCCGGTGCGGACTGAGGGTAATCCTGCGTCCTTGTCGCCGGGGCCTGTCTACGTCATTCCCGTCCAAAAAGAGATCCAGAAAGGCCTCGTGTACATCGTTCGTCGTGGCGTGAAGGATGCCATGGAAAACAATGCCTCCGCCCTGGTCCTCGATATGGACACGCCCGGCGGCGAGGGCGAGGCCATGAAGGAAATCATGGCGATTATCGCAAGATTTCAACCTGCCGGCCGCACTTTTACCTACGTCAACAAGGAGGCCTTCTCTGCCGGGGCCTTTATTTCCGCCGCCACCCGAAATATCTGGATGGCCCCCGGCGCGATTATCGGAGCAGCCTCGCCCGTCACCCTTGGCCAGGAGGGGCCCAAGGAACTCCCTGCCAAGTTCGTCTCCGCCTATGCAGCCGTCATTCGCGCAGCTGCCGAACAGAACGGTCACGACCCCGCTGTCTTTGACGCCATGGTCAACAAGCAGACTGGTCTCAAGATCGACGGACGCGAAATCGTCGCCAAGGGCGATGTTCTCACCCTGACCACCAAGGAGGCCACGCAGCTCGTCGGCCGACCGCCGAAACCGCTCCTCGCAGACGGTGTCGCCGAAAGCCTTGAGTCCCTGATCGAGAAACACGTCCAAGCTGGCGCCAAAATTGTCCGCGTGGAGCCCACCGGGTTTGAGGAGATCGGGCGCTTCATCGTCTCCATCTCACCCCTGCTCCTGGCTGCGGCCTTCCTGTTTGGGTATATCGAGTTCAAAACCCCTGGCCTGGGTATCTTTGGCGTGCTTGCCGCCGCCTGCGCCCTGGTCTTCTTTTTTGGGCACTACATCGCCGGCCTTTCCGGGTACGAGAATCTCCTGCTCCTTGCCCTCGGAGTTGGCCTGATTGCCGCCGAACTCTTTATTTTTCCGGGCACTTTTCTTCCCGGTCTGATCGGCTTGGGTCTTCTTCTTTTCGGGATTCTTAACACCATGGTGGACCGTTATCCCGCCGACCCCGTCCTTCCTACCCTACCCCAATTGCATCTTCCGGCCCTCAATTTTTCCTTCGGTCTCTTTGGTGGCATCATCGCCATCCTCTTGGCTGCCCGCTTTCTGTCCCGCTCCCCGATCTTTCGGTCCCTCGAGCTTACCGCCATCTCCCCCTCCTTTCACCCCATCGCCGAAGAGCCGGCCCCGCGCGGTTCCTGCGGCCAAACCCTCACCGATCTCCGGCCCAGTGGTCGAGCTTCCTTTGATGACCGGGTTTACGATGTCTTGGCCGAAGGTGACTTTATCCCCGCAGGCACCCCGGTGGAGGTCGCCGGCCGCAAGGGCACGACCACCCTCGTCCGTCGCATCGATCCATGACCCTTCTTCTTGCTCTCCTCATCGCCGGAATCACCCTGCTTCTCGCCGAGGTATTTCTCCCTGGAATGGTCGCTGGCGTCCTCGGGGTCGTTTTCTTGCTGGGTGCGGCCGTTACCGGCTTTGCCGAATTTGGCCCAAAGGTCGGGAGCCTCATTTTGATGACCGAACTTCTCGCCGGCACGATTCTCACGATTCTTTGGATGCGCTATTTTCCGAAAACCCCGCTGGGTAAAAAATACATCCTCGATCCCTCTGCCACCGTCCAGGCTCCCGCGGGATTGGAAAAATGGGTGAACCGGGAAGGCGTCAGCCTGACCGACCTTCGTCCTGCCGGTTCCGCCCGGATCGACGGGGAAAGGGTTGACGTGATCACAGCCGGGGAGCATCTGGAGGCTGGCATTCGCGTGAAAGTGGTCCGTGTTGACGGTCCATCCGTTTTTGTTCGCAGGACCGGCAATCCCGATTCATAATTCCCCGATATGCCGCTAATTCTTCTCATTGCCGCCGGGGTGGTTGCCCTGGTCTTCGGAATCATTCTTCTGAACTTCTTCGGCCTTTGGCTTCGGGCCCTAACCTCCGGCGCCCCGGTCGGCATTCCCACCCTCATCGCCATGCGGCTGCGCGGTATCCCGAATTCCCTCATCGTCAACGCCCGGATCACCGCTGTCCGGGCCGGGATCGACGTCTCCACCGCCCAACTGGAAACCCATTTTCTTGCTGGCGGCAACGTAGACCAGGTCATCCGGGCTCTCATCGCCGCGGACAAGGCCGGCATCAAGCTCGACTTCAACCGTTGCTGCGCCATCGACCTCGCTACTTCGGGTTCCGGCAAGACCGTTTTTGACGCCGTCCGTACCAGCGTGAATCCGCGCGTGATCGACTGCCCGGGTGCCAATTCCGGCAAGAGCACGATCGACGGGGTCGCCAAGGACGGCATCACCGTCCGCGCCCGCGCCCGTGTCACCGTCCGCTCCAACCTGGACCGCTTTGTGGGCGGCGCCACGGAGGAGACCATTGTCGCCCGCGTCGGCGAAGGCATCGTCCGTGCCATCGGCTCCAAGGAGACCTACAAGGGCGTCCTCGAGAACCCGCAGGACATTTCCAAGGATGTGCTCAACCGGGGCCTCGACGCCGGCACCGCCTACGAGATTCTCTCCATCGACATCGCCGATGTGGACGTTGGGGAAAACGTCGGTGCCAAACTGCAGGCCGAGCAGGCCAACGCCGACAAGCAGGTTGCCCAGGCCAAGGCGGAAATCCGTCGCGCTGCCGCCGTGGCGGCGGAGCAGGAGATGCGGGCCAAGGTTGTCGAGGCCGAGGCCCAGGTTCCCCTCGCCATGGCCGAGGCCTTCCGCAAGGGCAACCTCGGCATCCTCGATTACCAAAAGATCCGGAATGTCTCCGCCGACACGGAGATGCGCGCCGCCATTGCCAAGGATTCGGGCAAGACCGGCACAAAATAATTCCCCCCGGCCATGGAGTGGCTCGTACCGGTCCTCTTCGTTCTCGCCAGCATCGTCCAGTGGTGGATGCAGAGAAACCGGCAGGAGCAGGACAAAGAACTGCCTGAGCCGCCGCCGGCGAAAGATCATCCCGCCAGCTCGCCTCTTCCCCGCCGGGAAACTGATCCCAGGGAGGAGTTTGGGGACCTTGGTGACTTGCTGGAGGCGCTGGGACGACGTCGACACGAATCCCCGCCTCAACCGGTAAAACAAAGCCAACCCCCTGTCCTGCCTGCTCCAGTCACGAAATCCGCCGCCCTGCCCAAACCCGTACGTGTTCCCATGCCCACCCTTGAGCCGGTTATCATCCATGCCCCCACGAAGACTTCGCCTTCTCCGGTGGTCACCGGATTCCCCGGGGCCAAATCCTCGCCTATCTCCGATGCTGTGATTGGTTTTTCGGAACCGGAATCCCTGCGCGCCACGTTCCGGCCCTTTCCGGCCGCAACGAAGCCGGATGTCGCCGATTCCCACCGGTGGGCCGCAAAGCTGAAAACCCCGGAAACGGCCCGGGATGTGATCGTCCTTTCTGAAATTCTCGCCCCGCCGCTCTCTTTGCGCTGAAATCCCTCTATGCCAAAAAAGAACGCCGCCGGCTTGCCTGTCGCCCTCATCCAGATGGCGATGTCTCCCGATCCAAAAAAGAATCTCCCTGCGGCCATCGACCGCATTCGCGCCGCAGCCAAGCAGGGTGCCAAACTTATCTGCCTGCCGGAGCTCTTTCGCTCTCTCTACTTCTGCCAAAGGGAGGATTACCAGTGTTTTGAACTGGCGGAGCCCATTCCCGGGCCGACCACTGAGCTGCTCGCCAAGACCGCCAAGCAACTGAGGATCACACTCGTTTCCAGTCACTTTGAGCAGCGCACCGGAGGCCTTTACCACAACACCGCCGTGGTCTTTGGTCCGGACGGCTCGATCCTTGGCACCTACCGCAAGATGCACATCCCCGACGACCCGGGCTTCAGTGAGAAATTCTACTTTGCGCCCGGAGACACCGGTTTCCTGCCGATCTCGACCCCGGTCGGCAAACTTGGTGTCCTGGTTTGCTGGGACCAGTGGTATCCGGAGGCCGCCCGTCTCATGGCCCTGCGGGGCGCCCAAATTCTTGTCTACCCCACTGCCATCGGGCTGGCGCGGACGGAGCCAAGGGAACTTCATAAGGTCCAGTGCAGCGCCTGGCAGACGATGCAAAGAAGTCACGCGATCGCCAACGGTGTTTATGTCCTCTCGATCAACCGCACCGGGCGGGAGGACAACCTCGATTTTTGGGGCACTTCCTTTGTCTGCGATCCGTTTGGCGAGGTGCTTGCCCAGGCCTCCACGGACAAACCGGAGACCGTCCGCGCAAACCTGGACCTCGACGAGATTGGTGTCACCCGCCAACACTGGCCTTTTCTGCGCGACCGACGGATTGACGCCTACCAAGGTCTGGATCAGCGGTTTCTGACTCCTTGAGCCGCTCCTCAGCCACCATCGACTGGAGCAGGTATCGTTTTCCCGCCGAGTGGGAAAAACACGAGGCAACCTGGCTGGCCTGGCCTCACAACGAGGGCACCTGGCCCGGACTGTTGGAGCCGGTTCGCCGGACCTATCTGGACATCATCCGCGCCCTGATCCCCGGCGAACGTGTGTACCTGTGTGTGAACGACTGTGCCGCCGCCGACGAAATCGGGGAGCGACTGCGCAAAGCCGGAATCCAGTCGCCCAACCTCAGGCTTGTCACCATCAAGACCGACGACGCTTGGCTCCGGGACAGCGGTCCCATCTTCATGCTGCACAGGGAGCGGGGCACCCCGCCCCGAGTGGCCCACGATTTCGGTTTCAACGGCTGGGGAAGAAAGTATGAGCCTTGGGATGCCGACGACCGTGTTCCCCTTGCCGCCTGCCCGATGACCGAAACGCCCTTTGAGACCCACGACTATGTCCTTGAGGGAGGCTCCATCGACACGGACGGCCACGATACCCTGCTCACCACGGAACACTGCCTGCTTAACAAAAACCGGAACCCCTCCCTCTCCCGCGCCGAGATTGAGGCCAGGCTCAAACGCTGGATGGGCATGAAACACATTATCTGGCTGGGGGATGGTCTTGAGGGTGATGACACCGATGGACATGTGGACGACCTGAGTCGCTTTGTCGCTCCCGGCGTGGTCGTGACCGCGGTGGAAAAAGATCCCCAGGATGCGAATTACGGCCCCCTGATGGACAATCTTGATCGCTTAAGAAAAGCGCGGGATTCCCGCGGCCAGTCGCTGCGGGTTCTGGAAATGCCCATGCCGCCCCGCAGTGACGGTCCTCATCACCGTAATCCGGCCAGCCACGCCAACTTCTATATCGCAAACTCGGCCGTGCT
>DDPU01000074.1:6686-13048 GCA_002342345.1 Verrucomicrobia bacterium UBA2460
GCCATCCACTGCATCACCCAGCAAATGCCCGCAATCCCCGCCTCAACGTAATCGGAAACATAAACGGACAGATTGAGTCTCCCGGCCTCAATCTCTAGGGTTGAAAGCTATGAAACCTCTCCGCATTGGATTGCCCTCGGGTAGCCTCCAGGAAGCGACATTGGAGCTTTTCCGGCGCGCCGGATTCAGCATCGGCGCAAACTCCCGCACCTACCGGCCCTCCATTGACGACCCTTCCTTTGAGGTTCGGTTGATTCGCGCCCAGGAGATTGCCGCTTATGTCCAGGATGGGTTCCTTGACCTCGGGCTGACCGGAACGGACTGGATCCAGGAGACCCGGGCGAAGGTGCATGTCGTCTCCACCCTTCGATTCAGCAAGGCCACCGCCAAGCCGGCCCGCTGGGTGATTGCGGTGCCCAACAAATCCGGGATCCGTCGCCCTGCCCAGCTCCGTGGCAAGCGGATCGCCACGGAGGCTGTTGGACTGGTGAAACAGTACTTGGCCAAGAAGCGGATCAAGGCAAAGGTGGAATTTTCCTGGGGTGCCACCGAGGTGAAAGTGCCGGAATTGGCCGATGCCATTGCTGACATCACCGAGACCGGTTCCTCCTTGGTCGCCAACGGCCTGAGGATCCTCGACACGGTCCTGGAGTCCTATCCCCAGCTCATCGCCAACCGGAAGGTTTGGGCCCGTCCTGCCGATCGGGGTCGCATCGAAAACCTTAACCTGCTTCTGGAGGGCGCCCTGCGGGCCCGGGATCTGGTTGGTCTTAAGATGAATGTGCCCCGGTCCAAAGTTTCCCTGGTTTCTTCCGCCCTTTCCTCCCTCCGTGACCCCACCGTCTCCCCTCTTTCCCGTGACGGTTGGGTGGCGGTGGAGACAGTGATGGAGGAAAAAACCGTCCGGTCTCTTATCCCGCGGCTCAAGCAATTGGGTGCCGAGGGTATTATCGAGTATCCACTGAATAAGGTTGTCACCTAAAGGCTGGATGGCACGATGCCCTTATGGGTTCCATTAAGAAAAAGCGGAAAGCCAAGATTGCCAAGCACAAGCGTCGCAAGCGCAGTCGGGCCAACCGCCATAAGAAGCGTTTGCGGTATAAGGCTTGAGATTGGGGCGCTTGCCGCCCTTCTCATCCTTTTTCCCTTATCTTTCGTTTTGGCCGCTCCTGTTCGCGAGGACAGGGCATCGGCGGCTATGTATTACGCCGAGGGTCGGCGGGCCCAGTATCGGGGGGATAATGAGACTGCTTTGGTTGCCTACACCCGGGCGCTCGACCTTGAGCCCTCGTCCCGTCCCTATGCCTTGGCCAAGGCCTCTTCCCTGATCGTGCTCGAACGCACGAAGGAATGCCTGGGCATTTTGACGGCGATGGTTTCCAAAAAAGAGGATGAGGCGGAAAGATCCACCCTCCTTTGTCTTGCTTATGTGGCGGAGAAAAAAATGGAACAGGCTGTCCGGGCGCAGTCCGAGGCCCTGACCGCCCTCGAATGGTGGCAACCGGAGGATTCCACGCGGCTGATTGCGGTTGCCGAGGGGCTTCTGCGTTCCGGGCCTTTCCTTCCGGGGAAATCCGCAAGGGAGATTGCGGTTACCGTTTTGCCTGTCTTCGTCCGGGTGGCGGATCTCGATCCTGTTCTGATGGGGGTTGCCATGCGTACGGCCGAAATTGCCTTTGCCGCCGATGATCTGCCCTCCGCCGTGCGCTTTCTCGGGGAATTGGTGGAGGCAAAGCCGGAAGATATCCCGATCCGGGAGCAGTTGGCCGCACTTTATTTTTTAAGCCAACAGCCCGAAGCGGGCCGCAGGCTTCTCGATGAGGTGGAAAAAGAGAAACCGGGCAGGGCCGAACTCTACCCCGTGCTGGCAAAACTTTACGAGGAGATCAAGATTCCTGCGCGGGCGGAGGTTTATCAGACCTTGGCCTCCCATTCGCTCTCCCCGCCTGATCTTGCCGGAATTATCCGGTTGGGCTTGCTGCAACTGGAGCAAAACCAGCTCCGCCGGGCGGCTGAGACCATCCAATGGGGCCTGGGATATTATCCCGATTCCCTTCAGCTTCTCTTCATGGCTGCGATGACCCAGAAGGGCATGAACCGTTTTGCCGAGGCCTGCACATCCTTTTCCGCCGTGGAAAGATTGGGCCAGTATCAGCCCGGCTTTCTGAACTCCTCCTTTTATATGGAGTTCGCCTCAACGCTGGAACAGTCCGGCCAACCTTTGCGTTCTGAGCATGCCCTGCGTCGGGCCATTGCCCTGCAACCCGATTGCCATGAGGCCATGAACAGCCTGGGATACCTGTGGGCGGAACGTGGCAGGAACCTCCGGGAGGCCAGACGCTTGATCGACCGGGCTCTGGAGCTTGATCCTGGCAATCCCGCCTACCTGGATACACTTGCCTGGATTTTATTTAAGTCGGGAGATAGTGCATCCGCGGAACCAATTCTAGCCGAAGCTCTGGGCACGCTTCCGGACGAGCCGGTGCTTTTGGAGCACCACGGTGACATCCTTTTGGTCTTGGGCCGAAAGCAGGAAGCGGGCCTTCAGTACCAGAAGGCGGCATCCCAGGGTGCCCCGTCATTGTTTCTTCGTGAAAAAGTGCGCAAAACCGCGAACCTGATGGGAAGTCGCTGAGGCACGAACATGATCGATTCCCTTCTCTCCCGTTTTGCGTCCCTGGTTTGGGGTCCTTGGTTGGTGGCACTGCTCTTTGGGACGCATCTTTTTCTTACCTGGAGAACCGGTTTTATCCAAAGGCACCTGGGTGCCGCTCTGCGTCTGTCCGTAGCCAAGGATCCCGGCGCCCCCGGAGATATCAGCCAGTTCGGGGCGCTGATGACTGCCCTGGCGGCAACCATCGGTACGGGAAATATTTACGGGGTGGCAGGAGCCGTCATGTTGGGCGGACCGGGAGCGGTTTTTTGGATGTGGTTGACCGGTGTGTTTGGAATCGCCACCAAATATTCCGAGGCCCTGCTTGCGGTAAAATACCGCGTCACCAACAGCCGCGGGGAGATGTCCGGAGGTCCGATGTTCGTTTTGGAGCGGGCCCTGAACGCCCGCTGGGCCGGCATTCTCTTTGCCGCCTTTACCGCCCTGGCCGCCTTCGGTATCGGCAACATGGCCCAGTCCAACGCGATTGTGGAAATGGTGGTGGTGAAGAAGGCAGTGCTGGGAATTTCCCATAACGATGCATCGGTCCGCCTTTGGCTGGGTCTGGGCATGGCCGGCCTTACCGCGGCGGTCATCCTTGGCGGCATCCGGTCCATCGCCCGGTTTTGCGGATTTCTCGTTCCCTTTATGGCGGTCTTTTATGTGGCGGGTTGCCTCGTCATTCTGGTCAGTTCCGCGGATCGACTTCCTGCGACTCTTGCCCTGATCTTGTCGTCGGCCCTCAACGGACACGCCGCGCTGGGGGGCTTTGTCGGGGCCGGAATTGCCGAAGCGATGCGTTATGGGATCGCCCGCGGTCTCTTTTCCAATGAATCCGGCCTGGGCAGCGCCCCCATCGCTGCCGCAGCCGCCCGGACCAGCGATCCGGTTCGGCAGGCGCTCGTTTCCGGTACCGGCACCTTTTGGGACACGGTGGTCGTCTGCGCGATGACCGGTCTCGTCATCGTAAGTTCGGGAGATTGGACCACGCCCGATCTCAACAAAGCCAAGCTTTGCGACCTCGCCTTCAACCATATTGGCGTCTTTGGCGATGTTATCCTGGTGGGAGGCCTTCTGACCTTCGTGTTTTCCACTATCCTGGGTTGGGGTTACTACGGGGAAAAAGCCGTGGAATATCTTTTCGGGGTGGCCTCGGTCTTTCCTTACCGTCTTCTTTGGATTGTGGCCGTCTTCATCGGCGCTATTTGGAAAAGCGACGCCGTTTGGAACTTTTGTGACATCATGAACGGACTGATGGCCCTCCCCAATCTCGCGGCCCTGCTTCTCCTTAGCGGCGTGATTGCTGCCGAAACCCGCCGATATTTCTCTAAGCCTTCCTAAACGTAAACGTTCACGTAAACGACCGGTTTTCAGCTTTATCTTCAGGCCTGAAGCTTGGTCGGATCCCCTCCCCATCCCGCCACTTTCGCTTTTGCAGCGGCTTCCTCCGCCTCCTTGATTTTACCCGCACGCCCCAAAGCCAGGGACAGACTGCTGTAAGCCAGCTGGTCTTTTGGCCTGAGTTGCACAAGTTTCTGCAGGGCGGCAATCGCCTCTTGCGGCTTTTCCAGCTTTACCAATGCCATTCCCAGCGCCTGCCACGCATCGGCGAGATCGGGATCCAAATAGGTGGCCTCCCGGTAGTGTTCTGCCGCCTCCGCCATCTCCCCCATGGCAAGCGCGGCATGACCAGCATCCATTCTGTCCTCTGCCTTCATGGGGTCTTGCTGAGCATGGCCTGGAGGATCCCCGCGGCCGAGACCTGGCTGGCCATGACCGTAACCTTCCAACCGGCCTTTCGGGCCTTTCGTGAGGTCATCGGCCCGATCGCGGCGACTTTGGGTTCCGCCGGCCAACTTGGCACCAAACGACGAAACCGCTCAGCCGCTGTCCCGCTGGCAAAAACCACCCAGTCTGCCCCTTCTTTGGCGAGGGCATCCCGCACCGGTCTATGCAGTCTTGGCGGACCCTCGTTTCGATAGGCCACCAAGGGCTTTACCCGATGCCCTTTCCCCTTTAGTGCTTCAGCAAAGCCGCCTTTCTCCTCGTTGCCGGTTATGTGAAGAATCGGATCTGCCCTTTTCCCGGGCCAGGCTCTGGCCAGGGCTTCCGACCCCGGACCAGGCCCAATGAAATCCGCCGTAAGCCCGATTCTTTTTAAAATTTCCGCTGTCGATTGGCCGACCACGGCAATCTTCTTTCCAGCCAATCTTCTGGCGTCGCCAACGATTCCCGTCAGTGCGCGGACACCAGCGCCGCTTGTCAAAACGATCCATTGTGCCTTTTCGACCTCCTTTTCCCAATGTCCCCGAGGAGCCAGGAAACTGATCCGGGTCATGGGCAATTCCCATACCTCCGCCCCGTGTTCTTCAAACAAATTCCGCCAACCCCTCCCCAGGGATTCGCTGACGGTCAGGAGCACTCTTTGCCCCGTCAACCGACCCCGCACCTGTCTTCCAAGGCGCTTTTTTAGGTCCACCACACCTCCGACCACCACGACGGCCGGTGGCCTTATCCTTGCTTCACGAGCCTCCTTCTCAAGATTGCGGACAGTGGAAAGGACCGACCTCTGATTTCGACAGGTTCCACGTGAGATTATCGCCGCCGGGGTCTCGGGAGAAAAACCGGACTCGACAGCCCTTTCCAGGAAATCCTTTAAACCCTCAACCGACATGTAGCCCACAAGAGTTTTCCCGCTGACCGATCCCTCTGCCCGTGCCCCGATCTTAAACACCAACTCTGCGCTCAGTCCCCGATGGGTCACCGGAATTCCTTCCGCGGCCGGGGCAGCCACTCCGGCTGTGACTCCTGGAATCACTTCAAAGGGTATTCCTGCCTTGGCCAACTGTTCGGCCTCCTCCCCGCCGCGCCCAAAAACAAATGGATCACCGCCCTTAAGCCTCACCACCCGCTTTCCCGCCCGCGCCGCGAGAATCAGGCGCCTTTCAATCACCTCTTGTGGCGTCTTCCTTCCACCCGGTTCCTTCCCAACATCAAACAATTCAGCTCCGGGTTTGGCCCAAAGAAGGATTCCGGGGTTCACCAGGCGGTCGAAAAAGACGGTATCGGCCGTTTTCAACGCCGCCCTCGCTTTCAGGGTCAGAAGACCCGGATCGCCGGGACCCGCTCCGACCAACCAGACCTTTCCGGCCTTAGCCACGTCTCATTTCCTCCGCCAGCCGCACGCCGATCAACTCGGCTTCTCCGGTTGGACCCTCCATCTGGGCCCGTCGAACCTGACCACGGTGATCCTGCGCGGCGGTCCGGAGATGGATCGTACCTTCGCTGCCAAGAGTGGCCAGGGCCCCGAGTGACTCGGAGCATCCCCCTCCCCAATTTCTTAAAAATCCCTTTTCCGCCTCGACGCAGGCCCGCACCCCGGAGTTGTCAATTTTTCTCAAAACCCTGATCACCTTGCGATCATCGCTCCTGCATTCCACCGCCAAGGCGCCTTGTCCTGGTGCGGGGACCATCCAGTCGGCATCCAGCCTCTCCATGACGAGCTTTTCCGGGATTCCCCCCAAGCGGTCGATTCCCGCGCAAGCGAGGATCATTCCCCACAAAGCAGGGTCTTCCTTCAGTTTTTGCATTCGCCGGTCCACGTTTCCCCGGATTCCCTTCGTCGTCGTCTCCCCCCACCTTTCCCGCCAAAGCATATCCCTCCTAGGGCTTCCCGTGGCGATTATCGCCCCCTTGGGTGGATTTTTGC
>DDPU01000074.1:13112-22001 GCA_002342345.1 Verrucomicrobia bacterium UBA2460
GCATCAATCGCATCCTCACAAAGTCCTCTCTCCAGCTCGGAACTGAACTCTCCAGCCTGTTCCGGCGGCTCCTCTCCAAATTCCGATCTTACGTCTCCGGAGGTCCTGATAATCACCAATTCCACCCCGGTTCCGGGACTGGCCATGCGGATTAGATCGGCAACCCGGTGAGCTTGCCAGAGGGCCAACCGGCTTCCCCTTGTCCCTAGCCGGATCTTCATCCTCCCCAACCGCGCGACGTTTGTTCCCGGGATTCGTTCGCAACCCACAACAGTTCGTGGGCCCGCAAAACCTGCTCGGCGCGATGAATGGATCGCAAGGAATCCGGCACGACCTCGCTCCGTTTTGCCAGGACCTCCAGATCCAGCCAAATGGCCCCCGGATATGAATCCCGGACCCGTGTCAGGGTTCGTGGCACCCCCAGATCGACCAGGGCGGCTGGTCCTGTGCCAATTCGGACATTTTCCCACCCCAACTCCCCCCCGCTCAGGGCTGATGCCAGGATTCCGCAGGCCCGCGCGGCTTCGCCCCAGTTGCTCCAGGGAACCGTGTGGCCTCCCAGTTCCCCCGCCAGAGCCGCCGCCCTTTCCATCGTTCGGGAGGAAACCCAGAAGTTGTGGAAGCCTTTTTCCAGGGCAGCTATTCCGAAACTCCTGGCCGTATGGCCCGCACCAAGAATCAGGATCGGGCCGACTTGTTGCCCTCCCAATTCCTCGCTCACCGCCTCGGCGGCACAGCGACCGACGGAAGGATCTCCTTGTCCGAATCCTGCTGCCTGTCTGGCTGCCCGTGCCGCGCGGAGGGCGGACTGGAAGAGCGTATGCATTTTTTTCCCGGTTCCCCCCAGCTCCCGGGAACCATGATACGCGGCCCGGACCTGTCCGAGGATTTCCGCTTCCCCCATGACCATGGATCGCAGGCCGGCGGAAACCTCGGATAGGTGCCGCCAGCAGGCCAGGCCTTCATGCAGATACATTCCCCGTGCGGACCGCCAAACCTCCCCTAGGCCTCGAGGCATCGCCCGGCCCAACGCCTCGGCAATGTCCGGTCCGCGTCGCCCGGAAACGCCGTAGATCTCCACCCGGTTGCAGGTACTGAGAAAAACAACCTCTTCTGCGCCGTCATGCTCAATCAGGTGCGGCGTGAGCCTGTCACCCGCCAGGGAAACCAGTCGTTCCCGCATGGCCAGGGGGGTGGCGTGGTGATCCACTCCTGCACAAAAAACTCCCTCCACCCTGTTCATTGGGGTCTTCGCAAGATCCTGCTTTGCCGTGGCTCGATGCTGGGCGGGTTGGGTGCGGGAGGCCCGAGTTGTTCCCGGAGCTTCAAGGACAGCGAAGAGGGGTTTTTTGCGTCCTGATCGGACCAAAGCAACTCACCATCCTTACCAAAAATGGCCACCTTCATGATTTCATGGTTTCCGCCCCAACCAAGAGCCTCGGTGGTCTTTCCGTCAAAATCAGGAACGGCACACAGGTAGGGTCGTGGGTTGTTGGTGTTTCCGCGATTCCGGAACCAAGGCTGCAGGGTCAATGCTTCCTCATCCAGATCCGCCTTCATCTTGCCAACGGTCCATCCCTTGAAGAGGGTTCCAAGAGATTTCCTCAAATCCACCACAACTATCACCCGGAAGTCCTCCAGCCCCTGCCAGGGATACATCGCCCTTCCAAACTCCCGCGTCTTCTCCGCCAACGGTTGACTGCTCGCCATCACCACGGTGATTTTTCCCTTAGGATGGAGGTCGGTCGTTTTCCCGTCGCAATTTTTTGGCTGTGGCAACTCCGTGCCAAAACATGGTCCTGCAACAAGCAAGAGGGCGAAGAGCAACCGGATCATATTGTTTCCAACAGAAAGCCGGTCAGATACTCGCTTTCCGGAAAAGCAACATCCACCGGATGATCGGATGCCTGGGTGAGAATTTCCCGCCGGAACACCCTCCGCCCTGCTTCCTGTGCCGACCTTTTCACCACATCCAACAATTCCCGTCTTCCCACGCGGTGCGAGCAGGAAAAAGTCGCCAATAGTCCCCCCTCGGGAAGAACCCGGAAAGCCTGGCGGTGCAGTTCCCCCAGCGCCGCAAGTCCCGCTTCCAATCCCGACTTCCCTTTGACCAGTCCAGGAGGATCCAGCACCACAAGATCGTACTCCCCTTTTCGTGTCCCCCGGAGAAAGCGGAAAGCATCATCCTTCACCCACTTGACGGCAAGACCGTGCCATTCTGCGGCCTGGCGTCCTAACCGGAGGCTTGGTTCCGATTGATCCAAGGCCGTCACCTGGGTCGCCCCTGCTTTGGCAGCCCGGAGGGAAAAACCGCCGGTATGGCAGAATAGGTCGAGCATGCGCCTCCCCTTGGCCCGAGCGGCCACCTTGCCATAATTTTCCTGTTGGTCCAAATAAGTTCCGGTTTTTTGCCCGCCTTGCAGGTCGACAGGCACTTCCAGCCCTCCGATATCCACCCGCAACGGTTCGGACGGAACGTTCCCGATGGAGACGGGCTCCCTGTTATCCAACCCCTCCATCTTTCTCCCTGGAGCGTCCCGCCGGAGCCAAATCCCTTCAGGCCGCAGCTGTTTCTGAATTTCCTCCTCCACCAGTTTCCAGTGCTTCTCCATTCCGAGCGTGGTCACCTGGGCCACCAGGTGCCTGCCATATTGATCCAAGACCAGCCCGGGAAAAGCATCTGCCTCGGACCAGATCAGCCTTCGTGCCGCTTGATTTGGTCGTCGGACCAAGGCCTTGGCAAGACAAGAACGGAGCCAGGTAATGTCAAAATCGCCGATATCGCGACGAAAACGACGCCAGGCGATCCTCGCCCCATCGCGGTAAAATCCGGTTCCCAGTAATTCTCCGCCCGGGCCCCGCGCCACCACCGGTTGGCCGTCGCGTTCTCTGCCCGGACCTTTGGCGATCTCGTTGGACAGGATCCAGGGGTGCCCAGCAGACGCGGCAGACCTTAATCCTGACCGAAGCCGGATCGTTCCCAGGGCTTTTTCGGTCAACGCCGGATGTCGGCCGGGTTCGGTTGGCCGATTTCCGGGTACTCATAGACGTCTCCCCGGTAGTTTTTCAGGATCACGCGGTCGTCCGCCATGCCCACGATGTAGCCGGGCCCGATCGGGATTTTTCCGCCACCACCCGGTCCATCCACAACATAGGTCGGTACCGCATAGCCGGTGGTGTGACCGCGCAACTGCTCCATGAGCTCCTGCCCCTCCCGGATGGTGGTGCGCAGATGGGCCGACCCAGTGATCAGATCGCACTGGTAAAGGTAATAAGGCCGCACCCGGCAAAGGAGCAGTTTATGGAAGAGTTCCTTAAGAATCTCTGCCCGGTCGTTCACGCCGCGCAGCAGCACGCTTTGGTTGCCCAACGGGATGCCTGCGTCCGCCAGGCGCTCCAGCCCTGTCCTCACCTCGGCGGTGAGTTCCTTGGGGTGGTTGGCGTGAATGCTTAGGAAGAGCGGATGATGTTTTTTGAGCATCCCGACCAACGCTGGGGTGATCCGCTGCGGCAGAAAGATGGGAATCCGGGAACCGATCCGGACAAACTCGATCGAGGGGATTTTCCGAAGCCGGCTCAGGATGGAGTCCAGCTTGGAGTCGGAAAGCAGCAGCGGATCCCCGCCGGAAAGCAGGACATCCCGGACTTCCGGGTGCTTTTCCAGGTAGCCGTACGCCCCCTCAAGATCCACCGATAACTCCTGTTCCCCTGCCCCGCTGACCACGCGACTCCGCGTGCAGTACCGGCAGTAGGAGGCGCAGCGATCGGTGACGAGAAGAAGAACGCGATCGGGATACCGGTGCACAAGTCCCGGCACGGGCATGTGGGAGTCCTCGCCGCAAGGGTCGACCAACTCGTCCGGATTGGTGACCGACTCCTCGATTCTCGGCAGCACCTGCCGCCGGATCGGGCAGTCCGGATCATCACGGTCGATCAGGTTGAAGAAGTGGGGCGTGATACCAAGGGCCAGCTTTTTTCCCGCCAGAATGGTCCCCGCACGCTCTTCCGGGGTGAGGCGCAGCCTTGTTTCCAGTTGTTCCAGCGCCTGGATCCGGTTTCGGAGTTGCCATGCGGGGTCGTTCCAGTCCGCCATAGGGACGGCGCCCCAGATTCCGGGAGGATTGGCGGCGAAGTCGCGTGCGCTCACTTAAGTACCTTAAATCATAGGACCGCTACACCCATACGCCACCCCTTTTCTTGTCATGGTTTCAGAGGCCAAGTTTAGGTAGCGCAGCCTCTCCGAGGCCGCCTCGTTCATGTTCCAAGATCCGCCATTCAATGAGGCGGCGTGGGACACGCCGCCCTACCTAATCCTTCCACTTAATCAGCGCCGATTTTTCACCAGCTCAACGATTCGATCTTTAACCGCCGCGGCAGCCTGCGCCCCCTCATCCCCTTTCTCCCGACTCCTCACCGCCACCTGGCCGGCCTCAGCTTCCCGGTTCCCGCACACCAGGAGGAACGGAACCTTGTCCAGCTGTCCGCGCCGAATCTGGGCGCCCAGCTTGTCCCCCTTGGCATCGACCGTAACCCGCAGCCCGGCCGCCTTGAAATCCGCTGCCAGCTTGTCCGCATAGGCAATCATCTGCTCGTTGACCGGTAAAAAGCGCGCCTGCTCCGGGGCCAACCAAACCGGGAAAGCGCCCCGGAAATGCTCGATCAACACCCCCGTGAAACGCTCCAAGGAACCGAAAGGTGCCCGGTGGATCATCACCGGCCGGTGTTTGGCATTATCAGAGCCCGTGTAAGTCAGGCCGAAACGCTCGGGCAGGTTGTAGTCCACCTGCACGGTCCCCAGTTGCCATTCCCGTCCGATCACGTCCTTCACGACAAAATCTATCTTTGGCCCGTAAAACGCCGCTTCCCCCGGTTCCTCGCTCGTCTTCACCTCCAGCTTTTTTGCCGCCTCTTTCACCGCCTTCTCCGCCTTGTCCCATAGCTCCTTCGCCCCCACATATTTGTCGGAGGCAGGATCGCGCAATCCCACCCGAACGCGGAATTCGTTGATCCCGAGCGTGTCCAGGACCAGCCGCACCATCTCCAAGCAGCCTTCCACCTCTTTCGCCACCTGCTCCTCTGTGCAGAAAATATGTGCATCATCCTGGGTAAAGCCGCGCACCCGCGTCATTCCGTTCAACTCTCCCGACTGCTCCCAGCGGTACACCGTGCCGAACTCCGCCAGTCGCACCGGCAGATCCCGGTACGATCTCGGCCGCGATGCATAAATCCGGATATGCATTGGGCAGTTCATTGGTTTCAACAGGTAGCCCTCAATCTCCCCCTTGCTGATCCGGTTGCTTAGGTCTGCGCAGGTGCACTTCTCCTTGGCCATTTGCTCCAGCGTCTCTCCGTCCACCAACGGTGGGTACTGGGACTCCCGGTAGTAAGGGAAATGCCCGGAGGTGCGGTATAACCCCAGCCTGCCAATGTGCGGGGTGAAAACCTGCTCGTAGCCGCGCTTGGCTAGTTCCTCGGATAAAAACTTCTGCATTTCCTGTCGCACAATCGCCCCATTCGGTGTCCACAACACCAGTCCCGGGCCCACCTCGTCGTCGATCAGGAACAGATCCAGTTCCTTCCCCAGCTTCCGGTGGTCGCGCAGCTTGGCCTCCTCCAACTGCTTCAGGTAAGTCTCCAGCTCCTCTCTTTTGGTGAAGGCCGTCCCGTAGAGCCGCTGGAGCTGGGCATTTTTCTCGTCGCCACGATGGTAGGCACCGGCGACCGACAGGAGTTTGAACGCCTTCACTTGTCCCGTGCTTTTCACATGGGTGCCCGCACAGAGGTCCGTAAAGTCCCCGTTTGTGTAAAAGGTGATCGGCTCCCCCTCCGGGATGTCCGCCAACCGCCCCACCTTAAAGGTCTGTCCACGCGACTCGAACCACTTCTTGGCCTCCTCCCGTGTCACCTCTTTCCGGACAAAGGGCTGGTCTTCCTTGGCTACCTTGGCCATCTCCGCCTCGATCTTGGCAAAATCCTCCTCCGTGAAGCGGTGCTTGAGATCGAAATCATAATAAAACCCGGTCTCCGTAGGCGGTCCAATGTCCAGCCGAGCGTCCGGCCACAAGCGCAACACAGCCGTTGCCAGCATATGCGCGGCCGAATGCCTCAGCTCTTCCAGCGGGGTCATTGCCATCGCGCCAATCTAGGTCACTCCCGCCTTCCGCACCAGCCGCCACCCCCCAGTCTCATCCCTCACCTCCCACCCCGCCTTCGCCAGTTCGTCCCGCAGCCGGTCCGACTCCTTCCATTCCTTCGCCTTTCTTGCCGTTTCCCGGGCCTCGGCCAAGTTCCGCACCTCGACCGGAATCTCCACATCCTTCTCAAAATACGGAGCCACCCCTAGCACGTCCAATATCCTCTCCATCGCCGCCAATTCCTCCGCCGCCTCCTCGGCCTTCATTCCCTGTCGCCGCTTGCGGTCCACCTCTGCGGCCGCCGTATATAACGCGCCCAATGCCCTCGGCGTTTCCAGATCGTCCCGCAGAGCCTCCCAGGCCGGAGTAAATGATCCCCATCCCGCCCGCCTCGTCTTTCTGCCGGCCGCCGTCTCTGCCAGCCCAGCATGCACTCGGCCCAACTTTTCCCTCCCGTGCCGCGCCGCCTGCATCGTGTCCCAGGAAAAGTTCAGTGGCTGCCGGTAGTGGCCCGAAAGCAGCACCAAGCGAAGGTCGGCCGGCTCGTACCCCCGCTTCGCCACATCCTCCAGGGTGTAGAGATTGCCCAGACTCTTGCTCATCTTCCGGTTCTCCACCAGGAGGTGGGAGACATGGAACCAGTGGTTCACGAAAACCTTGCCGCTGGCCGCCTCACTCTGGGCAATTTCGTTTTCGTGGTGCGGAAAAATCAGGTCCGCCCCGCCCCCGTGCAGGTCGATCGTCTCGCCCAGCAACTCCATTGCCATCGCACTGCACTCCAGGTGCCATCCGGGCCGGCCCCTCCCCCAGGGGCTTTCCCAGGCCACCTCGCCGTCCTCGGGCTTGTGGCCTTTCCAAAGAACAAAATCGGCCGCCTGTTCCCGCGCATACTCGTCCGCATCCGCCCGTCCCGAGGCTCCCTCCTTCAACTCCCGCTCATCCAACCGCGATAACTTCCCGTAATTCGAAAAAGACTTCACACGGTAGTAAACCGACCCGCCCGATTCATAGGCATGGCCCGCCTTCACCAACCGTTCCACCAGCGCAATCTGCCTCGGGATAAACTCCGTCGCCCGCGGTTCCTGGAACGGCTTCTTCAGCCCTAAAGCATCCCCGTCCCGGTGAAACCGATCCGTCCAGCCCTGGGTGAAATCCCCCAGCTTCTGTTTCGCATCCCGCGCCCCCTTGATCGTCTTGTCGTCCACGTCGGTGAGGTTGCGAACATGCTTTACCTTTCCCCCCGCCGCTTCCCAGACCCGGACGAGCAGATCCTGAACCACGAAGCTCCGGAAGTTTCCGATATGAGCCGGGCCATAGACCGTCGGCCCACAAGCGTAGAACTTGAGTTCCTTATCATCTGAGGCCGTTAGCGGGCGTACCGACCGCGTCGCTGTGTCAAAAAGGCTCACTACCTCCATCCGTGGAAAGTAACAGGAAGATAAGAAACTTAAACTAGAAGCTTGGTGATTCTACGGTCTTTCACCTCCCGGCTTCCACCGGGGCTACTTTTCCGTAGAATTCCAAATTCTTCGTAAACCTAAACGTAAATCTAAACGACCCCCGTGAGCCCAAAGTTCAAAATTCCAATTCGACCACGCCGCCTCCGCCGTACTCCCGGAATCCGCCGGCTGTTTTCGGAAACGTCCGTCTCCCCGTCCCACCTGGTCGCCCCTCTCTTTGTGAAGGACGGTTCGGACGCCCCCACTCCGATCCCAAGCCTACCCGGTCACTTTCGCCATTCTATTTCTTCCCTCCTCCGTCACGCTTCCCGGTTGGCTAATCGCGGCGTCGGCGGGATCGCCATCTTTCCCTGCATCGAGTCCTCCCTTCTTACCAAGGATGGTCGGGCTGGGTTAGATCCCGCGGGCCTCATCCCTCGCGCCCTCCGTGCCCTAAAAAAGGAACTGCCAGACCTGCCTGTTTTTGCGGATGTCGCCCTCGATCCCTATACGTCCCATGGCCATGACGGTGTTCTCGATAAATCGGGTCGCGATGTCGACAATGACGCCACTCTTGGATTGTTAGCCAAACAAGCGGCTGTTTTGGGTGGGGCTGGGGCCGACTTTATCGCTCCCTCCGACATGATGGACGGTCGCATTGCCGTCATCCGTTCAGCCCTCGACTCCGCCGGATTCACCTCCACCGGCATTCTTTCCTACGCTGCCAAGTTCGCCTCCTCCTTTTACGGTCCGTTCCGGGATGCGGTCGGCAGTGCTCAAGCCGCCGGCACCCGCTCCCTGGATAAGCGCACCTACCAGGCCGATCCGGCCAATCAACGCGCCATTCTTCGCGACGCCCTCCTGGATGAGCAGGAAGGCGCCGATGCACTGATGGTGAAACCGGCCGGGCCGTGCCTGGACATTCTCCGTGACCTTCGGGAAGCGACTCGGCTCCCACTTGCGGCTTACCAGGTTTCCGGGGAGTACGCGCAGATCCATGCCGCCGCCCAAAAGGGCTGGCTCGACCTCAAAAAAGCCCGCGATGAAACCCTTCTTTCCATCCGCCGCGCCGGCGCTGACATCATCTTTACGTACTTTGCCCAGGATTTCTGAATAGGTAGGGCCCGACGTCCCGGCGGGCCGAAAAGATTATCGATCGCAAAAGAGTCAACGCGGCCTGCCCGGAGGTCAGGCCCTACCAACCGGTGCGTCATCTTAATCTTTATCTTAATCGAATCCGCCGATCTTTTCATCGTAAACTGTTAGTGGGATGATCTGTCTATGCCAGCGGATTCAGGCCATCAGCTCATCGAGGT
>DDPU01000074.1:22043-22471 GCA_002342345.1 Verrucomicrobia bacterium UBA2460
GCCCAGGAACACAACCTCAAGCGCCCCTTTAAGCTGGTTGTCCATCTTGGCCAGACCACCGACCGGGCCGAGGCCGAAAGAATCCTCCAGGAAGCGATCCGCAACTACTTCAACTACCGGCACGAGTTCAACCAACGGGAGCTCAAACAACTTCTCCGCTATGGCTGGACCAGTCTGCTGATTGCCTTCGGGTTTCTGGCCGCGTGTGTCAGTGCCGCGCAGGCAATTAATCCGGACCTGGGTCGGTTCAAAGCCATCGTGCGCGAGGGATTGGTCATCATTGGCTGGGTGGCGATGTGGCGCCCGCTCGACATCTATCTCTACCGCTGGTGGCCGGTCTACCGACTTGGCAAAATCTACCACCGGCTGAGCACTATGCTCGTCGAGATTCGCGCGTCCTAAGCCCCGCCCGACACTTCTCGTTTAGG
>DDPU01000074.1:22532-23589 GCA_002342345.1 Verrucomicrobia bacterium UBA2460
AAAACCTATTCCTACAACCGCAGTTACAGCGAGCACCGGAAGAACTAGAAGCTTCAATCTCGAACTTCCCCAAATCGCCACGACTCCCGCCTTGACCACCGTGTTTGCCACGGTGGCGATCAGAATGCCCTTCACCGCCATGTCCATGATCCCGCCCTCGCCTGCCATCCGGGTGAGGGAAAGGGAGATCGCATCCAGATCCATCAAGCCGGACAGGGCACTCACGGTGTCGATTCCCGTCTCCCCGTACCGCACCTGCCCCACCTTCACCAGGTAGACGATCAGGGCGTAAAAGACCGCGAATTTAAGGGAATCCCGGAGACCCAGGGGATTCCGGTACTCCGGCGCGCCGTCCCGTGGATTTCCTTTGCCGTCCCGGAGGATTCTCCATCCGCACCAAACCAAAGCCGGAGCACTCATCATCAGGAAAGGAATGGCGACCTGATTCAGGATGGGTGAATACACCACGGCGGTCAGGGCGGCCACCCGCCACAACATCACCGTGCAGGCCAGGACCACCGCCATGGCGCAATCCGCCGTCAGGGCCGGTTGGGCCTTGCTCTCCTTGCTCATCGCCAGGGTTGTGGCCGTGCTGGAAGCGATCCCGCCAATCAACCCCGTCAGCGCAATGCCCAGCTTGTGGCCGAAAAGTCGTACCGCCACGTACCCGCCGAATGAGGCCCCGGAAACCAGGACTACCATCAGCCAAATGGAGTGGGGATTGAAGGCCCCGTGTGGTCCCCACGGCTCGTCCGGTACCAAGGGAAGAATCACCCCCGTGATGGCGGCGAACTGTAGCGCCATTCGCACATCCTCTTTGCTGAACCGGCGCGACACCTGGTGNNACGTAGGGCTTGAGTGCCAACAGGATCACCACCGTCAAAGTCAGGATCAGGGCCGCCTTATCCTGCCCGTACGCCACCAACCCGCCGATCAGGTAGGTCAGGAGACCGACGGCGCCGGTGGTGTAACCGGGATCCGCGCTTGAGCGGTTTTTATAAAAGAGAAAGATCGCGATCCAGACGGCCATCGCCAAAAATCCGGCCAAAAAGAAGAA
>DDPU01000074.1:23607-24258 GCA_002342345.1 Verrucomicrobia bacterium UBA2460
TTTGGGTGAAGTAGCCGCACAGGGTTCCCAAAAGGGACCAGAATGTGAAGGTGCGCAGTCCCGCGAGGACATGCTTCCCGGGGTGCCACGTCTCCTTTTCCCACTGCCTCTCCAGCCCGATCAACGCCCCCAGACAAAGGCTCACCAAAAGCGCTTTCAGTAGTTCTGCTGTGACCACAAAACGATCTTAGTGCCGAAACACCCAGAACTCCAAACTTTGCTCCCTCAAAATCCCCTCCTACCTAATCTTCATCCTAATCCTCATCCGCGGGCTACGCCCGCCACCATTTCCATTGATGTTCCCTTGTAAAAATCCAACCTTAAATCCATGCCCTCCCCCAATCTTTCCAAAATCTCCCGCCGCCGCTTTTTCTACTATGGATTCGCCGGGCTCGCCGGCCTGACCGGGGCCGGCCTCACCCGTTACCTCCCCGGCACCTCCTGGGCCGCCAAGACGGAGGATGGCATCCAGGTCGAAGACGCCGTTTATCAGGGAATCCGGGAGCAACTCGGAAAATACATCTACCTCACGCCGCAGAAGCTCGGCGGCGGCACACACGCCGTCGATCTCGCCGCGCAGAAAACGCTCGCCTGGATCTCCTACTGGAACTACGGAGACAGTTGCCCGATCTCCCATCACGTGGCCGCCTT
>DDPU01000058.1:0-2666 GCA_002342345.1 Verrucomicrobia bacterium UBA2460
GGAGCCGCATATCCCGCCAACAGGACGGCCAGCCCGATGACATAGGCCTTGCTGGTGCCCCAGTCCCCGTAGAGCAGGGCTGCCGCGCGGAGCCAGCCGACGTTGCGGGGGCGGCTCCCATGGATGACCATTTCGCTCACTTGGTTTGGAGAAACTCCTTCACAATGGGGGCGGTCATGCCGGACCGCACCATCGGCGTGATCAGGTAAATCCCGCGGAAATGCTGGGCCACCTCCCGTGCCAGTCCGGCCGCCACCTCCCGCCCGTACTCCGCCTGGGCCGGCCCTTCGGGCAGCGAGCGGATCTTCGCCCGCACCTCGTCCGGGATGGAGATCCCCGGAACCTCGTGGTGCAGAAACTCCGCGTTGCGGGCGCTGATCACCGGCATCACGCCCACCAGCACGGGTATCCCCAGCGGCGCGAGCGCCTCCTTCATCTTCCGGATCATCGCCTTTTCGTAAACCGGCTGGGTCATCACAAAATGCGCCCCATGCTCCATCTTGCGCTCCAGTTTCCTCACCTGCGCGTCAAAATTTTTCGAATTCGGATTGAAGGCCACCCCGATGACAAACTCCGCCCCCTTCCCCACTTCCCGCCCGGCCGAATTTCTTCCCTCGTTCAGCTGACGGATCAGGTCGATCAGCCCCAGGCTGTTGACGTCGTACACCGAGGTCGCCCCGGGATGATCGCCGAATTTGGAGGGGTCCCCCGTCAGCGCCAGCACGTGCCGGTGCCCCAGCGCCGCCAAACCCATCAGCTCGCTCTGCAAACCGATCAGGTTTTTGTCCCGGCAGGCCAGATGGATCACGCTGGTGACCCCAAGACGCTCGCGCAGCAGGGTGGCCGCCGCCGTGTTCGCCACCCGCAGGATCGCCAGCGAGTTGTCCGCCAGGGTCAGTGCCGTTGCCCCCGCCTGGACCAGTTCCTCCGCCGCCTTCAGGAACGGCCCCATGTCCAGGCTGCGCGGGCTGTCCAACTCGACAATCGCCACCCTCTCCCGTTTCAGCCGCTCCAAAATTGACTCTTCCCTCTTCCGCTCCTTGCCGCCGTCCGGCACGGTCACCCGGATCTCCTCCCGTTTCGGCTCCACGCCGGCGCGCGGGGCCGATGCCGGTTTCAGCGCCGCGGCCTTGTTCTTCAAAGCCCGGATGTGTTCCGGGCTCACCCCCGATCCCCCGCCCAAGAGACTCACCCCCAAGGCGGGCAATTCCGCCATCCTTTCCGCGAAATAACCGGGGTAGTCGGAATAAAGGTACCGGCCTTCGGAATATTCCGGTTGCCCGGCGTCCGGATATGCCGCCAGCAGGTTTTCCCTGCCCGAGGAAAGCCGGCGGATCAGCGTCGGGCAGGCGCTCGGGCCGAAGGCCGGTGCAACCCCCACCACATCCGCGCCGGCCCCACGTAGCCGCTGCGCCGTTTCCTCCCAGCCCCGGCCTCCCGGCAGTGTGCCTTCACGCCCCGAAGCCAGCATGGCAATCACCGGCAGGTGGTGCAGGGCCCGCACCGCGCTGATCGCCAGCTCCAGCTCCTCCGGATCAGCGAACGACCGCAAAAGAATCGCCTGCACCCCCCCGTCGATCAAGGCCCCTGCCTGTTTCCGGAAAATTTCCTCGAGCTCTCCGGCACCCGCCCCGCCCCGTTCCGCCGGCGTCAGCCCGCTCGGTCCCAGACATCCGGCCACCCAGGCGTTGCGGTCCTTTGCCTCACCCAGGGCCAGCTTGGCCGCCTTCCAGTTGATCTCGTTGGCCTTGTCCTCCAAACCATGCCTTTTCAGGGAAGGCAGATTTGCCGCAAAGCTGTTCGTGGCGATCAACTCCGCCCCCGCTTCCAGGTAAGCCCGGTGGGCCTCCCTCACCAAATCAGGCTCCGTCAGACACATTCCCTCGAAGCTCCGACCCAAAAAGCTCCCCTTGGTGTAAAGGTAGGCCGCCACGTCCCCATCCCCCACCACCACCCGGGCCGATAGTTGCTCCAAAAGCGTTGCCATGCCTTATTCTTCCATCCACAATTACCAAGGTGAAGCAAAAGGCTGTCATGGAAAAACGGGAAAAGTCATCTAACCCGTTGGATAACAACATTGAAGGTCTGATTGATGCCGCGGGGATCACCCAGAATCGGCAGATCTTTAAGGAGATGATTACTATCGCATTGGGGATGGGTTCCGATGGAACCGACCTCGGCGACCTCAAACAATTTAAGCGGGTCATGCGGGAAATCCGGGATGCCAACCGCCTCTTCGCCCCCTACAAGGGCGTCAAAAAAATCTCCGTTTTCGGATCCGCCCGCACCTCCCCCAACGCCTCCGCATGGAAGGCCGCCAACCTGTTCGGCAAGCTGATGCAGGAGGCGGGCTACATGGTCATCACCGGCGGCGGGGATGGCATCATGGGAGCCGCCCAGGCCGGAGCCGGCCGCGAACACGGCTTCGCCCTGAACATCGAGCTCCCCTTTGAGCAGGAACCCAACGAAACCATCCGGGGGGACACCAAACTTTTCACCTTCAAATACTTTTTCACCCGGAAGCTCAACTTCGTGAAACACTCCGATGCCATCGCCCTCTTTCCGGGCGGCTTCGGCACCATGGACGAGGCCTTCGAGACCTTCACCCTCATGCAAACCGGCAAGTCCAACATCATTCCGCTGATCATGGTGGACGCCCCGCGCGG
>DDPU01000058.1:2793-3868 GCA_002342345.1 Verrucomicrobia bacterium UBA2460
AACGAGGATTTCACCGACATCCTCAAGCCCGATACCGTGATCACCACCTGCGCTCCCTACCCCGAGGAGGCCAACGAGCCCGAACTTACCTCCCTCGCCCGCCTCTGCGTCCCCTTCAACCGCAAAAACCTTGGCCGCCTCCGCGCCCTCCTCGACCGCCTCAACCAGTTCTGATTCAGCCCCCCGATGCGGCTGCCATCGCCTGGGCGCGACGGATCTGCCACTTCGGCTTGGGTAACTCCAGTTCCCGCACCACCAGCTTGACCCGGTCCGGCCCCAGGACCGCCCGCAGCTTGCCGATCACCGCCAGGTCCGGCTGCACCCGCATCTGCGCCCCCGCCTCCAAAAGGATTTTTTTGCCCTCCGCCATCACTTCCAGCCGGATGGGCACGTCACCCGGGCTCGCCGCGACGATCTCCTTCACCCGGGCCATCGCCTCACCGGAGAGCTGCTCCGGACCGGGAGCCAGCTGAATGTGGCTGACCAGCTTGGCGACCGCACCCTCGAGGGTCTGGCATTCCAGCGTCCGCAAACGCACCCTTTCCTCCTCGTCGACGTGCACCGAGCCGCCGACCACCAGTGGGGCCCCCACCTTCAGGAAGGTTCCGGAGTCCTTGTAGAGGTCGGGAAAAATCATCACCTCCATGCGCCCGGTTTTGTCCTCCAGAGTGGTCCGCGCATACGGTTTTTTGTCCTTTTGCGTGAGCCGCACCTCCATGGCCGTGAGCACACCGGCCAGGCGGATCGGCCGTCCGGTGGGAATTTCCTCCGGCTCCCCCAGGTTTGCCGTCCGGAAAGCGCGCAGATCCGCCTCATACTCGTCCGCCGGGTGCCCGGTGACATAGAACCCCAACAGCTCCTTTTCCGCTGCCAGCTTTTCCCTGGCCGTCCAGTCCGCGAAATTTTCCGGTTCCTTCTCCGTGCCCGCCCTGGAGCGGGGCTGGACCACCTCCTCCATGCCGAAGAGGGTCCCTTGGCCCCTTTCCTTGTCCCGGGCCACCGAGGCGGCCGACCCCAGGGCCGCATCCAGCTTGGAAGCCAGCCATGCCCGGTTTTTGGAAAGGCAATCAAACGC
>DDPU01000058.1:3965-4828 GCA_002342345.1 Verrucomicrobia bacterium UBA2460
AGGGCGTCCACACACGCCTCACCCACATTTTTGACCGCGCCCAGCCCGAAGAGAATCTTGCCGGGCTGGACGGTGAAGCGCTTCGCGCTGGTGTTCACATCCGGCGGCAGGATGCGGATTCCCATCCGCTGGGCCTCGGCGGTGAACAGGGCGATCTTGTCCGTGTTGTCCAGTTCGTGGGACAGCAGGGAGGCCATGTATTCGGTGGGATAATTCGCTTTCAGAAAGGCCGTCTGGCAAGCCACCACCGCATAGGCCGCGCTGTGGCTCTTATTGAAGCCGTAACCCGCGAATTTTTCCAGGAGATCGAAGATCCGCAGCGCCTGGGAGCGCGGGATCTGGTTCACCTTGGCGCAGCCCTGCACGAAGGTTTCCCGTTGCTTGGCCATCTCCTCCTGTTTTTTCTTTCCCATCGCCCGGCGCAGAAGATCCGCCTGTCCCAGCGTGTACCCCGCCAGCAACCGCGCCGCCGCCATCACCTGCTCCTGGTAAATCAGCACCCCGTAGGTCTCGGCGCTGATTTTTTCCAGCAGGGGATGCTCGTAGGCAAACTCGGTTTTCCCCTTTTTCCGCTTCACGTACTCGTCAATCAGGTCCATGGGCCCGGGCCGGTAAAGGGCGATCAGTGCGATCAGGTCCTCGATCCCCTTGAGATCGAAAATCGCGCAGGTTCGCCGCATTCCGGGTGACTCCACCTGAAAGACGCCAATGTTTTCCGCCCGGTTGAGAAGCTCGAAGGTTTTCTTGTCGTCCAGGGGAATTTCCTCCGGCTTCATCTTCTTCCCGGTGGTCTCCTCCACCAGGCGCAGACAGTCCTGGATCACCGTGAGGGTCTTCAGGCCCAGGAAGTCCATCTTGAGAAG
>DDPU01000058.1:4911-10152 GCA_002342345.1 Verrucomicrobia bacterium UBA2460
TAGTCCGTCAGGTCGCGGTCCGCGATGACCACCCCCGCTGCGTGGGTCCCGCTTTGCCGAACCATTCCCTCCAGCTGCAGGGCGGATTCGATCACCTCCTTGACCGTCTCCTCCTCCGCCATGCGCTTCAACTCGGGAACCTGCTGGAGCGCGTCCGACAGCTTCGCCCCCGGCACCTTCGGGATCAGGTCGGCGATCCGCGAGGTCTCCCCGAAACTCATTCCCCGGACCCGGCCCACGTCCCGCACCGCCATTTTCGCCCCCATCGTTCCGAAGGTGATGATCTGCGCCACCGCCCGCTCCCCATACTTGTTGCGCACGTAGGCAATCACCTCTTCCCGGCGGTCCGGGCAGAAATCCATGTCAATGTCCGGCGGCGAAATACGCTCGGGGTTGAGGAACCGCTCAAACAAAAGGCCGTACCGGAGCGGGCACAGGTCGGTGATGCCCAGCACGTAGGAGACCAGGCTGCCCGCCGCGCTGCCCCGGCCGGGCCCAACCGCGATTCCCTGCCGCTTGGCGTAGTCGATGAAGTCCCAGACGATCAGGAAGTAACTGACGAATCCGGTTTTTTCGATCACCCCCATCTCGAATTCCAGGCGCTCCTGCAGTTCCCGGTCGGTCCCCGCCCTGTCGCCATACCGCTTCCGCAACCCCTCCTGGCAAAGCTTCCGGAAGTACTGCTCCCGCGTCATCCCCGCCGGCACGGGAAAAGCCGGGAATTTGTTGCCCCCCAGATCCAGCTGCAGATCGCACCGCTCCGCGATCGCCGCGGTGTTTTCCAGGGCATCCGGGAATCCGGCAAAAAGGCTCTCCATCTCCGCGGCCGATTTGAGGTAGAACTCCGGCCCGTAGGACTTCATCTTCCGGTCCGGGTCGTTGATCCGGCTGTTCGTGGAAATGCAGACAAGAATCTCCTGGGTGACGGCGTTTTCCTTGCGGACATAGTGGACGTCGTTGGCCGCCACCAGCGGGGTCTTTGTCTCCTTGCCCAGGCGCCGGTAAAACTCCCGCACTTTTTCCTCCTCCGGCAGGCCGTGATCATGGATCTCCAGGAAGAAATTTTCCGGCCCGAGAATCTCCCGGTACTCGCCCAGGATCCGTTTCGCGTCCGCCTCCCGCCCCTCCAGGAAGGCGGCGGCCACCTCGCCCCGGAGGCAGGCGCTCGTCCCGATCAGCCCCGCCGAATGCGCCGCGAGCAGCTTGTGGTCGATTCTCGGCTTGTAATAAACACTCTCAAGGTGCGCCGCCGTCACCAGACGGATCAGGTTCCGGTAGCCTTCGGGATTTCTCGCCAGCAGGAGAAAGTGGTAGTTCGCGTCCTTTCCGCCGGCGGTTGATTTTTTCTCAAAACGGTCCCCGGGGGCCATGTAGACCTCGCACCCGATGATCGGCTTCACCCCCGCCTTGTTCGCCGCCTGGTAAAATTCGATGGCCCCGTAAAGATTGCCGTGGTCGGTCAGCGCCAGGGCTGGCTGCTCCTGTTCCTTGGCCCGGGCCACCAACTCCGGAATCCGGCAGGCCCCGTCCAACAGGGAATATTCCGAATGGCAGTGCAAATGGACAAAGGGCTTGGCCACAACCGGATATTTTGTGCCGGGAATCAGGCTCCTCCAGTAATTTCGCAGGCCTTTTGGATTCGGACGGGAATAACTGGATCAGGGAGGCCCTTTTTTCCCCATCCGCAACTTGAACTGGAGCCAAAATACGCCCTTCCCCGCCTCCACCCTTTTCGATATAACTATCCCCCATGGTTGAAATCAGGCTCAAACGCGGCGAATCGGTCGACAAGGCCCTCCGCCGTCTGAAAAAGAAGCTCGATCGCGAGGGCATCCTCCGTGATGTCCGCGCCCGCCGCTCCCACGAAAAGCCCAGCGTCAAGCGCCGCCGGAAGATGAAAGAGCCCAAAATCAACTTTTACGGCAATTTCTCCCTCTAAGAACAGGATTCCCCGGGCGGTGGTTGCCGACCCTTTCACCCCGGACCTCGTCGATACCCTTCTTCCCCGGTCCAACCCTTTCCGGGGGCGGGTTCACGTTGTGGAGCAGGCCGCCTCAACCCAGGACCTTGCCCGCAAATCCGGAACCATCCCCTCCGTCTGGGCCGCCGCCATCCAAACCGCCGGACGCGGGCGCCAGGGTCATTTCTGGATTTCCGATCGTCCCCATGGACTCTGGTGCTCCCTCCTGCTGGAGCCGGACGCCCGGCAACTGCCCCTTCTTTCCATGATGGGATCCCTCGCCGCCGCGGACGCCGTCCGCCGCCTGACCGGCATCGAATCCACCCTCAAATGGCCCAACGATCTCCTGCTCCAGGAACGGAAACTCGCGGGATTGCTGGTGGAGACCGTTGCCCGTCCCGGGCGCCTCCCCCTCGCCATCCTCGGTCTTGGCCTCAATCTCGGCCAGCAGGCCGCGGATTTTCCCCGCGCACTGAAAAACCGCGCCATCTCCCTGCTCCAGGCTTCCGGCCGGCTCATTCCCAGGGCAACGATGCTGGCGGCTTTTCTCGAAGCGCTGGCCAGCCGCTGGAATCAGGATCCCTCCGCGATGCTCGGGGATTTTCGCGCCGGCTGGCAACAGCTGGGCAATTTCCTCCGCATCCGCCAAGGCAACGAGGATTTCGAGGGCGTGGCGGATCAGGTGGATGATTCCGGGCACCTCCATCTCCTTCTGGCCGATGGCTCCCGGAAGGTCTTCGCCTCCGGCGAGGTGGATTTTCCCGCGTGAACCCTCCCGCGGCTCTGGCAGGATTCCCGGTGGCATGACCACCAACCGCATCGACCGGATGTTCGCCGGCCTGCGCGCCAAAAACCGCAAGGCCCTCGTCGCCTACCTGGTCGCCGGCGATCCGGATCTGGAATCGACCGCACGGCTCGTCCCCGCCCTCGCGGAGGCGGGAGCCGATCTTGTCGAGTTGGGCGTGCCCTTTTCCGACCCCCTCGCCGACGGCATCGTCAACCAGCTTGGCTGCCAGCGGGCCCTGGATTCGGGCACCACGCTCCCCAAGGTCCTGGAACTCGTCGCCCGTTTGCGGAAGGAGAAATGCGATATCCCCTTGGTGCTGTTCACCTACTACAACCCCGTTTTCGCCTACGGCCGAGAAAAGTTCGAAAAAGACGCGGCCAAGGCCGGCGCTGACGGACTTCTGCTCCTCGACTTGCCCCCCGAGGAGGCGGATCAGGACCTTCCTCCTTCCGCCGACCTGCGCCGCATCGTCCTCGTGGCCCCCACCACTCCGGAAGCCCGCCTGAAGGAAATCACCCGCCGCGCCTCCGGCTTCATCTACTACGTCTCCCGCGAGGGGGTCACCGGAATGCAGAAAAGCCTCCCCGCCACGCTTTCCGGGCGGGTCGAGCTTCTCAAAAAAACCACCGCCCTTCCCGTCTGCGTTGGCTTCGGCATCTCCAACCCCGAGCAGGCCGGACAGGTGGCCCGGCTGGCCGATGGCGTTGTCGTGGGCAGCGCCATCGTGGACCGCATCGGGAAAATCGGCCGGAACGCGGGGCTCGCCGCGGAGGTCGCCTCCTTCCTCCGTCCCATCGCCGAGGCCGTCCACTCCCCGTGAGCCGGATCCTGGGCATCGACTTCGGCACCCGCCGGATCGGCCTGGCCCTCTCCGACCCCACCGGCGCATTAGCCTCCCCGTTACCCTGGCTGGAAAACACCCGGACCCGCGAGGTCGTCGCCAAACTCAACGAGTTGGTCCAGCTCCATGGCGTGGAATCCATCGTCATCGGTCTGCCCAGAAATATGGATGGCTCCTACGGCCCCTCCGCGGAAAAAGTCCGCCAATTCATCGCGGAAATGGAAACTCAAATTTCCGCAAAAATTTTCGCCCAGGACGAACGCCTCACCACCCGCCAAGCCAGCCGCGATCTTTCCGGTTTCGGGCTGAACCAGAAGGAGTTGCGCCAAAAGGTTGATAGCGCCGCAGCGACTCTCATCCTCCAACAATTCCTTGACCGTACCCAATCCAATCCCTAGTCAAATTCGATGCACCTCGGAGGCAAGTTTGAAAGGCAGTCTCGTGCCCTTAGCGGTATTTCCATTTTATTTGCAGGTTTGTTAACAATTTGCCCTGCCCAAGCCGGAGATGGGGATATCTCCGCATCCACCACGGCTTCAAAAACATCTCCTTCCTCTCAAACCACTAATAGTGATGATCTTGCATCCTATATTTTTGTGGAGGACCGGATCACCTTGGAATTCATGACCGGTGCCATGTTCTCGCCTTCCGGGATTGGTCCGGTGGTTCCGGTTTATAATTACCAGCAAAACAACGTTCGCTTGGGCTGGATTCTCGACTCCCCCGATGCCTGGGGCCCCCAAGCCGGCATTAATGATCCCCTGCGCGGTTCCTTTGAGGCGATTCTCGAGGCCACCGGTTCCTATGTTTGGTACAGCTTCGGCACCTACATGGTCGGTGCCACCGCGCTGATTCGCTATAATTTCGTCCAGCCCGATTGGATCGTCGTCCCCTACATTCAGGGCGGTGCCGGGGTCATCTATACCAACGCCCGGAACTGGTCCGACCAGGACGCCATCGGCGCCAATGTGGAATTTACCCCGCAGTTTGCCGGCGGCCTGAGGTTTCTCTTGGACAAAAACTGGACCTTCAACATCGAAGGCGCCTTCCAGCACATCTCCAACGCCAACACTTCCGCCCGGAATCAGGGCGTCAATGCCTACGGCGGTTTTGTCGGTTTCACCTACGTTTTCGACAAAATCTGGAACGACTGATTATCTCGTTGATGGGCCTCTTCGGAGGGGAGTGGCGGCATTCCTCGGCGTTTTTCCTCTGGTAAATTCCGACGGGCGATAGGCTGCGGCTCCCTTTTGCCCCCATGAAGTTGCAAACTTTTAAACTCACCGTCGCCTACACTGGCGGGGACTTCCACGGCTGGCAGCGGCAGGACCCGCATCCCACCGTCCAACTCGCCCTGGAAGGCGCCCTCGGAAAAATTTTCGGAAAACCCTTTCCTGTGGCCGGTTCCGGCCGGACGGATCGCGGCGTTCACGCCCTCGGCCAGACGGCCTCGGCGCAGCTTCCCCCGGCACACACCCCGGCAGTTCTTCTCCGCGCGCTGAATTTTCACCTCCCCCCCGCGATCCGCGTTTTGTCCGTCCGGAAGGAGAAACCGAAGTTTCACGCCCGCTTTTCCGCACGGGGCAAAACCTACCTGTACCGCATCGTCAACGCCCCTTATCTCCATCCCCTGGAAATCGGCCGGGCCTGGCA
>DDPU01000017.1:0-3650 GCA_002342345.1 Verrucomicrobia bacterium UBA2460
GCCACCGCCGCCCGCCCGGTCGAGAGCGCCACCACGGCGTTGCCGCCGACGATGATCGGAGGAATCCCGGAAATTAGGTCCAGCAGAGGTCTCTTCTCTCCCGCCACAAAGGCCACGACCCCCATTGGCTCAGTCACGGAAAAGTTAAAGTGGGACGAGGCCACGGGATTCACCGCGCCAAACACCTGCAGGTACTTGTCCGACCAGCCGGCATAATAAACCAATAGGTCAATCGATTCCGCCACCTCGGCCTTGGCGGCTGATGCGCTTAAGCCGATCGACTGCAGCACCGTTTCAAATCCCGCCGCCCTCCCCTCCAACATCTCCGCCGCCCGGTACAGGATCTGTCCCTTGAGATAAGCGGTCATGTTTGCCCAGCCGGGCGCAGCCTTCCTGGCCGCGACAACCGCATTTCGGAAATCCTTACGCGAGGCCCGGCACACGTGTCCCAGCCATCTTCCGCCCGGCGCCTCCACATCCAGTGCCCTCCCGGATTCGGAACGCACGAAGGCTCCTCCGATCAACATCTTGTATGTCTTACGGACATCCAGCCGTCCGTTGCGTCCGCTCCGGCTCATGCCAGCTCCACGTACGACTGGAGACCATGCCGACCGCCCTCACGCCCGTAACCGCTCTCCTTGTACCCGCCGAAAGGCGAAGTCGGATCAAACTTGTTGAAGGTGTTGGCCCAGATCACCCCGGCTCGGATTCCTCGGGTTACCTTGAAGATCTTGGACCCCTTGTCCGTCCAGACCCCGCCGGAAAGCCCATAAGGCGTGTTGTTGGCCTTCTCCAGGGCCTCGTTCAGCGTGCGGAATGTCTGGATTGCCAACACCGGCCCAAAGATCTCCTCCTGCACGATCCGGTGGGACTGGGCCACCTTGGTGAAAAAGGACGGCCGAACCCAGAATCCCTTGCTCGGCACGGCACAGTGCGTCTGAAACAATTCCGCCCCCTCCTCAACGCCGATACGAAGGTAGTCGTTGATCCGATCACACTGGGCGCGCGAGTTGATGGCACCGATGTCGGTGTTCTTATCCAGCGGGTCGCCCACGATGAGGGTCTCCATCCGGGCCTTCAGCTTGGCGATCACCTCCTCCTCCACACTCTCNNNNACATGGCCCTGGTTGAAGAAAATCCCATTCACGATCCCCTCCACCGCCTGATCGATGGTGGCGTCCTCAAAGATGATGTGGGCGGCTTTTCCGCCCAGCTCAAGGGTTAGCTTGGTTCCACGCCCGGATAACGCCTTCTGGATCGTCTTGCCGACCTCGGTCGAGCCCGTAAAGGCCACCTTATCGAGATGAGGATGCTTCACCAAGGCCGCGCCCGTGGCCCCAGCTCCTGTCACCAGGTTGAACACCCCTTCGGGTAGCCCGGCCTCCTGACAGATCTCCGCAAACAGGAGGGCGGTCAGCGGGGTCGTCTCGGCGGGCTTTAGCACCACCGTATTCCCACAGGCCAAAGCCGGAGCAACCTTCCACGCCACCATCAGCAACGGAAAATTCCACGGAATGATCTGACCCGCCACTCCGACCGGGGAGACTCTCTTTCCCGGGAATGCGTAGGACAACTTGTCGGCCCAGCCGGCGTGGTAAAAAAAGTGTGCGGCGCTTAGTGGAATATCGATATCGCGCGACTCGCGGATCGGTTTGCCTCCATCCAGCGACTCCACCACCGCCAACTCCCGGGAACGCTCCTGGATGATCCGGGCGATCCGGTAGACGTACTTTCCCCGCTCCCGGCCAGACATCTTTCTCCACACCTTGTCGTAGGCCTTGCGGGCGGCCTGGACCGCCCGATCCACATCCTTCTCCCCCGCCTCCGCCACCTCGGCCAAGACCTTCTCGTTGGCCGGGTTGATCGTCTTAAAATACTTCCCGGAGGCGGGCGGAGTGAACTTCCCGCCGATGAACAGCCCGTACCGGTCCTTCAACCGGATGTGGTCGGTGCTCTCCGGCGCGGGTGCGTAGCCCCAGTCGGACCCCTTGGAAATTGTCGTCGTCTCAGTCATTGGAGAAGTAGTCCCCTCCTTGGTACACCCCTGTCCGCTCTTTTTCCAGTTGCATCAGGATGTCGTTGGGCAGGCGGCTGGCGCCGATCCGGAAAAGGTCCGGTGTAAGCCAATCCGGACCCAACACCTCGCGAACCATCACCAATAAATGAAGGGCTTGTTTGGAATTGGCAATACCCCCTGCAGGTTTCATGCCGATTTTTTTACCGGTCTTGCGGTGAAAGTCATGAATCGCCTGCAGCATCACCAACACCACCTCGGGTGTCGCCGCCGGTTGGATCTTTCCCGTGCTGGTCTTGATGAAGTCTCCGCCCGCCTCCATCGCGATATCGCTGGCCAGGCGGACCCGGTCGAGCGTGCCCAACTCCCCCGTCTCCAAAATCACCTTCAGGTGAGCCCGCCCGCAGGCCTGTTTGACCCGGGCGATCTCATCCGCTACCCGACCGTAATCGCCCCGCAGAAAATCACCGCGGGAAATCACCATATCGATTTCGTCCGCACCCTCCCCGACCGCATAGCGGGTATCCTCTAGTTTCACCTCGAGTGGATTCATGCCGCTAGGGAAAGCCGTGGCCACCGCCGCGATCTTCACCGGTGTATCCTTCAACGCCTCCCGCGCGATCCGCACCATCGTGGGGTACACACAAACCGCCGCTACCAGCGGCAGTTCGGGACGAGTCGAATGGAGGTGAAGGGCTTTGGCGCACAGCTGCCGGACCCGACCCGGAGTGTCTGCGCCTTCCAAGGTGGTCAGGTCGATCATGGAAAGAGCCAGTTTGAGACCCTCGATCTTGGAGGATTTTTTGATGCTGCGGGTGGCCAGGCGCGCGGCCCTCTCCTTGATCCCCACCTCATCCACCGGGTGGAGCTGAGTTCGGAAAGAGGCGGCGGTGCCGTTGAAATAACCTGGGGTCATAAGCTCCCTTTACGGGGTTGAAAAATCATCCCCCCAAGGGGGAGCCAGGTCAAACAAGCTACAGGTCAGGCTTTAGGAGACTGCCCCGTTCGCCCCACTCACATCGGCGAAAATGGCCTTGAGTTCGTCCTTGTTACTCCGCCCGAGCCAGCGGGTCAGGCTTTCGTTTCCCTGTTTTTTGGATTCGTAGGCCCTCAAGACCTTATCGATGTACAGGTGGACCTCTTCGTAAGGCACCTTCGGCTGAATCAGGACGTTAAAGCGCGCATCCGCTCCTGTTTTTCCCCCAAGGAACATGTCAAAGAACTCCTTCTTCACACCGTCCACCGTCCGGGTTGCTCCCCGGAAACCAATGTCGGCAAGCTGGTGCTGGCCGCACGAACTGGGGCAGCCGCTAAAGTGGATGCGGACCTTGTCCCGGTAGTGCCCGCTGATCTGCTCCAGTTCCCCCACCAGCCGGATCATCCGGTTTTTCGTCTCCCCCACCGCCAGATTGCAGAATTCGATTCCCGTGCAGGAAACGCAGCCTTTGCGGAAGTTGCTGGGCTCGACCACCATGCCGGCCGCCTCCAGGTCCTTCTTGAGGGATGCCACGTTCTTCTCGGGCACGTAGGTGACGATGAGATTCTGTTTGTTTGTCCCGCGGATTCCGCTCTTGCCCTTCTCCCCGTACCTCTCGGTCAGGTCGGCAATCGTGCGCATCTGGTGACCACGGATCCG
>DDPU01000017.1:3719-4518 GCA_002342345.1 Verrucomicrobia bacterium UBA2460
CCGCGCACGGGAACGTTTGTCCCGGTAGCCGTGATCCCGGTAGACGACCGAGGTGTAGTGGACCATCGGCAACACGTCCTCCGGCTTCAGGAAAACCGGCATGGTTTGGGAAAGGTGCGGAGCCGCCGAAAGCCCTCCGCCCACCTTAATGCCGTAACCCCTCTCCTTCCCCCGCTCCAGGCCGAAGACGCCCACACAATTGATGTCCGGCTGGGTGCACATGATCCGGCACCCGGAGATGGAGATCTTGTATTTCCGGGGCAGATTGGAGAACTCTTTGTTGTTCGTCAGGTGTGCGTCCACCGCCTGAAGTTCCGGGGTGGCGTCCAGGATGGCGTCCGGATCGATTCCCGCCACCGGACACCCCACCACATTGCGGGCAATGTCACCACAGGCCCCGCTGCAGGTGATTCCAACGGATTGTAGGCGCCGGAAAATCTCGGGGAATTGCTCAATCCTCAGCCAGTGGAGCTGGACTGTCTGCCGGGTCGTCACATCGCCGAATCCATGGGCGAAGTCGTCCGTCAGGGCGGCGATCTCGCGGAGCTGGGACGGGGTTAATTGCCCGCCAGGAATCCGGGTCCGCAGCATGAAATATCCGTCCTCTTTGGGTTTCTGCTGGTATACCCCGTACCACTTGAAACGCATGAAATCGTCCGGCTCGATCGCCTGAACCCCTTCTTTCGCATAGCGCGGCAGGTCGTTGATGACATCCAGGCCGTCCTTGGCGAGCTTGAGCTGTTCCTCCTTGGTTTGACCGGGAGTGAAATTCCTTGGCGTGGAAAGGCTTGCAGACATG
>DDPU01000017.1:4620-8368 GCA_002342345.1 Verrucomicrobia bacterium UBA2460
CAAAAAATCCACTTCGCCAGGACTCCCGGCGAGTCCCAAATCCTTCCAGACACCCTCGTATTCAGCGGCGGTGAAAATCGGGCGGGCATGGGATGATCCGGAGACCTCTTTTTTCGTCTCCCCGGAAAATTCCCTGCTTGGGGCAGGATCAGGCTCGGGGACCTCGTCGGCCCACACCGAAGAGACCAACATCATGACAAGCAGGAGGTGGGGTTTGCCGAAATGTGCGATCAAGATTTGGCGGGAGTGGAGGATGGCGTGGCGGACGAAAGCTGGATCCCCCGGTCGCCAATCTTTGCCCAGCTGAGACCCGTAAAAGCGGCCACCGTCGACGACATGGCCTTCCAAATATCCTCAATGGAGTGAAGGGAGTTGCCCCCGGTTAGGGTCTCCCGCAGATCCCTTAGAATCATCCAATCTTCCCTCGCCTGTCCCGGAGTGGGGATGGCGCGGGTGAAACGTTGCAGCCGACCATGAAAATTCACCATGGAACCGGTCTTTTCGGCAAAGCCCGCTCCGGGCAAAACCACATGGGCAACCCGGGTGGTGGCATTAGGGAGAATTGCCGATGTGATCAGGATTTCCAGCTCGGCCAGGGCACTTTCCGGTATCCCGGCCTTCACCACATCCTCACCTCCCAGAACAAGCAACGCCTTGATCTTTCCTGCAGCGATCTCTACTCCCCACGAGACCATTTTTCGGCCGCCCTGGGAAAGGCCCAGAAGTTCCGCCCCGCGTGTGTTGGGGTTTCCGTCCGCACTTCGCAAAAACTTGTCGGCCTGACCGGGACGGTTGACGGTGTCCACCTGGGTCACGCCGAGTTCCTCCACCAAGCGCTTCAAAAGATACAGCTCCTCGTTGGTCATCCGGGCGGAAGCCGCCACTGCAATCTCGGCCGGCTTCACCTTCTTCAACCCCTCGGCCGCACGACTGAGGGCGTCGATCCAAGGCCCGGGAAACTGCTCTCCCGCCGCCCGCAGGAGCGGTTGCTGTAACCGCGCCTTGTCTTCCAGATAGTGAAAATTCAACCGCCCGTGGTCGCACATCCATTGGGAGTTTACCGCCTCGTTCTCCCGCGGGGTCAGTCGGTACACCTTCCCCTCCCGGGAACCGATGGTGATGTTACATCCGGTGCCGCAACTGGTGCAGATCCCTTTGGTTTCCTTCAGAAACCAGACGCGCATTTGGAACCGGAAATCCTTGCTGGTGAGGGCCCCCACCGGACAGATGTCCACGGTGTTGAGGGAGTAGTCGTTGTCGAAGCTCTTGCCCGGATAGGCCGTCAGCGTGCTGTGGCTCCCGCGGTTCACAAAGCCAAGGACGTTGTCCTTGGTCAGTTCACTGGAAAACCGGACGCAGCGGGAACAGAGGATGCAGCGCTCATCGTCCAGGACGATCCGCTCGCCAAGGTCGACGTTCTTTGGCTTCTTCACCTTGTTCTCCACGAAGCGACTCCCGCCGGTTCCGTACTCCACGGAGTACTCCTGCAGTTTGCACTCCCCCGCCTGGTCGCAGATCGGACAGTCGAGCGGATGGTTGATCAGGAGAAACTCCATCACGCCGTTGCGGCAGTCCTTCACCAGAGGGGAATCGGTGCGGATGCCCATCCCGGGCGTGATGCCGGTGGCACAGCCGATCTGGGGACGCGGAATCCAGGCAATCTCCGGTTTGCCGTCTTTTCCCAGGACAGGCTGGCGATCCGGGCCCAGCCTGGGCGTGCCCATCTCGAACAGACACATCCGGCAGTTCCCCACCACGGAGAGCTTGGGATGATAGCAGTAGTGCGGGATGAACTTTTTCAGCCTGTGGGCCACCTCCACCACATTGAGGCCGCGCGGCATCTTCACCCAATCTCCGTCCACCTGGACGTCGATCAGGTCATTCTCGTCCTTGGCCACATCGTGGTTCCACGGGTTCATCGGATGTTTCTCAGGGGTGCTCATGGGATCAGTGGATGAGGGAGACGATGTCCTTTTTGGCCGCGGCACCATTGCGGCGGATCCGCATATTGAACTCCTCCTTGAACTTCGCGAGGAAGCTTTGTACCGGCCAGGCGGCGGCCTCCCCGAAGGCGCAGATTGTCCGGCCGGCAATCTTGTCGGCCACATCCTTCAACAGCTCGGGGTCGGCGTCGCGACCATGGCCCTCCGCGATCCGGGCAAGAATCTTCTTCATCCAGAGGACCCCTTCCCTGCAGGGCGTGCATTGGCCGCAGGATTCATGGGCATAGAAGCCGGCAATATTGGCCAGGCACTCCACCATGTCCCGCTTGTGGTCCATCACGATGATTCCACCGGAGCCGGCCATGCTTCCGGCCGCGGCCAGGGAATCGAAATCCAGGGGGATGTCTTCCAGCTTCATCTGCGCTTCCACCATCGTCCCGTCGGCCCCCTTCTGCTTGAACTTGTAAATTTCTCCCGCGCGCAGGACCTTGGCCGAGGAACCCCCGGGGATGACCGCCTTGATGCGGTTGCCATCCCGGATCCCCCCGCAAACCTCGTGAATCAGTTCGCCCAGCGTCAGAACCCCGCACTCGAACTCATAATACCCCGGCTTCACCACGTCCCCGCTGACACAGAGGATCCGGGTGCCGGTGTTGTTCGGTTTGCCGATTTTCGCAAAGGCGTCGCCCCCCATTTCGACAATGTGCTTCACATTACACAAGGTCTCCACGTTGTTGACGATCGTGGGGCACATGTAGAGACCAAGCACCGCCGGGAAGTAGGGAGGCTTGATCCGGGGATAAGCCCGCTTTCCCTCAAGAGACTCGATCAGGCCAGTCTCCTCCCCGCAGATGTAGGCCCCCGCGCCACGGTGCACGTGGATCTCCAGGTCGTAGCCGCTATTCAGAATGTTTTTTCCCAGAAACCCGGCGGCCTTGGCTTCGGCAATCGCCTTTTCCAGGACCTTCCATCCAGTGGTGAATTCGCAGCGGATGTAGAGATAGGCCAGCTTTACGCCGTTGGCGAAACAGCTGAGGATCATCCCCTCAAGAAGCTGGTGCGGGTCCTTGTGGATGATCTGCCGGTCCTTGAAGGTGCCGGGTTCCGACTCGTCCGCATTGCAGATGAGATAGATGGGTTTGGTCACCTTGGCCGGATCAATGAAACTCCACTTCATCCCCGTGGAGAAGCCGGCGCCTCCGCGACCGCGCAATTGGCTCTTTTTTACCTCCTCACGGATGGCATTCGCGCCCATCGCAAGACCCTTCTTCAGCATCTCATAACCGCCGTGCTTGCGGTAACAGGCGATGTCCGGCGTGTAGCCGGGTGCATCTACATGCTTCAGGATCAGGCGCCGTTCCTTCGCTGCCATGGCCGGCCTACTTGCACGCTGCGACCAGTTCGGCCGCGCGCGCCTCGTCCACCTTCTCGTGGAAGTCATCGTTGCAAAGGATCACCGGCGCCGTCCCGCACGACGCCAGACACTCCGCATACTCCAGGGAAAACCTTCCGTCCTCGCTCACCAGGGCCCCGTGATGGGGATCCCCTTTCACGCCGAGCAGTTTTTCCAGGGTCGCGAAAGTTTTTCCTGCCCCGCCCAAGGCACAAGGCAAAGTGCGGCAGACCCGGAAATGGAAGCGTCCGTAAGGCCGCTGCCGAAACCAGGGGTAGAAGGTGACCAATTCCAAAACCTGAATCTCCTGAAGGTCCAATTTGCGGGCAATCCACTCAACGCCGCGCGGACCGATATATCCAAACTGCTCCTGCCAAAGGTGGAGAAGCGGCAGGGCGGCGCTGCGCTTGGA
>DDPU01000017.1:8411-9144 GCA_002342345.1 Verrucomicrobia bacterium UBA2460
GCGCAGTTCTCGGTGCCGGCCTCCAGCGGAAGACTCATCGGTCGCACTCCCCCATGACGAAATCGATGCTGCCCAGGATGGCGGGCACGTCGCTGACGGTGTGACCGGGCAGGAGCGAGTTGAGGACGCCGAGGTTGCAGAATGACGGGGCGCGGATTTTTAAACGATGCGGCACGCCCCCTCCCCGGCTGTTGAGGTAAAAGCCCAGCTCGCCCTTCGGATTCTCTGCACCGAAATAGACCTCGCCCGGAGGCGCGTCCGGACCTTGGGTCACCACGATGAACTGGTGGATCAACTCCTCCATCTTCGTAAGAACCTTGTCCTTGGGCGGGAGGACGTTTTTCGGATCGTCCACCATCCAGGCACCACCCGGCATCTTGGCCACGGCCTGTAGGAGGATCTTCACGCTCTGTCTCATCTCCTCCATCCGGACGGCAAAGCGGTCGTAGCAGTCGCCCGTCTGGCCGACGGGCACCTCGAAGTCATAGGTCTCATAGCCGAGGTACGGGAAATATTTGCGGACGTCGTAATCGTTGCCGGAGCCGCGGAGGTTGGGACCGGTCAGCCCGAAATCCAGCGCGGTGGCGGCGGAGATCACCCCGACATCCTTGGTGCGGTCGACGAAGATGCGGTTCCGGTTGAGCATCTTACCGAACTCGTCCAGCCGGCCGACGAACTGCTCGCTGAACTCCTTCACACCCTCAAGAAATCCGGGCGGGAGGTCGCGGGTCTG
>DDPU01000063.1:0-146 GCA_002342345.1 Verrucomicrobia bacterium UBA2460
GCCGCGTTTTTCTTCGTCAAGAGCAGCACCGGGGCGTGCCGCGCCGCCTTCAGGGCAAAGCTGAGGCCGGCTATCCCGCTGCCCACCACCACGACCGGCGCCGTCAATTCCCGACTTGGTCTTGTGCGTGCCATGGCTATGTTGTG
>DDPU01000063.1:237-671 GCA_002342345.1 Verrucomicrobia bacterium UBA2460
CTCCGCGGCTTTTCACGCAAAACTCCCCGCAGGGAAGCAGGGCTGACCCTTTCATCCTGCAGTTCCCCGGCATAATACAGCTGCCACAGGTATCCGGCATACCGGCTTCCCGGACGGATCCTGCTCTCGGCATAGACCACACGGTCGGCATCCCCCTGTTGGACGGGGGGGGAAGGCTCCCAATGCGGCAGGGTGGATTCCGCCGGCCGCAAAAGTCCTTCGGGTGCCCTCTCAAAAAAAGAAACCCGCACCGAGATCTTGGCGGGATCCACGTTTCCAACGCCTTCCACGACCCGGACCTGCCATCCCACCTTTTTCCCCTCCCCGGACAGCGATTCTTCCCGGACCCCGCTCAGGGCCATTTTCCTGGGCTGCCGGGCCAGGGTTTCCTCCCGCAACCGGGCCACCTGCTCGAGGCGGAGCCGTTCCTCCAC
>DDPU01000063.1:716-1170 GCA_002342345.1 Verrucomicrobia bacterium UBA2460
TCCCGCGATTCGGCAAGCAGGGCCGCGGCCACCTGCACGGCTTGGTTGCGGGGCTCCATTTCCCGGGCCCGGGACAGCAGTTTTTCCGCAAGGTCGAGCTGCCCTTGGGACTGCAACTGCCGTGCCTGGGCCAGCAGGTCCCCCGCGGAGGGCGAGGATTGCCGCGCCCCGTCCAGGGACAGTCGGGAGGCCCCGGAAGGCAAAGGCAGATTTTGCAGGGCCTCCCGGGACTCCCTTTCCTGGTCGCCCTCGCGCTGCACCGCCTGGGGATCCAGATCCCATCCGCCCGCGGGACGGCTTTCTTTTTGGCGTAGCTGCCAAAGGCCGCCGAGAACCACCAGTTGGACCGCGACCAGGGCACCCGCCGCCCAACCCCAGGAAAAGGACTTTCCCTTGTCCATGCTCAGGGGGAGGGAGCCGCGGGAATGTTGGTTTGCGGGGAAAGAGCGGGATT
>DDPU01000063.1:1241-3706 GCA_002342345.1 Verrucomicrobia bacterium UBA2460
ATGGCCACGCCGTACAGCCGGGGACGGAGCCGGCTTTGCCTGGCCGGGGCCGGGGAGATGGAGCCATCCGCCATGGCTTTCAGCCTAGCGGAAACGGCCTCTCCGTCACCCTCCGGATGGCGCCGCGGCCGCGGGGGAATAAGGCAGGCCGGGATCTTTCCGGAGCCACTCCCCGGCGCCCCGCCCGATCCAACCAAGGAACGAGTCCCCCTCACGGAGAAGGGGAACGCTCCCGTCGGCGGAGGGCCGTCCCACCGAAAAACGCGTCTTCTTCCCTCCATCTCCCTCAAGGACCAGTTCCATCTCGGGCCGAAAAGCGTCCTTTTTTCCGGAAAATGCGGTCCAGCGAAGAACCTCCAGGCCTTCCACCCGCGCCGCGTAGCCGGCCACCGCGGGCGCTTCGCCCCCTGGATTCTGCACCCACCCTCCTTCCGCCCCGCGACGATACTCCCTGCGCTGCCCGCCGCCTGTCCAAATCACGCCGCGGACGGAACCGAAATCGCCCGGAAGAAACCTCCGCGCAAACCACCCGGCGACGCCATCCGGTGTTTCCCGTGCCAACGCCACGGGAGTGGCCATGGTTCCGGAAATCGCCGAGTTCTGGATGTAGGCCTCCTCCTTGGCTTCCTCGCCAAACAACAGGGTTTCGTTTTTCGTCTGCGCCCCGGCCGGGGAGGCGTCCTTCCAGGAAATCACCACGGAGAGCCTCGGCCGGGAAAAACCAAGCTTGGCCGGATCCTCCGTTGCGAGAAAACGGTTGGCACGCGCCTGAAAAAGCGCCTCCAGCCAGCGGCTCACCCGTTTCGGATCGGCCCGACGGCTGTTTTCCCCCCAGGTCAGCTTCCAATGCTCCCCTTCTTTTTCCAGACGGTAATCCCCTCCCTTTCCGGAGAAATCCAGCCGCGTGACCCCGTCCGGCGAAGGAAAGGTGACCAAACGCCGATCCCGAATCCGGTCGGGCAACTTCCCCAGGGAATCCAGCGAGGAACGCGCCAAGGTGAACACGGAAGGACGATCCGCCATTTTGGCGAAGATCTGGTTGGTGTTCTTAGGATCGACCAGGCCAACCTGCAGGATCCGGTTTGTCGAAGCCGTTTTCACCTCGAAGCTCTGGGCGGGGGCCGTCAGCCCGTAGAGCGCCAGCTCCCCTTCGGAATCCGCCACAAAATCGAGCGCCTTCAGGGCGGAGATCTCCCCAAGGACGGCGTCCACCGCCGCGGGATCGGCGGGCGCCTCCACCGGCCTGCGGACGGTCCACCGTCCCTCGGGGTTTTTCTGCACCTCCACTTCCAGGGCTCCTTGGCGCATCCACCAGCCGGTGACCTCGGGAACCACCAGCGGAAACACCCGCTTCTCCCGCCAGGCTGCGAGTTCCTTGTCCATCGCCTCCACCAGCTGGTTTTGCACCACCATCAACTGCTCCCCGGAGCCCGGCTGTCGCACCCTGACATAAACCCCCCCGGGCCGGGGGGTTTCCCGGCCGATCTCCACCACCAGTTCCCCCTCCGGTGTCGCCACCTTCAGCGTGCGGCTGGGACGGCCCAATCCGAAGGTCTGCAGGTTGGCCTCGGTTTTGGCCTCGCTCGGAAAAGTCTGCATCAGCTCGACAAACTGCACTTCGGAGAGGAGCTGGCCGATCGTGTTGCCGTCCGCCCCCGTCTCCACCGGGCTGAGGATCCTCCACTCTGCGCCCTTGTCTTTTTGGAAGAGAAATTTTCCCTTCGCCGTCTGCAATTCGATCCGGTCCCCGTCACGCACCGGCAAAAGCGTCATGCGCTTGGACTCCCGCAGGGCCCGCTCCGTGCCCGGGGTATTTTTCTGAAGGAAACTGAGGGTCCCCAGCATCAGGACCATCAGGCCGGCCGCCACCAGCAAACCGGGGGTGCTCATGCGGCCAAATTTAGTGGCGCCGCCGCCACCACACCAGGGCGCCGACTCCGGCAAGACCCAGGGGCAACGCCAAAAACAACAAAGTCCGGATCACCCACTGCTTGCGGTCATCCAGGGCCACGGCGAAATCGACGGGCTCCTTGGGGGAAATTCCCAGCGCTTCCTGCCTTCCCAGGATCCACTGCAGTCCGTTGACCATGAAATCCACCTCCAGGGGGGATAGGTTCTGGTTGGCGAAAGCCGATGCCGAGCCCATCGCCACCACCCGCAGGGCCGGGCTCTCCCGACCCTTGTCCCCCGGGGCCGAACCGTCGATCACCGCCGCCAGGGTGAACGGGCCTTTGCGGTCCTCCCCCTCGGCAAAATCCTGTTTTTTCCCCGCCGCCAGCGGCCAGGACTTGGCCCAACACTGCTCCGAGGTCTCCACCAGCATTTCCGTTTTGACGGTGGCTCCGGGAGACTGCGGTTTCAGGGTGATCGAGCGGGCCGGAGCGAAACGCAGGGATCCCCCGACGTTTTCAATCCAGCGGATGGCGGGGTGCAGGGAGAAACGGGAACCCACGATCTCGTCGAGG
>DDPU01000063.1:3746-10799 GCA_002342345.1 Verrucomicrobia bacterium UBA2460
CCGGTGGGACTCCCGGGGTCCAGGGCCAGCAGCAGACGCCCGGGCTTCGCGAGATAGGCGCGCAAGGCACCGAGGGCCGAGGCGGACCAGGGGAATTTGGATCCCGCCACCAGAACGGCATCGGCGTCGGCCGGAACCCCCTCTTGTTCCCCGGCGTTCCAAAAAACCAGCTCCAGATTCTGGGAGCGGAGACGGGCGGCAAGTTTGGAGTATCCGGCCGGATCCTGGTCGGAGGACTGCAGGTTAAACTCCCCGTGCCCCTGGGAGACATAAACCTTCGGGGTTTTGCCTTGGACCAATTCGCTGACCGCCGAGGAGATTTTTTCCTCCGCCAGGAAGGATTTCACCCGGGCCGCACCCCCCACCATCATCATCCCGGGATCAATTTCCGCCATTTCCGCCACCTTGAGGACCTTGGAACGGTTCCCGTATTCCAGAATGACCACGTTCTCATTGCTGCTGAGCTTGAATTTTTCCACCAGCTGCTGGGAGGCCTGGAAATCAAGGTAAGGATGCACCGTGACCAACTTCACCTTCCCCCCGGCCCGGTATTTGTACTCCTCGAGGAGCTTGAGGACATCCTCCTGGATCAGGTTGCCGGTGGAATCGCCCTCGGGCGCGACAAAGGTGGTGATGACAACCTCGCCCGGAAGATTCTTGAGAAGATTCAGGGTTTGACCCGAGATCTGCTGGAAGCGGTTCAGCGACCAGTCGGCGCGAAAATAATGCCGCCAGCTGATGTAATTTGCCCCCAGGAACAGGAACAGCAGGATCGGCAGAAAGAGCCAGTGGTTGAGCGTGCGGATACGGCGATCCTGCCGCAGACGGGAGACGGGCGGAGGGGTGGCCATCGCCGGGCTAACCTTTCAGCCTCCGGCCAGCCATCACCCGTTGGGTCAGCAGGAGAAAAAATGCCGTCCCGGTCAGATAGAACACCACCGGACGGGAATCAAAGAGCCCCATGGAAAAGGCCCGCATCTGTTCGAGGATGAAGATGTAGTTGAACGCCTCCCTCCAACCGGGATCCGGAACCAGGTAACTGAGAAAGCCGGCGAAGAAAAGGAGGGCGATGATCGTGAAGGAAATCATCGCGGAGACCGCCTGGTTGCGGCTGAGCACGGACCCGAACAAACCGATCGACAGGTAAAACATGCCGATCAGCAGCACCATCAGGTAGGAGAGCCCCAAGGGCACCCACGCCACCGGGACGGTGTTTCCGGTCACCGCCTGGAACACGCCCAACCCGGCGAGGGAAGGCACCCAAAGCAGCAGGTAAAAGGCAAGCACCCCGCAAAACTTGGCGAGGATGACGTCCCCGTCCCGAACCGGGGCGGTCAGCAGCATCTCGATCGTTCCGGTTTTGTATTCCTCGGAAAAAAGCCTCATCGTCAGCACCGGGACCAGCACGATCAGCACGAACCAAAAGTGGAAGAGATAGAAGTAAATCTGCATCACCGTGAATTCCCGTACACCGTTCCCGAGGTAGGAGACGCACTGGCTGAAGCTGAATCCGTTCACCAGGGCCATGCAGGTCAGCAAAACCCAGCCGATCGGGGAAAGAAGCAGGGCCCCGGTTTCCCGTTTCCATAAAATCCAGAAGGCGCGTGTCATAAATTTCTTCTCCCTTTAATCCTGGGTCAGCTCCACAAAAACATCCTCCAGTCTGGCCTTGTCCCGCCGGAACTCCCGGAGCGGCCAATTCTCCTTCTTGATGAGGCCGTCCACCTCTCCCCGGATATCCCGTCCCGGCGCGGCCACCACCTCGAAGGAAACCCAGTCACCGGCCCTGTTGATTTCGGTTGCCTGGCTGACATCGGGAAGGCTGCGGAGTTTGGCCAGGGCTTGGGCGGGATCTGCCCGCACCTCGACCTTGAGGGAACCGGCTTGCACCCTTTTCTCCAGATTGGCGAGGGAATCGGAGGCCTCGATCTTGCCCCGATTGATGATGATGGCCCGGCTGCAGACCATCTCCACCTCGGAAAGGATGTGGGTGGAAAGCAGGATGGTCCGGTCCTTGCCCAGNNTCCTTGATCAGCTCCCGGAAGGCCCGGATCTGGTGCGGGTCAAGGCCGGCGGTCGGCTCGTCGAGGATCAAAAGGGCCGGATTGTGAATCAGGGCGTCCGCCAGCCCCACCCGCTGGCGAAATCCCTTGGAAAGGGTCCCGATGATTTTGCGGCGAACCTCGGAAAGGCCGCACTGGTCCAGGACCTGCGCGGTTCTCGCGGAGATATCCGCGCGCGCCACCCGCTTGAGGCGGCCGCGGTAGCCCAAAAACTCCTCCACCCTCATTTCCGGGTAGAGGGGGACGTTCTCAGGCATGTAACCGATTCTTTGCCGGACGATCAGGCTCTCCTCGGGCAGGCGGGCTCCGGCGATTTCGATCGTTCCGTCCGTTGCGGGAAGATACCCGGTCAGCATTCTCATGGTCGTGGACTTGCCCGCCCCGTTGGGACCAAGAAACCCCACCACCTCTCCTTTGGCCACATGAAAGGATATGCCCCTGACGGCTTCACCTCCCGAGTAACGTTTCGACAAATTTTCAACGGAGATCATCGGAAAGATTTAAAAATAGAAAAACTGTTCCAAGGGGTCAAGGTTCGCCCGTCCGAAACCTCTCGACAACCCTCCCTCGCCCGTCGTTTCCTGTCTTGTGCGCATTGTGGCCGTGGTGAACCAGAAGGGCGGCGTCGGCAAGACGACCACCGCCATCCACCTCGCCGCCGGGGCGGCCGAGGCCGGACGCCGCGTCCTCCTGGTCGACCTCGATCCCCAGGCCAACGCCACCAGCGGCCTGGGCTTGGAAAGCGTTCCCGGCAAAAGCCTCTACCCCGTCCTTTTGGGCCAGGCCCGCGCCGTGGAAATGCTGCAACCCGCTAGGCAAGCCAACCTCCAGGTGCTGGCCTCGGAACTGGACCTCGCCGGCGCGGAGATCGAACTGGCTGGCCTGGAAAACCCCCTCCTCCGCGTCCGCGAGGCCCTCGCCCCCCTCAGGCACGATCCCGCCTTCGACCTCGTCCTGCTCGACTGCCCACCCAGCGTCGGACTTCTCATGACCAGCGCCCTCGTCGCCGCGGAGAGGATCCTCGTCCCGGTCCAGTGCGAATACTTCGCCCTCGAGGGCGTCGGCAAAATCCTCAACCTCATCGGGAAAATCCGGGAAGGCGGCCTGAACCCCGACCTCTCCATCCTGGGAATCCTCCTCACCATGTACGACGCCCGCACCCGCCTCAGCCAGCAGGTCAGCGAGGATCTCCGGCAACATCTCGGAACCCAGGTGTTCCAGACAATCATCCCCCGCTCCGTCCGCCTCGCCGAGGCACCAAGCCACGGCCGCACCATTTACGAATACGACAACTCCGGCGCCGCCGCCGCCAGCTACCGCCAGCTGACTAGCGAGTTTTTGAGCCGGCTCTGACCCGCCTCACCCCTGCCGGCATCCCCAGCAACAAGAGATCCGCCTTTCTCTTCCCGAAAATCCCCGCGCAGACCACGCCGGGAATCGCCTCCAGTTTCTTTTCCAGTCCCGCCGGGTCCGTGATGCGCAGGCCGTGCACATCCAGGATTTCCCCGCCGTTGTCCGTCACAAAGCCCTTCCTCCACACGGGCCTGCCGCCGAGTTTCCTCACCCGCGCCGCCACCTGCTCCCGTGCCATCGGAACCACCTCCAGCGGCACCGGATGCCGGCCAAGCCGCTTCACCAGCTTGGAGCCGTCGGCAATACAGATGAACCTCCGGGAAGCCGTCGCCACGATCTTTTCCCGGGTCAGTGCCCCGCCCCCGCCCTTGATCAGCCGCAGACCGGAATCGGCCTCGTCCGCCCCGTCCACGTAAACCGCCAGCCTTCTTGCGGGCATCATCGGCACCACCCGGATTCCCCGCCTCTTCAGGGCTTGGGCGGTCGCGACCGAACTGGCCACCGCCCCGCGTACCCATCTCTTCGGCAAAAGCCGGATAAAATGATTGGTCGTGGATCCGGTTCCCACCCCCAGCCAGCAACCCTTGGGCACCTCCCCCAGAGCCGCCCTCGCGGCCTCCTTCTTCTGGCGATCACGGGGGCCCATATCTTCTTTTGTAAACCTCGCTGGGTTGCGTCAATCCATCCCCCAACCAAATTTCAGCGTCCACCCGGTATTCATGTTGGCTGTTCCCACCCGAAAGCTCCTCTTCAACGGAAAAGAGTCCGCCGCTTCGCAAACTGCATTCTTGAAATAGGCAAAAATATTTGTTGACGGATTTCATAATATATATACGATCAAATTTATCGTATATGCAGCTTTCCAAGAAAACAGATTATGCCCTGAGGGTGCTCTTCACCTTGGCGGAACATCAAGGTCGTGGACCTATCCCCATCCGGGAACTGGCCCGCCGGAACGATGTCCCCAAACGTTTCCTTGAGCACATCCTTCTCGACTGCAAATCCCAGAACTGGGTCGATAGCTCAGCCGGGAAAGAAGGCGGTTATTTTCTTGCAAAAGATCCATCGAAAATATCTATGGGTGAGGTAGTTAGATTTTTTGACGGATTCCTCGCCCCCATTCCATGCGTCTCCATTAAGAACTACATTCCCTGCACGCAGGAGGCCGTCTGCCGATTCCGGAGGCTCCTCCTGGAAATCCGGAACTACGTGGCCAAAGTCATGGACCAGGCCTCCTTGGCCAAAGTCATGCTGAATACCCCTGTTTTACCCGGAGAACTGCTGGCCCTTCAGGGCGTCAATGGCGACGGAATATAAATTTTTAGGCCTTAATAACGACTTTTTTAATCGTATATGACAACCACCGATCAAAATTGGATTAAGGTGATCCAGGAGAAGCTCAGCGGACTCCGCTATGGCCAGATCCTGCTGACGGTCCATGACGGCCGGATTGTCCAGATTGAGCGAACGGAAAAAACCCGCCTGGAAACCCCTTCCTCAAGAAACCCCAAACCCACACGGGAGGATTGAAACCCAACACCCTCGAAACGACAGCTCAAGCGGAACTGACCGGACCACCGGAGGTGCCTCTGAAACCCACCAAGGAAACCTCCAATGAATCAAAACCTCATCACTCTGCTCGTCCGGTTCCTGATGCGCTTCGGCGTCTTCATCCTTGTGACGACCCCCCTCACCTTCATCCACGCCCAGAACTCGGCCAACGCCCAGGATCAGTCGGTCCAGGAGCAGTTGGACGCGCTGCGCAGGGAGATTGCCGATCTGAAAAGAAATGCCAACCGGGCCACCCCGACCACCGAACAACAGGGCACAGGCCAAAACATCGGGGGAACCACCACCAAAGAAAGCCTCCTCGGCGGGGACCGCAGAAATATGCGCACACCCCAGGATGATCGGCAGGGAGCAGCCATTCAGGACGAACGGTTGGCCATGGATGCGGATGGACGCCTCAGCATTGTGGAGAGGAAGCAGGAAGTGGCCGAGGAAGAGGCCGCCAAGAAGGCGGCAACCGCACCCAATCTTTCCTTCAATGAAAAGGGGTTCGTGGTCAAATCCGCCGACGGCAACCACGCTCTCCGGCTGGGAGGAACCCTCCAACTGGACGGACGGCAATACCTCGGGCAGGAGAACGATGCCAACAACCAGTTCCTCATCCGTCGGGCCCGGGTATATGCATCCGGCACCCTTTGGAAGTACATCGACTTCCGCTTCATGCCGGATTTCGGAACTCTGGATGCACAGAACACACGCAACACCGCCATCATTTGCGATGCGTGGCTGAATTTTAATGCCCAAAAGGAAATCCAGATCCAGTTGGGAAAATTCAAACCCCCCATCGGGTTGGAGATGCTGCAGTCCGACCAAAACACCGTGTTTATGGAGCGCGGCCCTGTGGGGCAACTGCAGCCCAACCGCCAGTTGGGTTTTATGCCGAACGGACTGCTCTTTGACGACACCCTGAATTGGGCCGTCGGGGTGTTTGCCTCGGCTCCCAACAACTACACCCAAACCACCGATACCCAGGATGGTTACGGCATCGCGGCGCGTCTTTTTGCAAGGCCCTTCGTGAACGATGCCGACGAATTATCCGGACTCGGTTTCGGGGTGGCCGGGACTTATGCCAACGCCGATGACTACGCCCCGGGAAGCTCCGCGATCTCCAACGGGCTGAACAGCTTCTCGTCCGATCCGGGCGTCACCTGCTTCACCTGGAACAGCGCCGCCCAAAGAAACGGTGCCATTTATCGCATCAATCCCCAGGCCTTCTATTACTACGGCCCCTGGGGGATTCAGGCGGAATACATCGTCCAAAGCCAAGGAGTCACCCTGAACACTGGCAGTGCTACCCAGCAGCGACAAATCCGTGACACCAGTTGGGCCTGGCAGGCGACCTTGTCCTACAACATTACCGGCGAAGACAATAGTTTCGACAGTCTGGTTCCGAAGAACAACTTTGACTTCTTCCAGTCCGAGGATCCGGATGCCGTGGGTCTATGGCAGATTGCTTTCCGGGCCGACCAGTTGCAGTTGGATAGCGATCTTTTCCGCCAACCAACCCCGGGAAGTTCCAACACCTTTGCGAGCGGAAACGCTGCCAGCAATGTCCGTGGATTTAACTCTTACAGCCTGGGATTGAATTGGTACCTGAATCCCAACATCCGGGCCTACTTCAACGCGATTTATACCCCCTGGTACTACTCCAGCAACTTCAGCTCTTCCGCTGATGGGTCCGGGGTTGGCTCTCCCGGACAGGGAAACTCGATCTCCAACGACGAAATCGCCTTCACCGCAAGGCTTCAGCTGTTCTTTTAACCCCAAGGGAGACCGAAAGGAAAATCCACTCATGAAATCCAAACTTACTTTCATCGCCGGGCTCTTCACCCTGGCCCTCACCGCCCAGGCCGGGCGGGAACTCCTCAACGTCTCCTACGACCCGACCCGGAAGCTCTACGAGCAGTACAACGAGCTCTTCCGGGCTTACTGGAAGAAAAAAACCGGGGAGGACGTGAAGATCAACCAATCCCATGGCGGTTCCGGCAAGCAGGCCCGCTCGGTGATCGACGGCGTACCCGCCGACGTGGTCACCCTCGCCCTTGCCGGCGACATCAACAACATCGTC
>DDPU01000082.1:0-2901 GCA_002342345.1 Verrucomicrobia bacterium UBA2460
GACAACGATTTTTCCTCCACCTCCTCCATCTCCTGCGTCACCCGGTCGATCACCGGGAGATAGGAATCCGCAACCAGATCGAGGACTTGGTAAGCCAACCGGTCCGATCCCCGCGCCTGCGGTCCCGCCCCCTTGCCCAGCCGATCCTTGAGGGATGTCAGGGCGGGAATGGCATCCTGATGAAAGGTGACCAGGAACTCCTTTCCCAAAAACATGTTGAGCTCACTGATTTGCACGGACTTTTCCGTCCCCGCCGAGGCACTTTGCACGATCATGAAGAGGTAATCCTCGTAATCCTCGACCTTGGAAAGCTCACTACGGGAAACACAGTCCTCGATGGCCAGGGGATGAAACTCAAATAACTGCTCCAACACCATTTTGGTCTCCTCCTCGGTTGGACTGGTGAGGTCGATCCACAGAATCAAACCCCGGTCGGCCCGCGCCAAACGCAGGGCTTCCCATTCCAGATTATGGCTGACCAACCTGCCTTCGCTGAAAACAAAGGAATCGATCATGTGGAAATTATCTCCTTTTCCGTAAAAACCTCAATCCCCAAGTCTCTGCCGCACGAGTACTTCCGAATTTACGCGACAATTCGACTCTCGATTTTTTCACCCAGTGGCGTAGCCTTGTAATCATGCCTAGCCCGGTTCTCCTGCTCATACGTGATGGCTGGGGCATCAACCCCGCCGGTCGTGCCGGCGCGGAAAAACAGGGGGACGCCACTCTTCTCGCCAAAACGCCCGTGCATGACCGCCTTTACCGGGAATACCCGTGGGCCCGGTTGGAACCCAGCGGCCTGAAGGTCGGCCTACCCGAGGGACAAATGGGGAACTCCGAAGTCGGCCACCTCAACCTCGGCGCCGGGCGAATCGTCTATCAGGAACTTACCCGGATCAACCTAGCAATCGGCCAAGGGGCCCTTGCCACGGACAAGGTCCTTCTGGAGGCCCTCACCGCGGCCGCCGGGAAGCGCTTCCACTTTATCGGCCTCGTCTCGGACGGCGGTGTTCACTCTCATCTCGATCACCTGTTGGCCCTGCTCCGCATCGCAGGCCAACAACGCTCATCCGAAATCTTTGTCCATGCCATCACCGACGGCCGCGACGTCTCCCCCACCTCTGGCAGGGAATTTGTCCGCACCCTGGAAAAGGCCATCGCCCAGACTCCCCAGGCCCGTCTCGCCACCGTCATTGGCCGCTACTATGCCATGGACCGCGATAAACGCTGGGAACGGGTCCGTCTTGCCCGCGACCTCTTTTTGGAGGGCCAAGGCTCCCCCTCCGCCTCAGGGGAAGCCGCCCTGGCCGCCTCCTATTCCGCCGGGGTGACCGACGAGTTCGTCAAACCCGTCGTGCTGTCCGGTGTTACCACCCCGGTGATCCGGGATGGCGATGTTCTTTTCTTTTTTAACTTCCGGGCCGACCGCATGCGTCAGATTGTGCGTTCCCTCGCCGATCCGGCCTTTGCCTCCTTCCCCGTCAGCCGCCAACCACGGACAAAAATTTTCACCCTCACCCCGTATGAGGCCGACTTCTCCACCCTCGGCATCCGCCATCTGTTCTCCCCCGCGGAAATGAACGACCTTCTTGGTGAAGTCGTCGCCGCCCGCGGTCTCAGACAAGCCCGCATGGCGGAAACCGAAAAATATCCCCACGTCACCTACTTCTTCAACGGAGGCAAGGAACCCCCCAACCCGGGCGAAGAGCGGATCATGGTCCCCTCCCCCAAGGTCGCCACGTACGACCTTCAACCCGAGATGAGCGCCGTTCCGTTGACGGACCGGGCGGTCGAACGCATCGAAAAGGGCCTCGATGACCTGATTATCCTCAATTACGCGAATCCGGATATGGTCGGCCACACCGGCGTTCTCAACGCCGCCATCCGGGCCGTCGAAACCATCGACACCTGTACCGGCCGCCTTCTCGATACCCTGCTGAAAAAGGGCGGCAAGGCCATCGTCACCGCAGATCACGGGAATTGCGAGCAGATGCTCCAGTCCGACGGCTCCCCCCATACCGCCCATACCACCAACCCCGTCCATTGCCTCTATGTGGCGGCCGACTCCCCCGGCCACCGGGTGGCCGATGGCATCCTCGCCGATGTTGCCCCCACCTTGCTGGAACTGCTTGGCATCCCCAAACCCGCCTCCATGACAGGCTCCTCGCTCCTGCGGAAAAAGTGACTGTTACCGTCTTTCGCCTTCCATCATCCTGAGTTGTGTTCTCTTTTTTCCCCCTTTTCTCCGACCCTCAAAATCCTGAAATCCCGCATTCCCGAACACCCCATCCCCAATGAAAAAGGTTTCCCCAAAATCCAAAAACCCGCCCGCCTTCGCCATGACCGCCAATGAAATCAGGATCGAACAGGCGGAGCGGCGGCTTTACGCCATCCTCGACCGCCAAACCCGCCTGATCGAGGGATTGGTCAAAGCTTTGAAGCCGGACGATCTGGAAGAGGATCTCCAGAAAAACCTCAAGGAAACCAACGGCATGCTGGACGACTGCTTTTGGCAGTTTCTCGGGCCACTCGAGCCGGGCGACCGCGTGGTCTCGGCTTACGATGAGCGAATGACCGAGGGCACGGTGCTTACCATCCAAAAGGAATCATCGCACAAGGATTACGGATCCGCTTTGGTCGAGTTTCCCGGGGAACAACCAAAAACCATGGACGTGTGCGAGTTGGTCCGGGTGCGGGGCCCCGTCCTGCCGGCTGACACGGTCATCCCCGGTCCGAACTAACCCCCCTTCCGCCTCTCGCATCTTGCTGCTCCCGTCGAATCGGGGTTTTGGCCATCCACCGGAACAGGGAACACGCCTCTTCAAAATAATGCATTCGGTTTAGGCCCATCTTCCCGGAATTTCCGTAGCCGTGGCCCAAAAACACCCCCTCCACCCCGGC
>DDPU01000082.1:2965-7727 GCA_002342345.1 Verrucomicrobia bacterium UBA2460
AAACCTTCCTCTCCGCTCACCACCACCCGGATCCACCGATCCCAACCCAGTTCCCTCACCAACCGCATCGCCGCCGGGCCGTCCTTGTTCGTACAGATCCCCAGTTTCCATCCCCTCTGCACCAGTCTCCTTAGCCCCTCTTCCACCGCGGGAAACGACCGGGTTCCACCTTTCGGATTTTTTCGGTACTCCTGCCGATACTCCTCCGCCAGAACACCCGCCTCTTCCCCAGCCGGTTTCCCCGTCAGAATCCATGCCCGCTCCACCAGCGTTTTAGGCCCCCTGCCGATGAGTTCCCGCGTCTCCTCCTCCGAAACCGGTTGTCGGCCATGCCGCCGTAACACCCGTCCCAGGGCCCGGGAAATGTCCCCCAGCGAATCGGCCAGCGTCCCATCCAGGTCAAAGACCGCGTAGCCGCTCAAAAACATCTCCCGGCATCCCCCGCCTTTGCCGGAGTTTTTTTGGGGATAATCCAGCCCGAACATCGCAGCCATCCCGGCGGCCTTACAACTTTCGCAACGCGGGAAGTCCGTACGACCTTTGAATCTCCTCCTGCTTGACGCGGGTTTCCGCCGTGTCGAGGACAAGCTTTCCGGGGTCATCCCGGAATTCCAGCAGCAGTTCCCTGTCGGAAGCCCCATCGAATTCCCGCGCCAACTCCTCGAGGCTCCGGATCTCCTTGCCGTTCAACTTTTCCAAAACAAGGCCCGTATACTGCTGGTATCCGAGGTTGATGGGGGCAGGCAGGACCTGACTCAAAAAGACGACCTTCTTTTCCGGATCCGGCCTTTTCTCCTGCTGGAAGACAAAATATTCGACGAGCCGCTGGGGCGCCCGCTCGCTCCACTTGTCCCCCCACTCCTGCAAGTAGGCCCCGGTCAGCTCCTGAAAAACCAACCCGCCCAGCACCACGTAGCGCGGGGGGGAATCGAACGCCAGGGTGGGCACCGCCACTTCATCCCGCGCCCTCCGGTCGTAGGTGCCTTCCAGCTCGATTTCCTTGCCCATGCGGGAAACTAGAAACCTTGCCCGGGACCCCACCTTGGGCCTGACCCGCACCAGGTTTCCAATGGCGGTCGGTCCATACAGCGGGTCGCGGTAGTTGCCATCCTCGTCCAATTTCATCCCGTCCACCGCCAGAAGAATGTCCCCCTCCACCAGTCCGGCCCGTCCCGCAGTTCCCCTGGGATTCACCCTGGTCACCAGGATACCACCCGTTTTCGGAGCCGAGACTTCCTCGCGCAAAAGCGGATCCCGGAGGGGTGACCAGCTGACCCCCAACGTGGGAAACCCTTCGTACTTTCCGTCCCCCGCGTCCTGCAGGAACCGGTCGATCATCGGACCGGGAATAGCCGCCCCCTCCTGGGAATCCCGGTCGTACATCATCACCATGCCCACCAGCTGGTTCTGGCGGATCAGGGGCAGCGTGTAGCTGTCGTCCCGCTTCGGCAGGGAAACCCTTACGCCGTACTGAAGGAAACCCGCCTCGTCGTTGGGGTAACGGCCGACACCGACGGTGAGAATTTCGGCATGGCTCCGCAGGAGCTCCCCGTTTTTCTCCAGTTGCCATACCTCCGCGTCATCTCCTGCCCGCAGGGCCGGCCCCAGCGCCAACCCGCGGAACCCGGCCAGAAATTCGGGCCGACTGGGACGCAAAAGCGCGAGGTTTGCCTCGTAATCGATGGCCTCCACCTGGGCGGGACATTTTTCAGCGGAACCGGGTTTTTCCAGCCCCACTTCCGTGCGGTTGGCCACCAGGGCGGCGGTCACCAAAACCCTGCCTCCGGGAAGAACCACCCCGGTGCCGTTCAAGCCGTAGGGTGCTTTTTTCTGCCATGGCCGGAATTGGTCATAGGGCTGGATGCTGGCGCGCACGCGCACAACAGACCCCTGGGGTTCATCCTGTTCCGCTGCCCTTGCCAGGGTCACCGCGGCAAGAATCACGACCAGGGGAAGAAAAAAACGCTTCATTCGGATTTGCCGGGCGCGGGATGCTCGCCCTTGGCAAGGCGACGATCCCCGAGCTCCGTCCGGCTACGCTCGTGAATCCTGTATTGCGCCATGATGCGGGGCATTCCGGCCTCCACATCCGTCTTTTTAAGCACCGCAGGACGGCCTTCCCCCTCGAACCGGACCACCGTCCGATCGACGGGAAGATCCAGGGCGGGCTCGACGTCGGCCAAGGTCCGGATTCTTCGGCCGTTGATTTCGCGGACAATCTGCCCGGCGAGGCCTCGCAGATAGACGTTGGAGGAATCCGGGAGAACCGCAGAAAGGATCACCGGCTCCGGGGTTTCCCGGTACACCTGATCGAGGGCGAACATGGAGTACTTCTGTTTCAGGCGGAGGTCCGCGGATCCAGACAAGACAGCCATGAGGTTTGCCGTGAGTGGCTGAAACACCAGCCCACCGTAGACGACATACCGGGGCGGTGGTTCATAAAGGAACTCATACAGGGAGAACATGTCAGCCGGGCGCAGCGGGATGCGCACCGTCTCCATCCGGCCTTGCCGCCACACTTCGAGCACCACCTCGTCACCCGCAAACTTACGCTCCACAATTTCCTCCAACTGCACGGGCTTGCCCTCCAGCCGGACGGAGCCGTCGCTTTCTATGGGGTGTCCGTCAATGGACAGCAGCACGTCCCCCTTTTGCAGATGCCCGTCGGAGGATCCTTCCGTAAACACATCGGTCACCACCACCCCGCGCCGGTCCTCGGAACGACCCAGATGCCTCCGCATGGCCGGGTTCTCCAGGGGCATCCAGCGGATGGCGATGTCCACATAATGGTCGTACTTGCCATCCTGGACATCCCGGAGAAACCGCCGGATGACCGGGGTGGGAATCATGTAGCCGACGTTCTGGGCAACATCCCCGCGGAATCCCTGGAAAGCCACCCCGACAACCTTGTCGTCCTGCATCACCGGTCCCCCGCTGTTCCCGGGATTGATGGCGGCATCGATCTGGATCGCCAGGTGGGACTCCCTTCCGGAATGCGTGTAGGCGTTATAGTCAATCCGGCTGACCACCCCGCGTGTCACCGAAAGTCGGTCCCCCCCAATGGGAAAACCATAGACACTCACCACGGATTCCAGCTCCGGGATCCCCCCCAGCTCCAAATGGGATGTGCCCCGGAAAAAATCAGGGTCCTCGACTTCCAGCATCGCCAGGTCGCAATCATGCGCCACATATTTGACCTTGGCAGAATACCGGCGGGGATCCGCCTCCCGTTGTACGGTGATGTTTCGCGCGCCGCTGATCACATGGGCGTTGGTGAGAATCTTTTTTCCCGGAAGGATAAAGCCGGCCCCACGCCCAGAGGAAACCGTCCCGGGATTCCAAGGAAGGCGATAGTCCCAGACCTGGGAGGTCACCTCCACCATCACGGTGTTTTTCTTCGCCTCATGGAGTTGCCTCCCGGCGCCACAACCAGCCAGACAGGCCGACAACACCAGAAAAAACAGCCCCTTCATCAAGGCGGCATCATAACCAAAAGACCGGTTTTGGCGAATTGCGTTTCTCAACCGGAAACCCCCGGCTAGGATAAAACCGTGAATCCCTGGTGGATCCTGGCCATCGCCATCCTGCTGGAACTGTCCGGCACCGTTTGCCTGAAACTTTCGCACGGCTTCAGTCGTCTCCTGCCTTCCATCGGAGTGGTCTTCCTTTACCTGGGCAGCTTCAGCTTGATGTCCTTTTCCCTGAAAACGCTGGAAGTGGGGATCGTTTACGCCATCTGGTCCGGGGTGGGTACCGCCCTCATCGCTGTGGTGGGCGTCCTCGCTTTCGGAGAAAGCGTCACCGCCGCCAAGATCCTCGGCCTCCTGATGATCGTCGGCGGAACTTTCCTGCTCCGCATGGCCTCCTCACCAGCCTGACGGCCGGCGAGGTCTTGGTTTAGAGGGTTCCAAAAATCCGGTCTCCCGCGTCGCCCAACCCCGGAATAATGTATCCGTGGCTGTTCAACTTCGGGTCCACCGCCGCCGTGAAAACCGGGATATCCGGGTGGTGCCGGTGGAAGTTTCGGATTCCTTCCCGCGCCGCCAGGAGGCAAAGGAAGCGAATGCTTCTCGCCCGCGCCCCCTTCAGGCGGTCCGCCGCGGCAATGGCGGAATGGCCGGTGGCCAGCATGGGGTCCATCAGGATCAGATCCCGGTCCCGCAGGGTTTTCGATGCCTTGAAATAATACTCCACCGGTTCCAAGGTGCGGTGGTCCCGGTAAATTCCGATGTGGGCCACCCGGGCCGAGGGAAACATCCGCAGCATCCCTTCCAGCAAACCCATCCCGGCCCGCAGGATCGGCACCAGCACCATCTTTTGCCCCTTCAGCATCGGGGCCCTCATTCTGCCCATCGGTGTGGAGATTCTTTTCCAGCACAGGGGAAAATCACGGGTCACTTCATAGGCCATCAGCATGGCCACCTCACTGGCCAACGCCCGGAATTCAGTCACGCTGGTGCCCTTTTCGCGCATCAGCGTCAGCTTGTGCTGGACCACCGGGTGCCGAATAACGTGGATCTTGGCCTTGGCCATCGGCGCCTCAAACGTTGAACCGGAACTCCATCACGTCCCCGTCCTGGACGACATAATCCTTTCCCTCCACCCGCAGTTTTCCCGCCTCCCTCACCTTTCCCATCGCTCCTGCCGCCTTAAGGTCGGCAAACGAAACCGTCTCCGCCGCGATGAACCCCCGCTCAAAATCCGTGTGGATCACCCCCGCCGCCTGCGGAGCCCGGTCCCCCGCATGGATCGTCCACGCCCG
>DDPU01000082.1:7780-9139 GCA_002342345.1 Verrucomicrobia bacterium UBA2460
GCCAGGTACTCTTTCCCCTCCGCCTCCGGCAGATCCACCAGCTCCGACTCGATCTGGGCGCTGACCACCACCGCCTTGCTGGCCAACCTCTGCCTGCAATACTCCTCCACCTTCTTCACCTGCTCCCCTGTTCTACCGGAACGCTCCCCCTTGGTGAGCGCCCCCAGATCCTCCTCCTTCACGTTGCAGGCAAAGAGCGTCGGTTTGGAGGTGAGAAGAAAAAAGCTTTTGGCCATCTTGGCCTCGTCATCAGTCACCGGAAGGGTCAGTGCCGGTGATCCACCATCCAGGTGCTTCTTCAGTCTCTCCAGCAAGGCCAGTTCCGCCTTGGCGGCGGCATCCCCGGATTTTGCCGCTTTGCTCGGCTTTTCCAGGCGTTTGGTGACGGCCCCCAGGTCGGCCAAAACCAGCTCCGTCACGATCGTCTCGATGTCCCGAAGCGGATCCACGGATCCCGCCACATGGTGAATATCCGCATCCTCAAAGCAACGAACCACCTGGACGATCGCATCCACCTCCCGGATATGGGAAAGAAATTGGTTCCCCAGCCCTTCCCCCTGGCTCGCCCCCTTGACGAGACCGGCAATATCCACCAGCTCGATCGAGGCCGGCACCACCTTCTCGCTCTTCGACATGGCCGCCACCCAGTCCAGGCGACTGTCGGGCACCGTGACCACCCCCACGTTGGGCTCGATCGTGCAGAATGGGTAGTTGGCCGCCTGCGCCTTGCGGGTGCGGGTCACCGCGTTGAAAAGGGTGCTCTTCCCCACATTCGGCAAACCGACGATTCCGGCTCGGACCATTCGGAAGCCTAAACTTTTTTCTTTCTCCGGTCACGCCCGGGCTTCGCGCCCGGTTTCCCTACAGTGCGGATTCGCGGATCCGGCCCAAGCCCAACCTTTCCCTCCGCCCGCTTTTTCTTCATAAAGTCCCGATGAGGATTCCCGTCGACTTTCCTGCCTGGAAATCATTGCAGGCGCACGCTGCCGGCATGCGGGAGATCCGGATGCGGGACCTTTTCGCCAAGGATCCGGGCCGGGCGGAGGCTCTCTCCCTTCGCTGGAACGATATCCTGGTCGACTACTCCAAGAATCGAATCAACGCAGAGACCCTCCCCCTGCTCCGCCAGCTCCTCAAGGAAGCCGGTGTCGAGGACCTTCGCGACCGGATGTTTCGCGGGGAGAAGATCAACTTCACGGAAAACCGTTCCGTCCTCCACATCGCCCTGCGCCGGCCCGCCAACCAACCGCTCCAGTTGGACGGCAGGGACGTCATGCCGGAGGTGGAAAAGGTCCGACAACAGATGAAAGCTTTTTCGGAAAAGGTTCGTTCGGGCGAGTGGCGGGGTTACACCGGCCA
>DDPU01000082.1:9230-10484 GCA_002342345.1 Verrucomicrobia bacterium UBA2460
CGCACCTGCCGCCCCGCCACCACCCTGTTCCTGGTCGCCTCCAAGACCTTCACCACCCAGGAAACCCTCACCAACGCCCAGTCCGCGCGGAAATGGTTCCTCGAGGAGGCCCGGGAAGAGAAGCACATTGCCAAGCACTTCGTCGCGCTTTCCACCAACGAGGCGGAAGTGGCGAGGTTCGGGATCAACCCCGCCAACATGTTCCCGTTCTGGGACTGGGTGGGTGGCCGCTACTCCCTTTGGTCGGCCATCGGGCTGAGCATCGCGCTGTCCATCGGCTATGAACGCTTTGCCGAACTGCTCGCCGGGGCCCACGCCATGGACGAACATTTCCAAAAGAGCCCGGCGGAAGAGAACCTGCCCATCACCCTTGCCCTGCTGGGGATCTGGTACAACAACTTCCACGGGGCCCAGACCCACGCGATCCTTCCCTACGACCAGTATCTCCACCGTTTCCCCGCCTATTTCCAGCAGGGCGACATGGAAAGCAACGGGAAGCGGGTGGATCGCGAAGGGAAGCCGGTCACCTGGGAGACCGGACCGATCCTCTGGGGCGAACCCGGCACCAACGGTCAACACGCCTTCTACCAACTCATCCACCAGGGAACGAAGCTTGTCCCCTGTGACTTTCTCGCCTCCGTGGAAACCTTCAACCCGATGGGCAGGCACCACGACATCCTGCTGGCCAATTTCTTTGCCCAGACCGAGGCCCTCATGAAGGGCAAGACCGAGGCCGAGGCCCGGGCCGAACTGGAGAAGGAGGGCCTCAAGGGCGAGGCGCTGGAGAAGCTGCTTCCCCACAAGATTTTCCCCGGCAACCGCCCGACCAATTCCATTCTCGTCCAGCGGTTCGACCCCAGGACCCTTGGTGCACTGATCGCGCTCTACGAGCACAAAATCTTCGTGCAGGGCGCGGTCTGGAACATCAACTCCTACGACCAGATGGGCGTGGAACTGGGCAAACAGCTGGCCAAAAAGATCGAACCGGAGCTGGAGAAGGCCGGCCCTGTCACCTCGCACGACTCCTCGACCAACCTCCTGATCAACGACTACAAGCGCCGCTCCAACCGCGGGTAGTCGATCCCCTCCTTCCGAATTTTACCTTAGGATTTTTTCCCCGGCCCACGCCAGCAACAGCCCTCCCGCCACGCTGGCCAGGATGTATGCCCAGGCCGTCACCCCCTCGCCCCGCTTGAACAGGTACATCGTCTCCATGCCGAACGCCGAAAAGGTGGTGAAGCCCCCGAGAAAGCC
>DDPU01000082.1:10574-12965 GCA_002342345.1 Verrucomicrobia bacterium UBA2460
TGGCCGAGGGATGGTGGTGCACCACCCACGCCCCGGCGACGAAACGGAGAAACGACCCCATTCCACCTCCCACCATCACTGCCGCCGCATGTTTCCAGAATTCCGGGTTCACAGGCCCACTCTCCCCCAAGCCCCCGATTCCCCCAATCCAAAACCCGCTTGTGGTTCCTGGGGCGTGTTTGTTATACAAATGTATAACAACATGCTTTCCTATGCCCCTCTCAATATCCGGTCCCACTACAGTTTCCATGATTCCCTTCTGCCGATTCGCGCGATCGTGGCGCGGGCCGGGGAACTGGGTCTCCCCGCGGTGGCTCTCACCGATCCCAACCTCCATGCCGCGGTCGAATTCTTCCTCGCCGCCCGGGAGGCCGGAATCCACCCCGTCCTCGGCGCCGAAATCACCCCCGCACCCGACCGGGCCTCCCCCCTTCCCCGCCCTGTCCTCCTCTATGTCCAAAACCAGACCGGCTACACCAACCTTTGCCGGATCCTCTCGGAGCCCCGTCCCACCCGGTCCTTTCTCCGGGATCACGCCTCCGGCCTGATCGCCATCCCCTTACCCAGCCGACCTCCCTGGGGCCGAAATCCTTTTTCCCCCACTCCCCTTTTTCTTCCCGAGATCCGATACCTCCAACCCCGCGACCGCACCGCCTACGAGATCATCCAGTCGGTCCGCACCCTCACCCGGGCCGGCCAGGAGGACCCACGCAAACGCCGGGGAGACTTTTCCTTTCCCTCTCCGGCTGAGGCCCTCCGCCGCTGCGGGGGCGATCCCGGTCCGCTCCGCGAAACGCTCCGCCTCGCCGAACAATGCTCCTTCTCCTTCGAACTGGGTGGTCTGCGCTTTCCCCGTTTTTCCCCGCCGGACGGATCCTCACCGGCCGTCTTTCTCCGCCGCCTCGTTCTTGACGGTGCCCGGTCCCGCTACGGCGCCCACCCCTCCCTGCACCGCCGGGTCCTGCGGCAGCTCGCCGAGGAACTCCGGATCATCCGCGAGGTCGGCTACGCCGACTACTTCCTCCTCGTCTGGGATCTTCTGCAGGAGTGCCGCCGACTGGGAATCGACTGGATCACCCGCGGCTCCGCCGCCGATTCCCTCGTCTGCTACTGCCTCGGCATCTCCGGTGTCTGCCCCGTCCGTTTCGACCTTTACTTCCGCCGCTTCCTCAACCGCGACCGCATGGCCATGCACAAACTTCCGGATATCGACATCGACTTTCCCCACGACCGCCGGGAGGAGGTCATCAGGATCCTCTTCCGCCGCCATGGGCCGGACCACTGCGCTGTCGTCGGCGGCTTCTCCACCTACCAGGCCCGTTCCGCCCTCGCCGAAATCACCAAGACCCTCGGCGTCTCGGAGTTCCAGATCCGGCGCTTCACCGAATGCATCCCCCGCGTCCGCGCCCGTGACCTGCCCGCCGCCGTCGCTGAAAGCTGCGAATGCGCCGACCTCCCTATCAGCGAAAATCCCTACGCCTTCGCCATGGAGTTGGCCGGACGTCTTGACGGTTTTCCCCGTCATCCAAAAACACATCCCTGCGGCGTGGTTCTCTCCGGCCCGCCGATAACCGATCTTTCTCCCCTCTTTTTCTCCGCCTCCGGTTGGCCGGCCACCCACCTCGACATGCACGCCGTCGAGGCCCTGGGACTGGTGAAAATGGATATTCTCGGCCAAGCGGGTCTTTCCGTCCTCCGCGACGCCTGTACCTCCCTCCGCACCAGCGGGATCGACGCCCGCTTTGGCATCTCCGCCAAGCCTCTCGCCCCCAGTCCGTTGGCCTCACCGCCCCAGCCAACCTCCAGCCTTGATCTCGAACGCCTCGCCCCGTGGGAGGATCCCGAAGTATGGAAGATGATCGGTTCCGGTGGGGCCCGCGGTGTCCACCATGTGGAAAGTCCCGCCATGACCACGCTCAACCGGATGTGCCGGACGCAGGATATCGACTGCCTTATCGCCATCGTCTCCGTGATCCGCCCCGGTGCCGCCAACGAATTGAAAAAAGAGGAGTTCGCCCGCCGCTATCAGGGCCTCTCTCCCATTCCCTGTCTCCACCCTTCCCTCGAACCGGTCCTCCGCTCCACCTTCGGGCTAATCGCCTATGAGGAGCACGTTCTCCAGATCTGCGAGGCGTTCGCCGGGCTCGATGCCGGCCGGGCCGATGTTCTGCGCCGTAGCCTGATCAAGCAGGACATGATCACGGTGGAGCGGTTGGGACACGAATTCGCCCGCGCCGCCCGCGAAAAAGGTCGGACTCCGGAAGAAATCGCAAAGGTCTGGAGCCTGCTTCTCGGCTTTCAGGGTTACGCCTTTTGCCGGGCCCACTCCACCGCCTATGGGGTGGAGGCCTACCAGGCGGCCGTCCTCAAACGGTATCACCCCAGGGAGTT
>DDPU01000082.1:13040-15022 GCA_002342345.1 Verrucomicrobia bacterium UBA2460
GAAAGCATCCGGGTGCCGTTGGCGGTGATTCGGGATGTGGGCGACGCGCTGCCCCGACGGATCGTGCAGGAACGAAATCTTCGGCCGTTTGATTCCCTCATCGATTTTCTGGAGAGGGTCGGACCGGATGCCGGGGCCATGGGTTCCCTGCTCCGCGCCGGGGCGCTGGACGGGTTTCAGCCCTCGAGAACGAGGCTGTTTTGGGACTGGCGCCGATACGGGACTTTCCAGGGAAAACTGAAGGGAGAGTTGCCGATGTTTGCCCCCCCTCCGAAAGCCCTGCCCGGGCAACTCGAGGAGCCGGGCCGGATCCAAAAACTGAGGGACGAGATGGAGTTGCTCGGGTTTACCGCCTCCGGTCATCCGCTCGACCTGTATCCGGAGATCGACTGGAACCGCTACATCCCCATCGCAGAACTGGGGCAGCATCCGGGCCGATGGGTTCGGATCTGCGGGCTGATCGTGGCCGAGCGGTCCCACCGGCAGTCCGATGGTCGTTTCATGAAGTTTCTCACCCTTGCCGATCGGACTGGAATGGTGGAGACGGAACTTTTCGCCGATGCCTACCACCGCTGGGGAGCAGTCACGGCCCGGCAGCCCGTCTTGGAGATCTCCGGTCGGGTCGAACCCTTTGCCAACGGTAATGGCTTCACCTTGGAGACAAAAAAGGTCGAAATATCACAACCGTTTTCCGGAAAGGGATGGCGGGAGAAACCAAACCCCCTACGGAACCCAGCCTAACCTTGCCCGCTCGTTCCTCCATAGGGACCAAGAAAAGAGGATACCGGAAAGCCATGCGAGAGTGGCGACGCCCAGACCCAGAAAAAGCCCGCCAGCGTGAGCTTTGAACGCCCGAAGGATTTCCCCGTCTTCAAGGAAATCCCCGCCAACGACAAGAAGACTACGCAGGAGCCAGAAGCAGCCGCCCAGCGCCAAAGTCATTTCAACCATACCCCGGAGGCGTGCCCCGCATCGGTAGGTGCCAAGTCCAGGCAGAATGAGGGCATTAAGAACCAGGCACAGCCGGGCCTGCGAGTCAGCGAGAACGGGGGACTGCGGTTCGGAAGATATGCTCATAGGCCGCCATCGTGGCGAGCATGGTGAGGGGGGCCGTTAGGAAGAGCCCGATACAAAATAAAAATAAACCAAGGAAATTTAGAGCGCACAAAACAATCATAAGCAGAAAATACTCAAAAAAGTTGGCTCTGGTTCCCCGCCAGCTGGTTTTCATGGCCTCCCAGAAGCCCAGCGAGGTGCACGCGACCAGAGGCAGGGCCATCGCCCAAAGTAGGCTCAGGTAAAGGGTTGCCAAAAACCCGACAATAGCGGGAGAAAGAATTGCCAGCGTCAAAAAAGGGCGACCCTCAAGGCCGGACCATTCGCCGCCACCCAAGACAAGGCCGAGCGCCAGCGTTGGGATTAGGCCAACCAGAAAGGGGCAGGCCGCAAGAATCTGGGAAACGGTTGTGGAAAGAAAGCAGGGCAGAAAACGTTGTTGCGCGGTTTCGGAAACATCTTCGACTCCTCTGGCCTCACGGAGAAGCGCCCGCCGGGAAAAGAAAAACAATCCCCCCATAATAGGTCCGTTCAGCAAAAACCCCAGAATAGAACCGGCAAAGGGGATAAGGTTCACCACAAAAAAAACCAGCCAGGAAAGCGCTGTCACGCCCGTGATTCTCCAAGGGTCTGCCGCAAATGCGCTCCAGGCAGACTTCAGGCAATCCCTCACTTTCAATCCTGGCTGGATCTCCAGTATGGAAGTCTCGGGGGCCGGCAGGAGATTGCGATGCGGGCCGGAAAAAAATTCCTCCAAAGACCCAAGGCTTTGCCACTCCTTCTCCCCCTCCTTTTTCACCATGCTCCGGCCATCCGCCCGGTGCTCGGCAATCCAGCGCCGGATCTCCGCGGCTGGCACAGGGCCGTAGGTTTTGCCGTCACCACCGATTATGGAATACATCCTGTCATCATCGGAAAGCGGCACC
>DDPU01000046.1:0-1731 GCA_002342345.1 Verrucomicrobia bacterium UBA2460
GAGGTGGAGGAAAAATCGTTGTCCGGTGAGCGCAAGGAGGATCTTTCCAAAAGAATCCTCAATGCCCGCCGGCGCCTTTCCGGTCTGCGGCAAATCCTTCGACCCCAGCGTGAGGTGCTCGCGCGTCTGGCAAGGGGGGACTCGAAGCTGATTCGCTCCCTGATGCTTCCGTATTTCCGGGACGTGCAGGATGCGCTCGCCCGGATCGACGAGCGTTTGCAGGGTTGCAATGACCGGATGATGGTGGCGTTCGACGTCTACACGAACCGCTCGGCCCACGAGGCCAACGAGGGAATCAAGGTCTTGACGGCCCTAACGGCGATCACCATCCCCCCGATGGTGGTGGGATCGTGGTACGGGATGAATTTTCGCCGCATGCCCGAACTGGAGCATCCCCACGCTTACTGGTGGCTGTTGGCGATTACCCTTGCGCTGATGCTCGGCATGGGAATCTGGCTCCGGTTCAAGCGCTGGTTTTAAGCTGCGGGCGGGGGATTGTGAAAAGTTCGTTCCTTGAAAAATTGCTGGAACGCGCCCCGCGGGTGGGGTCCGTCGAACTGCAAACCCACCTCGGGCGCCTGGCGGAGGAAAAAGGATTTCTGGAGACCCTTTTTAACACCCTGCAGGAGGGTGTGACGGTGGTGGATGGACAGGGGAGGATTGTCTATTGGAACCGAGCCGCAGAGCGGTTGATCGGACTTCCCTCCGGATTGGAGCCCGGTTCCTGGTCTTTGGGGCGCACCCTGAGGGGTGTGGACTGGAAGGGGCTTCTGCAAACCGGACAGGCTTCTTCCGGATCCCTGGAGGTGAATTATCCGGATTTCAGAATTTTGCAGTATGCACTTGTTCCCCTGGAGCAGGCCGGGCGGAGCGGAGGAATGCATGTTGCGGTGTTTCACGATGCGACCCGGGAGCGGACGGAGGCGATTTCGGCCGTGGAAACCGGCCGCGCCGAGGCTTTGACCCTCCTTGCTGCGGAAGTTGCCCATGAAATCGGTAATCCACTCAACAGCCTGCATCTGCATCTCCAGATCATGGAGAAAGACCTGCGCGAAATTCCTGGAACATCCGCGGAAAGGGTGAGGGCCTCGCTGGAAGTATGTCGCTCCGAGATCTCCCGTTTGGACGGTTTGATTGCCCGCTTTCTCAGAGCGCTCAGGCCCCAGGTTGTGGAGAAGCAACCGGAATCGGCTGAGAGGGTTTTGGACGAGGGGTTGGCCCCCCTTAGGGCGGAAATGCAGGACCGCAAAATCCTGCTGGAGAAAGAGGTGGAGCGGGGGATCGGTCCCGTGCCCATGGACCGGGAAAGAATCCAACAGGCGGTTTACAATCTGGGGCGGAATGCGATGCAGGCGGCGGGGGAACAGGGAATAGTGCGGGTCGGCTTGCGGCGTGAGGGGGATTTTGCCGTCTGGGAGTTCAAGGATAACGGTCCGGGTATCCGCCCGGAACATCTGCCGCACCTTGGGCAGGCCTTCTACTCCACACGGCACGGCGGCACAGGCCTGGGCCTGATGATCGTCCAGCGCATTGCCCGCGAACACGGGGGCGACCTTCAACTGCAGAGCGTGCCAGGGAAGGGGACGACCGCCTCCCTGCGCCTGCCATTTTCGGAAAGACGGGTTCATCTTCTGGAGGAAAAGGCATCGGGAGTGGAGGCATGAGCGCCTCCAAGCCCAGCCTCCTGATTGTCGACGACGAAAAAAACACGAGGGAGGCGCTACGCCGCGT
>DDPU01000046.1:1796-4101 GCA_002342345.1 Verrucomicrobia bacterium UBA2460
TCCGAAAAAATGGACGCGGTTCTGACCGATCTGAGACTCGGCCATGAAAGCGGTTTTGACGTGTTGGAGGATTGTCTCCGGCGCTCTCCCCGTCCCCCTTGTGTGGTGATGACGGCCTACGGTTCCGTGGAAAACGCCGTCGAGGCGATGCGACGGGGAGCCTATGACTACGTCACCAAGCCCCTGGACTTGGAGCGGGTGCAGATGCTTTTGCGAAGGGCGGTCCGCACGGTCAAGGTGGAGGAGGAAAACGTCAAACTCCGGCAGGAATTGGACCGATCTTTTGGTTTGGAGCGGATTCTTGGGGATTCCCCCGTGATGGAGAGCGTGCTGGCCAAGGTGAGGCAGGTGGCGGATTCCCGGGCCGGGATCCTGCTGGAGGGGGAAAGCGGCACGGGCAAAGAGCTGGTGGCCCGGGCGATTCACGGGCTCAGTTCCCGCCGGCAGGGGCCTTTTGTGGCGGTGCATTGCGCCGCCCTCTCCCCGCAACTTCTCGAGAGCGAGCTTTTCGGCCATGAAAAAGGTGCGTTTACCGGGGCGGTGGAGCGGCGCCTGGGGCGACTGGAGCAGGCGAACGGAGGAACCCTGTTTCTGGATGAAATCGGGGAAATCGACGCGATGACCCAGGTCAAACTTCTGCGTGTTTTGGGCGAGCGGACGATTGAGCGGGTGGGGGGCAACAAGCCCATCGAAGTCGACATCCGGCTGGTGGTTGCCACCCACCGGAATCTGGAGGCCATGGTTCGCGAGGGTAAATTCCGGGAGGATTTATACTTCCGCATCCGCGTGGTGCAGATCGCGCTTCCCGCGTTGCGGGAGCGGCGGGAGGATATCCCGATTTTGGCGGAACACTTCCGGCAGCAGTATGCGAAGGAAAACGGCAAGGGTGACCTGGAGTTTTCCCCTGAGGCGATGGAGGCTCTACGGGTCTACCGTTGGCCTGGAAACGTCCGGGAGTTGCGAACCGCGGTGGAGCACGGTGTGGTTCTGGCCCGCGGCAGGATCATCCAGCCCGGGGATCTGCCTGCGTCGGTGCAAGGGAGGAAGGGGCCGGAGCCTGCCGGCAGCGATCTATCCGGCGTGTGCCGGCTCGACCTGCTGGAGAGGAGAGCGATTTCAGCCGCCCTGGAAAAAACCCGGGGAAACATCACGGAAGCGGCAAAACTTCTTGGAATCAGCCGAAGGACCTTGCACCGTAAATTGGCCGGAGATTCTTCCGCCAAAACATGAGATCGCTCCAAGACTGGGTTTACGATGTGGAGGCCGGGCCGTTGAGGGCCTGGCTGGTCCGGTTTGCCGTTTTTCTTGCGGTCGCCGGCCTGGCCGCCTGGATTGGTCTCCGGGAATTCAACGGATTAAGGACATTCGAGGCGATGGATGCCGCGCAGCAGGCACGTCAAATTGCCCAAGGGAAGGGTTTTACCACGTTACTCATCCGCCCCTTGGCCCTCTGGCAGGTTCGGTCGAACCTGGGGGAGCAGGCTCCCGCGGTCACCTCGTTCCCCGAAACCCTGAATCCGCCGCTTTACCCGCTCGTTCTCGCGGCTTTTTTCAAGGTCGGAATGGTCACCAAAACGGTTCCGTTCGATCTCTCCGGCGAGGCCCTCAAGGGGTTCCGGGTTTTTCCACCCGATCAAATGGTCCTGTTGGTTCAGCTGGGCATGTTGATCGCGGCAACCTTCGCCGTTTATGCCTGGGCGCAGCGACAATTTGATGTTGGCACCGGGGTTCTCGCTGTCGCTTTCTTTCTGGGTAGTTCGCCTTTATGGACTCACGCCGTTTCCGGGGGAGCAACCCTGGCTTCGGTTTTTCTTTATGCAATTTCCGGCTTGTTTGTTTGTCTGGGAGTCAGTCGGAACGGGGACGACGGGGAAGAGGAGGGGGCATCCTCTATCCTGGGATGGTTCTGGCTGGCGCTGGCGGGTTTTCTTCTGGGGATTTCTACCCTGGTCCAGATGGTTCATTTTTGGCCTGTTTTGGGCGCCGCCGTCCTGGCTGCCTTTTTCTTTCGCTCCCAAAAATGGCCGATGCTTGTCGGATTATTCCTGGCCCTCGGCCTTTTTGCCGGATGGATCCTTCGCCTTTGGTTGGTCACCCGCAACCCGATCGGCCTGAACTGGGGCTTTCTTCTTGCGGATTCCGGACGCTTCCCCGGCGAGATGGTCTGGCGAACCTACAGTTTTGAATCCGAAAAAGCGTATATGTGGCAGCGTGCGATCGGCTCAGTTCTCCGCGGATTCACGGACTTGTTGTCGCGTGGCCCGGCCGTTTTTGGGAATGCGATTGCCGGAACGTTGGCTGTCGT
>DDPU01000046.1:4155-4762 GCA_002342345.1 Verrucomicrobia bacterium UBA2460
TTGCTGGTCGCCACTTCTTTCGTCCAGCGAGCAAACGAAACCGAGGGGCATCCGATCCTGATGGCGCTTCTGCCGGCGGTTTGTGTTTACGGGGCCGCCTACTTTTGGGTTTTGATCGAGCGCTGGAGGCTCCCCCTCGAGCTTTTAGGCCGCCTTTTTGCCACGGCGATCGCCTTGGTAGCGGCTTGGCCGGTGGTGGCGCGGATGGTTCTCCCCGAGCCCGGACCGTTCGCCTATCCCCCAACCTATCCGCCCATTTTTTTGTTCATGCGTTCATGGTTTGAGCCTGGGGAGTTGCAAGCCTCGGATCTTCCCGCGGCGGAGGCATGGTATGCCGCGCAACCCACGCTCTGGCTGCCCACCACCCGGTCGGATTTTCTGAAAATTCACGACCGCGTCAAACCCGTGTTCAGCATTCTCCTGACTCCGGAGAGTTCTGATGCCAGGATGTACAGCCAGATCCTTGCAGAAAATTCGGAGTGGCATGACTGGGGGGATCTTATCCGGAGACAGAAACCCCCCGACCTTCCTCAGGCGTTCGCCACATCCCTTCCTCCCAACAACGAATACCTTTTGCTCTCCACGGTCAAGCGGTGGAACTGATTTC
>DDPU01000046.1:4816-25116 GCA_002342345.1 Verrucomicrobia bacterium UBA2460
CCTTTGGGTTGATATAATCGCCATCAAATTAAAATCCGGTGAATGGCCAAGTGCCGCACCCGCTTTATTGCTTTGGGCCAAAGTATTTGCATACCGGCCCTGCATTTTTTCTTCGCGGGATTCGCATTTCTTTTTTCCGTTGCCGAACTTTTTTCCCAAGTTGAGGGTTCTGCCGGTCAGGGTACGACCAAGCCTTTCACGGCAACGGTGGCCTTGCGCGAGGGATATGACAGCAATCCCCTGACGCAGTCCTACCAAAGCACGCAGGACATCCAGTCTTCGACCTACACTTCGATTCAGCCATCCCTCGGTTACAATTACACAGGCCTCCAGGCGGATGCCGCGGTGCGCTATGATTTTTCCGGAACCTATTACCCCAGCATCAACCAGCAGTACGACATCCAGTACGCCCAGACTTTGGTGGGGCGGTACACCTACGCGATCGACCCGCGCACCTCGGTGACCTTGGCGGACAATTTTCTCTACACGGAGCAACCGCTGGTTGCCCAGTTTGTCCAGGCGGGTATCGCGCCCACCTTCAACACCAGCACGATCAACAACCTGGCCACGGTCCAGGGCGACTACCGAGTGACGGACCGGTTATCCATGATCACACGCTGGAACAACACCCTCGTCTACCTTGGTGGAGGACAGGCCAACAACAATTATATGAACAACGGAGCCTTCCAGCAGTTCCGCCTCGACTTCACCCCCGAAACCGTCGGCACCTTTTCCTTTGATTATCAAATCTATGATTACGACAACGACAACACCTACCGGGACAACCAGCAGGCCGCCTTCAGCATCGGCGCGGACCATGTGTTTCTGCCGACCCTCTTTTTCAGCGGCAGGGTGGGGCTCCAGCTCAACGATAATTTCGGTCTAAATGATGCCCCCACGGTGATCGGTTCCGGCGGTATGGGGAGCGGGGAACAGGAAATCGGGGTCAACCCCTTCGCCTCGATCAGCGCGACCTGGAATTATGAGGAGAAAAGCTTTGTTTCCGCGGGGTTTTCCGCGCAGGTGCAGCAATCCAACCTGACGACCTCCTCCGATTCGGAGGCTTACACTCTCAATTTCAACTGGGATCACTACTTCACCGACAAGTTTTCCGTCATCCAGAGTTTTTTCGTCAATCTGGCGGTCTTCACGCCGGAGTTGAGCCAATCCCAAACGCAGGCCCTTTACCCCGGAGCGCTTTATTTGGGCAGCGGTCAGCAGACCACCGTCACCTATCAGTGCAAGTTTGCCTATGAATTTTACCCGTACTTGGCCGCCGAATTGGGTTGGTCCTACACAAGTTACGGCTCCTATTTCGACGAAAACAACGGGAATGGAGGCAGCTATACCCGGAACCAAGTTTACCTTGGGCTCCGTGGAACCTACTGATTGCGAAATAAGTCCTTGGGGTTAGAATGACTTCATGACCCAAGGTAAGGCCCCATCCCCTGGTTATGGCTACGGGTATGGTTATGGGTATGGGTCGGGCACCCAAGAAACCGCCTTTCACGTCAACGACTTGTGGCGGGTGCTCAAAAACCGATGGCCCACCTCCATTACCATACTGGTTTTGGTCATGGGAACCGGCGGGGTGGTCACCAAGCTTCAGCCGAAAATCTACGAATCCTCCGCGGTGCTGCGGGTGGAAAAGGAAAACCGGGACCTGCAGGTATTTCAGTCCAATCTGGAGGGATTTGACCCCGTGTTTTTCCAGACGGAATTTGAAATCATCCAAAGTAAAAAGGTGCTCTACCCGGTGATCGAAAAGCTGGGTATCGCCGCCCGGCTCTGCCAGGAGATGGAGCTTCCCGAAGGGAGCATCACGGATGACCAGGCCTTCCAAATCTTCCGCAAGACCAAGCTCCAGGTGCAGCCTTTCCGCAACACCAAGCTGATTGAGGTGGTCTGTCAAAGCACCCGCCCCGACGAGGCGGCCCTCTACGCCAACACCATCGCGGATTCCTATGAGGAGGTGCGACGATCCGAAATCACCGGACGAAGCGACGCGGGGCTGAAGGCCCTGGCCAACGAGGTGGAGCGGCAGAAGGAGATCGTCACCGCCGCCACCGCACGGGTGGAAAAGCTCCGCAAGGACCTGAAGATTGACGAGCTTCCCGGATCCACGGCGATGGTCCAGTCGACCACCTTCGCCGACCAGGAAATCCAAAAGAAAGGGGAACAGCTCAGCGAACTCCGGGCTGACATGATTTCCCGCAAGGTTCGCCTCGAAAAGGTGGCCGACCTCTCCATCGAACAACTGGAATCCACCCTGCCTGCACTCAACCTGGAGGATCCCACCACGGCCTCGACCAAGCAGCAGTATTTGGACGCCCTCCAGCAGGTCGCCCAGATGCAAAAACTGGGCTACGGGAAAAAGCATCCGGAAATGCAGGCGGCGGTGCGGGCGGCGGGGGAGCGGCGTGACCAGCTCAACAAACTGATCGCCGGAATCCGCCGGGCCCTGGAGATCGACCTCACCGTATCCCAGGCGAAAGTGGAGACGATGGAAAAGGAGTTGCAGGTGCTTCGCGAAAAACTGCGCGAAGACCGGACGGACCGATTGGCGCCCTACAATGAGGCCCGCAGGGATCTGGAGACGCAGAATCAGCTCCTCGAGGTGATTACGGCCCGCTACCGGCAACAGTCGGTGGAATCGAAAATCGAAACTCGGCCCGTGCAGATTGTGAACCGGGCGGAGCCGGCTGTCCGTCCCGTCAAACCCAGCCTGAAGCTGAATCTCGCACTGAGCCTTCTGGTCGGCCTGGTTCTTGGCATCAGCCTTGCCTTCTTCATCGAGTACCTCGACACGAGCATCAAGACGATGGACGACGTGGAGAGGTATCTCGGCCTGAGCGTTCTGGCGGTGATACCCAAGGGGGCGAAGTTCCTCACCTTGGACGACCCGAACTCGCGTTTCGCCGAGGGCTACCGGATTCTCTGCGCCAAACTCAATCTCACCGGGGCGCGGGATTCTGCCCGCTCGATTACCGTGTTGAGCGGGGGTCCCGGGGAGGGGAAATCGACGACAGCTTTCAATCTGGCCTGGGTATGTGCCCAAAGCGGAATGAAGGTGCTGATGATCGACGGCGATATCCGCCGTCCCTCCGTGCAGAGGGCTGTCGGGGTGGAAAACACGCTCGGTCTGGGGGAGTTTCTTGCCGGTCAGGCGTCCCTGGACGAGCTGATCCAGGGCACCAACGTGCCCAACATGGAGGTGCTCACCGCGGGCAGCCTGGGGCCGGAGGATCTGGGGGGATTCAGCCGTGCGCGTTTTGGGTCCCTGCTGGAAATCTGCCGTCCGAACTATGACGTTATTGTGGTCGATTCGCCCCCCGTCCTCGGAATCAGCGATGCCTCCGTGATCAGCCAGGAGGTGGACGTCACCCTGTTGTTGATCCAGCACCGCCGGTATCCCAGGAACGTATCCCAGCGGGCCAAAAGGGTGATCGACGAGGTGGGGGGGAAGCTCTTCGGAGTCATTCTCAACAACGTCAACATCAAGACGGACGACAACTATTACTATTACGCCGGATACAGTTCGTCTTATTACGGCTACCGCAACCGCACGCCCCGCGCCCGCAGGCAGGGGACCCCTGCCGTGGCCAGCGCGCAGTCACAGGAGACGGCTCCTCTCGAGAACGAGGAAGTTTCCGGCGAGGAAGTGGCCCAGGAAGATGTTGCGCCCCGTGTCACGCATCTGCGCCCTCCTTCCTCCGAATCCGAAGACCGCTTTTAACATGCAGCCCTTTTTCCGATTGGCCCTGGCGCTTGCCTGGTTTGGTTCGGGGTTCTTGCAGGCGCAAAGCCTGAATCTCGGTTCGGGGAACGCCTCGGCGTTCCAGCCTGAGGGCGGCAACCCTTCGGCGGCTGCCGATCCCATGGCAGGCGGGGCCGCGCCGGCCGGCGGTGCCTCCCCCGACCTTGGCACCATGGATGTCAGCGACCTTCTCCGCCGCGGAGACACCCTCATCATCCGGCTGACGGGTGTTCCCCCGGCTGACCAGGGGATCTTTGAGGTGAAAGTGGACGAAAGCGGCAGGGTATCCATGCCCTACATCGGGAGCGTAACGGCCGCCAGCCTTACCACCGTGCAACTGAAAAAATCGATCGAAGACACCTATGTGAAGCAGGAGATTTTTACCAATCCCAACGTGACGGTGGATCTGAAAGAACAGCGTTTTGTCGATGTGACCGGAGAGGTGCGCATGCCCCAGCGGGTTCCTTACACCAAGGACCTTACCGCCCTTGGGGCGGTGGCCGCGTGTGGCGGATTCACTGATTTCGCCAACCGGCGGAAGGTAAAGCTGACCCAAAGCGGGGTGACGCGGGAATTCAATGCCAAGGATATCCAGGTGGATCCAAGCCGGGACATCAGGCTGCTGCCTAACGACAAGATCCATGTCGACCGGAGTATTTTTTGACGGCAAGGATCGGCCTTTTCGGTGGATCGTTTGACCCTTTCCATGCGGGACATTTTCTTGTTGCCAGGGCAGCCAAGGAAATTTTCTTCCTGAACGAGGTTGTTTTTCTTCCCTGTGCGCGCTCCCCTCTGAAAAGGGTGCCGCCGGTGGCATCGGACCGTTTTCGGCTCAGCCTGCTGAGGGCAGGCCTAAAGGGGCAGTCCTGGGCAAAGGTCTCCGATTGGGAAATCCGGCAGGGTGGTGTTTCCTACACCGTGGAAACCATGAGGGCCTGGAGAAGCCGTTTTCCCCGTGCCTCCCTTTTTTGGATCATGGGATCGGACCAGTGGGAGCTCCTTTCCGAATGGAAGGATCCCCGGGAGTTGGCCAGGAATCTGGAATTCCTGGTTTTTCCGCGTCCCCATCGTCCGCGGGCTCGCCGGTCATTCCGAATGCGGGAAATACCCCTTCGCCTCGACATTTCTTCCACAGAAATCCGCAAACGCCTGAAAAAAGGGATGTCCGTCCGGGGAATGGTGCTGGCTCCGGTGGAGGCCATGCTTCCGCGGTACCGTCCTTACCGATGAGTCTCGAGGGGGTGGAACTGGCTCGTAGGTGCCTCGCATTTGCCGACAACAAGAAGGCGTCGGAGCCGGTGCTGCTCGATCTGAGGGGCGTGGGGGGGGCGAGCGATTTTTTCCTGATTGTCTCCGGGGATAGTGAGCCGCATCTCAAGGCAATCGCGGGAGAGGTGGAAAGGGGTGTCCGGGAGGAATGTGGGCGCAGGCCCTTCCGGGTCTCCGGCAACTCTACCAGCCAGTGGGTGATTCTTGATTATGGCGACGTGCTCGTTCACGTCATGCACACGCAGAAGCGCCGATTTTACCGCTTAGAGGACCTCTGGGGGGACGCCGCCCGTCTGGAGGTCTGACGGCTCACATTTCTTCCAGCGTGGGGATGCCCAGGAGGGAAAGGCCTTCCCGGAGAACCTCGCCGGTTAGAAAAACCAGGGTGAGGCGGGAATCCCTCAGGGCGGGAAGCTGCAGCACCGGGCAGGCCTCGAAAAACCGATGATATTGGCCGGCCAGCTCGTAGAGATACCCGCAAAGGTGATGGGGCCTGCGGTCATTGGTGGCGAGTTCCACCGCATCGCCAAAACGGAGTAAATGGCGGGCGAGCACCTCTTCCTCAGCTTGGGAAATCTTCACGGCGGCCTCAGGGGGTTGGCTCAGGCCCGCCTTGCGAAGAATGGAGCGGGTACGCACATAGGCGTTCAGGATGTACGGTGCGGTGTTACCATCAAAGGCAAGGAGCTTTTCCCAGGTGAAGACGTAATCGAGGTTGCGGTTGGGCAACTGGTCCGCGTATTTCAGGCTGGCGATGCCGAGAAGCTCCGCCTTTTCCCGGAGGGCTGTCGGGGCAAGGTCCGGTCTTTTGTTTCTGAGAATTTCGGCGGCGCGCTCGCTGGCCTCATGAAGGAGGTCGGTGAGTTTGAGCGGGGTTCCGTCCCGGCTTTTTAGGGGTTTTCGGTCCGGACCGAGAATGGTTCCGAACCAGACATGTTCGAGCTCCGCCCGGCAGCCCAATCGTCGGGCCGTGTCGAAAAGCCAGCGAAAATGAAGTTGTTGTCGCGCATCGGTGACATAAATGATCCGGTCCGCTTTCATTTCCCCGGTTCGGTAGCGGATCGCGGCCAAATCGGTGGTGGCGTAAAGGTAGGCGCCGTCGGATTTTTGCACCAGGTACGGCTCCTCGGAAATGGAGGTGTTGCGTACCACGACGGCTCCCTGGCTGACCTCCGCGATCTTGCGGTCGAGGAGTTCCCGAACCACCCCGGGGAGATCCTCGTGGTAGGCGCTTTCCCCCCGGACGGCATCGAAGCTGATTCCCAGCCGCTCGTAGATCCTGCGAAAATGCTCGGCCGACCGGGCGCAAAAGAGGCGCCAATCCTGGAGGCGCTCTGGATCGCCGTTTTGGAGGGCGGCCAACTCGGCCCGCGCCTGTTCCATGGCGGCAGGGTCGGCCTCCGTGGCCTGGTGCCCCTTTTTATAAAAATCTTCCAGCTGATCGATTGCTTGGTCGGCCTCGATAGGGGGGCGGCCTGCGGCGCGATAGGCCAGGAGGAGCTTCCCAAACTGGGTGCCCCAGTCACCAAGATGGTTCACGCGGGTGACCCGGTGTCCCAATTTGTGGAGAAGGCGGGCCAGGCTGTCCCCCAGCAGGGTGGAGCGGATATGCCCAACGTGCATGGCCTTGGCGATGTTGGGGGAGCTAAAATCGACGACGATGGATTCCGGGCGGGAAACTGAGGGAACTCCCAAGCGGGAATCCTTCCGCAGGGTGTCGACGGCCCGGCCCAGGGCCTCCGGCCCCACGCGGTAGTTCACAAAACCGGCTCCCGCCACGGAAGGCTTTTCCCAGCCTTCCGGTGGAGGGCACTCGCGGGCCAACCGCTCCGCAAGTTCCCGGGGATTTTGGCGGGTGGCTTTGGCGGCCACCATGGCCAGATGGGTTTGGAAGTGTCCGTGACGCTCGTCGGCGCACGCCCGAACCCAAGGCTCGTTCACCAGGCCGGGAAAGTTTTTTTCGGCCCAGGCGGAGACCCGCTGCTCCAGCTCGTTACGCAGGGACATCAGCTGGACCGGAAAATCGAGAGGATCTCGGCCGGGCCTTTTGCTTCGAGAACTTTCGACTTTATCCCGCGTCTGTTAAAAAATTTCGCCACGGTGGCCAGGGTCTGGAGATGGGTCTGGGCATGCTCCGCGGGAACAAGAATCAGGAAGAAAAGCTTCACCGGTTTCGCGTCCATGGATTTGCAATCCACCCCGTTGGGGGATCGGGCGAAAAGGGTGACCAATTTGTCCAGCTTGGGGATGGTCGCATGGGGGATCGCAAACCCTCCACCCATGGCGGTGGTCATTTTATCCTCCCGTGCCTGCAGGGCTTTTTGCGAGGGGGCGACAAGATCCTTTGTTATAAGACCCTTGTCAGCAAGGTGTTGCAACATCAGCATATGGGCCTGAGAGCTGTCTTTGGCCTCGAGATGGGCCATGATGTTGTTTTCGTGGATCAGGTCAGAAATCGGCACGGAGCCACCATTTCTAGGCGGGAGGAGGGAGGTAACGCAAGAGGAGGCCCGAAATCGAATGGACGCCCTGAGTGTAGACCCAGACCCAGTTCCGGCCGAGTTCGGTAATCAGGAGGGAGAAGGGGATGGGACGGAAAAAGGACCATATCAGTCCGGTGGCGAGGAGGAGGTTGCTGAGGGCAATCACGGTCAGGGAGAAGATCCTTCCATAAACGAGAAAATCCGGCTGGCGTGTGCGAAGCAGGTCCAAGGTGAAAGCGTAGTGATATCCCCACACGGCGCCCCAAATCGCGAGAAAAGGAAGGTGGAAGTCGATCAGGCGGGGCCATGCCTGCAGTCCGGCCAGCCAGAGAATTCCTGCCAAAAAGGGGTAAAGGGGCAGGATGTATGGAGCCAGGGTAATCCATGCAGAGGTGCGGTCGGATACTACCCGACCCCCTTTGCCGCCCACCTGAAGGGAGTGGACCTTGCCGCCACTCAACCAAACCGCGAGGGCATGGGTTAACTCGTGACCCAGGACGTACAGATCGCGGGGTTTTGGCAAATAAAGGTAGGCCAGGCCCGCCGCCGCCCAACCCGCGCCGAAGCAGGATGCCGCCCACCAGGGGAAGGTGGGTGTGGCTGCGGCGGAGCGAAGCAGTCCCGCAAAGCATCTCCCGGTGGCCCAGACTCCCGGCCACAGGGCCAGGGCGAGGAAGAGACGGATCCAGTTCATGGATTGACTGAGGAACCGGGATTCCGGCATATTTGTCCCTTATGGCAAACACAGCTTCCGCCGCCAAACAGGCTCGCGCCGCGATACGTCGTCGCGAATTCAACAGGGTTCTGTTGCAGGCCGCGCGCACCGCGCAGAAAAAGCTGCTTTCCCTGATTCAGGCCGGCAAGAAGGCCGAGGCGGCCAAGCTCTTTCCCGATCTGCAGAAAAGGCTGGATCGGGCCGCCAAAGGCAAGGCCATTCATCGCAATCGCTCCGCCCGCATCAAGTCCCGCATCGCCCATCTGCTCCGTTAATCCGGCTCATCCTGGCCCAGCAGGCGCGTGACCCGGATCCAGGCCTTGCTTCCAAAATACCGCCTCGCCATTTCCCCGGAGCTTTCTGCTTCCTGCTTCGTCTGCCAGAGCCCGAACACTGTTGAGCCGCTCCCGCTCATTCTTGCCGCAAGCACGCCCGGCTGGGCGGAAAGCCATTCCCGCGCCGCCCGGATCCAGGGAAATTTTTCCTCCACCGCAGGTTCCAGATCGTTGCGCGGGCGAATCTCGTGGATTTTTCCTCCCGCAAGAGGAAGTTTCAGGGGCTTTCCTTCCACGCCTGGCCTCCGGTTGGCGGCATATCGGCGGTAGGCTTCGGCGGTGGGTGACGCGAAGCCGGGATGGATCAGCAGGGCATAAGGCAAGCGGACCAGGGGGATAGGGTCGAGAATTTCGCCGCGTCCGGTTCCGCGTGCCGGTGAGGATTGGAGAAAAAACGGGACATCGCTGCCCAAACCGGCCCCGATCTCCATCAAAGCGGGCCTGCCCAAATTCAGGGACCAAAGCTTGTCGAGAAGCCGCAAAGCGGCCGCCGCATCGCTACTCCCTCCGCCTAGACCTGCCCCCTGGGGAATCTCTTTATGGAGTGTGAGACTCGCCCCAAGCCTGGTTTTTCCAGCCTCTTTGAGCAGCCGTGCTGCCCGGAGTACCAGGTTGTCCGGTCCGGCGGAAAGTGTCTCGTCTCCCGCGATGACCAGGCCCAAGGAGCCGTCCTTTGCGGAAGTGGCGGCGAGGTGGTCTGAAACGTCGGTACGCACAAAGAGGGTGTCGATAGGGTGAAAGCCGTCCGCCCGGCGCGACCCCAAACGGAGGTCCAGGTTGATTTTGGCGTGGGCGCGGATTGTCAGTTCGGCCATATCCCGATTCAATGGGGAAGATGAAGACAGGGCAAATCATCCTCGCTTTGGATGTGGATACCGCCGAAGAGGCCCTGCTTTGGGCAAAACGCCTGAAGGAGCGCGTCGGCACCTTCAAGGTTGGCCTGCAGCTGTATCTCCGTCATGGCCACGAGGTGCTTCATGGCCTTGCCTCGCTTGGAGTCCCGGTTTTTCTTGATCTTAAATTCCATGACATACCCAATACCGTGGCGCAGGCGGTGGCTGCCACGGCGGTTTGGAGGCCCCGCTTCCTCACCCTGCATGCCTCCGGGGGGAGGGAGATGATGGAGGCGGCCGCGGGGAAAGCATCCGCCGAAACCTGCCTCCTTGGGGTCACCGTCCTGACCAGCCTTTCCGAGGAGAACGTCAGGGAAATCGGATGGCAAGAGGGCGCGGCCGGTTTGGTGGGTCGGCTTTCCTCGCTGGCAAAATCGGCGGGACTCGGTGGCCTGGTGTGCAGTCCGCACGAGGCCAAAACCGAAAGGGTGCGATGGGGCAGTCAGGGGGAGATTGTGACTCCCGGAGTGCGTCCGCCCGGATCCGACAAGGGTGATCAAAGCCGCGTGATGACCCCGGAGGAGGCGATCCTTGCCGGGGCCTCCAGGATTGTTCTGGGGCGCCCGGTTTTGCAGGCGCGGGAACCGGAGGCGGTTTTGGATGCGATCCTGGGAGCGTAGGTCCCGGATTTGGTCACATGGAAAAACGCGGGCCAAGGTATAGACCTCGGGCCACCGGGTCGTTGATAAGAAAGTCTGCGGTGCCCTCGCTCTCCACCTTTCCCTCGCAGATCAGGTAGGCGCGATCCACGATGGAGAGGGTTTCGCGTACGTTGTGGTCGGTGATGAGCACGCCGATGCCCTTCCTTCGCATGGTCAGGATGATCTGCTGGATATCGTAAACGGCGAGGGGATCCACCCCGCTAAAAGGCTCGTCCAGGAGAAGGACCGAGGGACGGGTGACCAGGCAGCGGGCGATGGCTAGGCGGCGTTTTTCCCCGCCGGAGAGCTGGATGGCCCGGCTCTGCACCAGGTTGTCGAGACCGAGTTCGACCAAAAGCTCGTGGCAACGCTCCTTTCGCTCCTGATCGGTGATCGGAAGAGTTTCCAGGATCGCCAGGAGGTTCTCCTCCACCGTCAACCGGCGAAAGATGGATTCCTCCTGGGGAAGGTAGCCGATACCCCGCCGGGCCCGCCGATACATGGGCATAGCCGTCACATCCTCGCCCGCCAGGCGCACCGTGCCGCCGGTGGGGCGCACCAGTCCGACCAGCATGTAGAAGCTGGTGGTTTTTCCGGCCCCGTTGGGTCCGAGCAGGCCGACCACCTCGCCGGGCCGAACCCCGAGGTCCACCCCGTTGACCACGTTGCGATCACCGTAACGTTTGACCAGGCCACGGCAGGAAAGGAGAAAATCCCCGGTGGCCTCAGGGCGGGGTGCGGTCGTCTGGGGGGCTTCCGCGCTCAAGGTTTCTGGAGCATCACCCTACTTGCTCCCTCAGTGAGCATTTTGTCCTCTTCCGGGAAAAGGATGATTTTGTCGGCGATCACCCTTTTGCCGTCCTTGGTCTGTACCTCGGGTTGCTTGAGGCCCTTAAGAAGAGTCAGCTTTTTTTCCCTCACATCGTAGAGGGCCTTCTCGCTTTTTGTTTTCGAAGATCCGTCCTTGCGCTCGATCTCCACGTTTTCCCGGGCCTCCACCTGCTGCACGGAATCATCGTCCCCAAAGAAAACGGTCATCTCCTTGGCAGTCATGGAGAAGCGGGGTTCATCCACCTTGACGTTGCCGCGGAAGACTCCCTGTTTCTGCCCCTTGGCCTTGCCGAGGTTCAGATCCAGGGTGTCGCTGGTGATGACCGTCTGGTCCCCGCCGGGGGATGCTGGCTGTGTTTGTGCCTGGGCACCCGCCAACAGGAGGAGGCTAACAATGCGGGAAAGGAGGGGTTTCACCTTGGGGAATTACTCAGGACAACGCGGACACGGTTGTAGAGGATGCCCGAGGATTCGGCCACATTCCAGTCGATCCCATTGGCCGATATCAACAGGGCCGGTCTTTTGACAAGAATGCCCGAATCCGAGGTCAGCTTGTTCTCTTTCCGCCAAAAATCACTCAGCGTTGCGGAAATGGTGGTTTCGGGTTTGCCGTCAGAGTTGAAAAGTTCGACGCTCAAGTCCTCGATTTTGAGTTGGTTGGGGCTGATAACCGTGGCGCGCTTTCCCTTCACCAAGGCGGTTTGCCTGCCTTTCCCGTCCGTTTGCGGAAGGGCAAAATTCTGAATGACGGATCCGGTAGGGAATTCGGGGCCATTTCCCGCAGGCAAAATGGCCGCCTGCAGGCACAGCAGGCAGGTCAGCCAGACCTTACGAAACGGCATATCGAATCCGGTTGATTTGACGCAGCAGGGGTTCCGCCTGGGCCAGGGGAAGCATGCTGGCCCGGTCCGAAAGGGCTTTGGCGGGGTTGGGGTGTGCTTCCAGGAAGAGTCCGTCGATTCCGGCGGCCGTGGCGGCCCGGGCCAAGGCCGGGATGAAAGTGCGGTCTCCGGAGGTGACTTTTCCACCGGCGGGCCGTTGGACCGAATGGGTGGCATCAAAAATCACCCGATGGCCACGGTTCCGCATGGTGACCAGTCCGCGCATGTCGACCACCAGATCTCCCTGACCAAAGGTGGTTCCTCGTTCGGTGATCCAAGCCTGGCGGCAGCCGCCCCTTTTGAGTTTCTCCATGACCGAATCCACCGCTTCCGGGGGAAGGAATTGCCCCTTTTTCACGTTTACGGCCCTTTTGGTTTTGGCGGCCGCGAGAAGCAGGTCAGTTTGCCGGCAAAGAAAGGCGGGAATCTGCAGGATGTCGACGACTTTGGCAGCCTGGCGGGCTTCGTCCGGGGAGTGGACGTCGGTCAAAACCGGGACCTTCAGGATGCGTTTGATGGCGGCCAATTCCTTCAAGCCGGCCCGGAAGCCCGGGCCCCGCGGGGAGGATATCGAGGTGCGGTTGGCCTTGTCGTAACTGGCCTTGAAGACGTAGTCCCAGCCCAGGGTTTGGCAAAGGTCACGAAGGGTTTCCCCAACCAAGAGGGAGGTTTTCCGCGATTCCAGCACACACGGACCGCCGATGAGAAGAAAACGGGCCTTAGGATTTTTGCGCATGGGTTCGGGCGGCTTGGGCGAAACCGCGGAAGAGGGGGTGGGGTACGTCGGGTTTGGAGCGGAACTCCGGGTGGAATTGGCAGGCCACAAACCAAGGATGGCCGGGAATCTCCACCAGTTCTACCAAATCCCCCTTGGGATAGGTGCCGCTGATCCGGAGGCCGGCCTTTTCCAGCGTGGAGCGGTGGGTGTTGTTAAACTCATAACGATGGCGATGGCGCTCCCGGATTTCCGCCACGCCGTAGGCTTTTTGGGCAAGGGAACCGGAGGCCAGTTGGCAGGCGTAGTTGCCAAGACGCATGGTTGCCCCCTTGTCACCATTGACATCCTGGCCGGGTAACAGGCTGATGACCGGCTCGGGAGTTTTGGGGTCAAACTCGGAGCTGTGGGCTTTTTTCAGGCCGGCGACATCTCGGGCAAACTCGATCACGGCCACCTGCATGCCGAGACACAGTCCCAGGTAGGGGATCTTGTGCTCCCGGGCATATCGGGCCGCGGAAATTTTTCCTTCGATCCCGCGCTCCCCAAATCCCCCCGGCACGAGAACCCCGTCGACCCCTTCGAGGAGGGGATCGGTGCCGCGTTTCTCAATCTCCTCGGCGTCAATGCGCAGGAGTTCCACGCCGGTATCCTCCGCGGAAGCCGCGTGGAAGAGAGCCTCCGTCACGCTTTTATAGGCGTCGGGAACCCCCAGGTATTTGCCCACCATGGCAATCCGGGCGCGATGCTTGGGGTGGATCATTCTTCCGACCATTTGCTCCCAGTCCCGCAAATCAGCCGGAGGAGCCTTGAGGTGGAGGTGGGCCAAAACAAGTTCGTCTAACCGCTCGCGATGAAGCATCAGCGGAACCTCGTAGATGGTGTGTTTGACATCCTGTTCCTCAATGACCGCCTCGACCGGCACATTGCAGAAGCTGGAAATCTTCTGCCGGGTCTCACGGTCGACCGGGTGTTCGCTGCGGCAAATAAGGATCTGCGGCTGGATGCCGATCTCGCGGAGTTTGGCCACGCTTTGCTGGGTGGGCTTCGACTTCAGTTCGCCCGCCGCCTTGATGAAAGGGACGAGGGTCACGTGGATGAAGAGGCAGTGGCCGGCGCCGGTTTCCAGGGCAAATTGGCGCAGGGCCTCGAGAAAAGGAAGGCCTTCGATATCCCCGGTTGTGCCGCCGATTTCCGTGATGAGCACATCGCAATCCTCATTCTGACCCATCAGGCGAAGCCGGCTTTTGATCTCCTCGGTGACATGGGGGATGACCTGGACGGTTTTTCCGAGATAATCCCCGCGCCGCTCCTTGCGCAGCACCTCCTCATAAACCTGTCCCGCGGTAAGGTTGTGACGGCGGGTCAGTCGGCAGGAGGTGAAGCGCTCATAATGGCCCAGATCAAGGTCCGTCTCCGCGCCGTCCTCCAGGACATAGACCTCCCCGTGCTGGTAGGGGCTCATCGTGCCGGGGTCGACGTTCAGGTAGGGATCAAATTTCATCAGGCCCACCCGCAAACCGCGACGCTCCAGGAGGGTGCCGAGGGCGGCGGCGGTGAGACCCTTGCCCAGGGAACTGATAACCCCGCCGGTGATAAAAATATATTTCATGTGGAGATACCTGCGGCGCGGTCGGCCAGGGCCCGTTCCGCGCGTGTCACGTCCCCCGGCGTGTCCACACCGACCGAAAGGAAGGTAAGCGGAACCACTTGGACGGCAATCCCGTTCTCCAGGGCCCGGAGTTGCTCGAGTTTTTCCCGCTTCTCGCCCTCGCTGGGGGGGAGGGAAACAAACCTTCTTAGGGTCTCCTGCCGGTAGGCGTACAGGCCAACGTGTTGATGCAGCCAGGCAGCACTTTCGCCCGCCGGGATGGACCGCCGGAACCCCAGCGCCTTCCCGGTGGCGTCCCAGCGGACCTTGACGACATCGGGCCGGCCCAAGTCGGAAGGATCCCGCAGGGGGGTGGCCACCGTGCCCATGCCAAACTCAGGATTCAGGGCGCGGATCCACGTGTCCAACAATTCCCCGGTTATCAGTGGTTCGTCGCCTTGCAGGTTCAGAATCCAGTCTGCCTGGATATTTTCGGCCGCCTCCGCAATCCGGTCGGTTCCCGAGAGATGGTCGGATCGGGTCATCACCACCTGTGCACCAAAGCCCCTGGCTGTCCCGGCGATGGCATCATTCTCCGTGGCGATAAGAACGGTTCCGATCCGCCGGCTTTGCCGGGCGCCTTCCCACACCCATTGCAGGAGGGGTTTTCCGGCGACGGGAGCCAGGGGTTTTCCCGGGAACCGGGTGGAGGCGTGTCGTGCAGGGATGATGGCGGCGACCTTCACGTCTTGGTTTTTCTGAGAATCCAATCGGCGGCGGATGTCCAGTCCTTGGCCACAAAGGAGGCTTCGCGCACAGCCCCGCTTTTTTCCTGGGGAGGCACGTGGAGGTCCAAAAGGACGGAAGAGCACCCGGCCCGAATTCCTGCCTGGATGTCGCTCAGGCGGTTTCCCACCAGGACGCATCGGGCCAGATCCAATCCGAAGTCTCGGGCACCCTCCTGGAGCATGGCTGGGGACGGTTTCCGCCTTTCATCGTAAGGGTCTCCTGGAGCGGCGTAGCAGTGGTAATATCGCGTGATGGTGCCGGAGCCTCCCAGGAGGATCTCCATTTTCTGGTCCACGGCCCGTACCTGATCTTTGGAAATCAATCCCCGCCCCACACCGGACTGGTTGGAAACCACCAGCAGGGGAAAGCCTGCCTGCCGAAGCCTTTGGCAGGCTTCCGCAGCTCCCGGCAGAAGGCGGACTTGGGAAGGGTCGCCGAGGTAGGGGATGTTTTCGATGAGGGTGTCGTCTCGATCCAGAAAGACAGCGGCTTTAGCCATGACGGCGGGATGCCTCCAGGATTTCCGGCGGGGTCACCGTGGCCGTGCCCAACTTTCCCACCACGATCCCGGCGGCAAGGTTGGCCAGCTCGGCGGATTCGCGGCCCGAGAGCCCGGCTGCCAAGCCGGCGGCGAGCAGGGAAATAGCGGTGTCGCCGGCCCCGGAGACATCGTAAACCTCGCGTGCCCGACTGGGGATCCGGTGGGGCTTGTGGCCGGGCTGGAAAAGGATCATGCCGTGTTCGCCAAGGGTCAGGAGCAGATGTTGGCAGGCCCAGTTGACCAGCAGTTGCTCGCCCACGGAAATCCAGTCCTCGGCATTTTGGGAATCGGGCAGGCCCAGCGCGCCAAACGCCTCAAGGCGGTTGGGTTTGACCAGGGTGGCACCACGCCAGTCCAGCGGATTATGGACGTTGGGATCGACGGCGGCGGGGACCCCGTGTTTGTGGGCGGCAGCAAGAAGCTGATCGGCGAACGCCTGGTCAAACAGGCCTTTCCCGTAATCTTCCAGAATCAAGGCGTGGCATTTCGGCAGGAGACGGAGGGCTTTTTGCAGGATGACGACACGATCCCGTGCGGTGAGGCGTTTGGGGTCTTCGCGGTCGACCCTTACCACCTGCTGCTGGCGGGCCAGCACGCGGGTTTTGACGATGGTGGGATAGTTGCGGAAACGGGCGATGCCTGTGGTGCCGATTTTGCCGTGGCGAAGAAGGGAAAGCAGTTTGCCGGCGGCCTCGTCACGACCAACGGCTCCGCCTAGTTCGGCATGGACGCCAAGCGCGGCAAGATTCCGGGCAACGTTGGCGGCGCCGCCCGGATAGCCGGTTTGCCTTTCCACGTGGACCACCGGGACGGGGGCTTCCGGCGATATTCGCGAAACCTTTCCGTAGATGAACTCATCAAGCATCAGGTCGCCAATGACTAGGATCCGGAGACGCCGGAAACGGGTCAAAACTGCGCGGAGCTTGGCAGGGGAAAAATGGGCGTCCTGCATCACAAAATTATGCCGAAAACGGCACCGGGAGCAACGCTCGCCTCCTCGTCATGTTTCGGTTGCGGATCGGGACCAAAAAGTGGATTTTTGGCAAAGAACCCCGCCTGGGAACAATATCCGTCTTTGGAAAGGGGCCGGAGGGAGCTAGGAAAGAAGCATGCTTTTCGACTACCATATGCACACACCCCTTTGCGGACACGCCACCGGACACCCCCGGGAATATGCGGCGGAGGCGATCCGCAAAGGCCTCGGGGAAATCGGATTTTCCGAGCACAATCCCATGCCGGAAAAGTTTGACGACTGGCGAATGGACCTTTCCGACTTTTCCCGATACCTCGAACTGTTGGAAGAGGCCCGCAAGGAGCATCCCCAATTACCCATCCGCTTGGGGTTGGAGTGTGATTTCATCCCGGGAAGGGAAGCCTGGGTGCGGCAACTCGGCCAAAAGGCGGATTTTGATTACCTGATCGGCGCGGTCCATTACATCACGCCGGACTGGGATGTGGATAACCCCTTGAAGCTCGACCGCTGGAAACAGCAACCGGTGGAGGAAGTCTGGACCCGCTATTTTCGGGCGCTCGCCCAGGCGGCGCAAAGCGGCCTTTTCGATTTTCTGGCTCATCCGGATCTGGTGAAAAAATTCGGGCACATCCCCAAGGGCGACCTTCTTCCTTATTATCGGGAGGCGTTGGATGCCATCGAGGCATCCGGCATGGTCATCGAAGTGAGCACGGCGGGGTTGCGCAAGGAAGTGGCTGAAATTTATCCTTCGCCAAAATTCCTGCAGGAGGCTTTTCGGCGAAAAATCCCCGTCCTGCTTTCCTCCGATTCCCACGCACCCGGGGAGGTAGGGCATGAATTTGCGAGGGCCCTCAAGCTGGTGCGGGAAACGGGATACCGCGAGCTGACCGCCTTTCGGAAAAGACAAAAAATCAGAATTCCCATTTCTTGAAAAAATCCGCTTTGGCACTGCTTTTCCTGCTGCTGGGGGACCGGACCACCCGCGCGGATTGGTGGGAAGATCATCCCCATCCGGAAGAATGGGCGCAGGCAAGGGAATCCCTGGGGGAAGTCCTGCGGATGCAGCTCGCGAAGGAAGGCCCTTCGGGTTTGAAGCCTGAGGGGCCGGGGGAAAGGGAGTTTCGGGTCTGGCAGTGGCTCGGAGAGTGGACTTATCTGAAGGGGGCATCCGCGAAGGATTTTTCCGAACTGGGAAAAAACGCGGAGCTGGTTCGGGCATACCTGGAGAATGCCCGGGCGGAAGACCGTCGCGCCGAGGCGCTGCAGATTCTTCTGGAAATGCAGGCCAAGGCGCCCGGGGAAGTCAAAGAACTGCCCCGCCTGGCTGTGGCCTTGGCCCTGGTCTTCGATCAGCCGATGCCCGGTAAATGGCCGCACCACCAGGTTCCTGTCCAAGCGGTCCCCAAGGTGGAGGTGGACCCGGTCGTACGCCTGCAAGAGATGGCCCTGCTCCAATCCAAGCGGAGGTATGCCTTCGACCTGCCGGATCTCACCGTGAGTGAACTCAAATTCCTGGTGGATCATCCCCTGCCGGATTCGGAAATGGAGTGGGCGAGGAAAAATGTGACCACCAGCCGAAGCTCATTCGACAAGGTTTTTGCCAGTATTCGCTACGATGATGCACGCCTTCAGGAGGGGATGCTTATCTGGCCCTTTCCCGCCTACCGTCTGGCCGACATCAGGGAAAAGGGGGGGATTTGCGTTGATCAGGCTTATTTTGCGGCGATGGCAGGCAAGGCGAAGGGGTTGCCGACGCTGTTTTTCACCGGACAAGGGGACAGTGGCGGACACGCCTGGTTCGGCTACCTGGACGCCCCCGGCCGCTGGGTGACGGATTGTGGAAAATATGCCGAGGAAAATTATCCGGTGGGACAAGCCACCGATCCGCAGACGTGGAAACCGATCGCCGACACCGAACTGACCTTTCTGGCCAAGGGGCGGGAGAGATCGGACGGCTATCGTCAGGCAAAATTGTGGACGGATTATGCCGCCGCCATGGGCCCGGAGGCGGGAGGGGTTTTCCTGGACGCCGCCCTGGCATCCCAGCCGGAATTCCTTGCGGCCTGGCTGACGAGGGCCGGCTGGATAGAAAAGGACGGCGTTGTGCAGGCCAGGGAGGAGTTTTGGAGGTCTTTTGTCAAACGGTTTGCCCGCTACCCCGATCTCAAGGTTTCCGGTCAGGAGAAACTTCTCGAGCTGGCCAAGGCAAGGGGGGACGCCCAGACCGCCAAGTCCCTTGAAAGGGAAATCCTGGTTCAAAACCGAACGAGGAGATTTGATCTCAGTATTGGGGCGACAGCCTCCCAGGTGGGGGAAAAAATCGAGGCCGGCGACTGGACCGGGGCGGAAACCGCCTATCGTCAGGCGTTACGGGAGTTTCGGGGGCAGAGCGGGGGACATCTTTTTTACGGCCTGGTCGCGCCTTTTGTGGAGACCGCCTTAGCCGAAGGACAGACCGGGGCGGCGCGGAATGCGCTGCAGGAGGCCAAGAGGGTCCTCAAGGCCGGAAAGGAGACCCTGGTGGGTCGGGCCTTGGCGAAGTTGGAGAGCCAGGTCAGGGAAGCCAAGCCTCCCGGCTGATCACTTTCGCTCGATTTTGGCGCCGAGAGCCCGGAGGCGCTCCTCGATCCGGCTGAAACCGCGGTCGATCTGTCCGATGTTGCGGATTTCCGACTCCCCCTCCGCGCAAAGCGCGGCGATGAGCAGTGCCATGCCGGCGCGGATATCAGGGCTGGCCAGCTTGGCGCCACGGAGCTTGTCGGAGCCAAGCACCACGGCGCGGTGGGGATCGCAGAGAATGATCCTGGCGCCCATCTCGAGGAGGCCGTCGACAAAGAAAAGCCGGGATTCAAAAAGCTTCTCGTGGATCAGAACCGTGCCCTTGCACTGGGTGGCGGTGACCAGGGCCACGGAAGTCATGTCGGCAGGGAAGCCGGGCCAGGGGGCATCGGCAATGTGAGGAACGGCGCCGCCGTACTCCTTTTCCACCTCCAGTTTCTGGTTTTTGGGAACCAGGATATCCTGACCCTCGACCTTTGTCTCGATGCCAAGACGGCCAAAGGTTTGCAGAATCATGCGGAGATGGTGGGGGGCGGCGTTCTTGATTTTTAACTCCCCGCCGGTGACAGCGGCCAGGGCCAGGAAGGAGCCGGCCTCGAGATAGTCGGGGCCGATCCGGTGGGTGGTTCCCTTGAGGGATTTCACCCCTTCGATCCTCAGGGTATTGGTGCCGATCCCCGAGATGTTCGCCCCCATCGCGTTGAGAAGGTTAGCCAAAGCCTGAACATGGGGCTCGCTGGCGGCATTGTGAAAAACCGTGGTTCCCTCCGCGAGTGCGGCGGCACAGAGGCCGTTTTCCGTCGCGGTGACGGAGGCTTCATCCAGAAGGATATCGGCGCCCTTGAGTCGTTTGGCCTGAATCTTGATGCCATCCCGGGTATCGGAAATGTCTGCCCCGAGGGCGGAAAAAATCTGGAGATGTGTATCCAGGCGCCTCCGTCCGATCCGGTCGCCGCCCGGACGGGGTAGAATGGCGGAACCGGTCCGCGCCAGCAGGGGACCTGCCAGGGTAACCGAACCCCGGAGCCGGGAACCGAGTTCGGAGGGGATCGAGCTTTTTGGCGCCTGTTTGGATTGAAGGGTGACCGTCCGGCTGGCCTTGTCGGCGTCGGCCTCGGTCGAGGCGAGGCCCAGTTCGTTGAGGATATTCTCCATGAGTTTCACGTCATCGATCTGGGGGACGTTCTGGAGGGTGACGGGCTGGTCGGTCAGACAACTGGCCGCCATGAGCGGCATAGCCTCATTTTTGTTGCCCTGGGGTTCGATTTGGCCCCGAAGGGGGTTCCCTCCCTGCACGAGGAAGCGGCCGTTGCTGGAAGCGGACATC
>DDPU01000008.1 GCA_002342345.1 Verrucomicrobia bacterium UBA2460
AAACCGTGACGCCCCCGTCAATTCTGGGATAATAGCATGAATGTCTCCCCGCCCCAAGCCGGACCTGCTGTTTCTTCTGGCCCTGCTGCTTCCATGGAACCCCCTGTCCGCCGGCGAGTGGGACCCCAAAATGGAGCCGCCCCTTGGCCTCTGCTTCCCTCTGGAAACCAGCAACCAACGCGTGGTTATCTCCCAGGATGTCCTGATCGCACCGGACAAAATCCTTCCCGCCGGCACCGTGCTTCGCACTATTTTTCGGCCCGCCACCGTCGGGGAAGGCGAGAAAAAAAACCGCCGGGGCATCGACGAGGATGCCTACTCACGCGATATCCCCAAGGCGTCCACCAAAGGCCTGATGACAGAAACCGAAAGAAGAATGCTGGAAAGGGCGTATGAAACCGTCTGGACCAACCCCATTGATTTCCGCAGGGGACTGGAACTCTCCGCCCCGGAGAACCTCCGCATCGTGGTGGAACCCCCTGCCGGAACGCCAGACCCACCCGTGGAAATCCCCAGCTTTCCGGACGGACTCTGCATCATTGCCTCAGACGAACATCTGCGCGTTCTTACCGTTCTCAAGGGGGGGCGCGGAGAAAAATCCTCCTTCCGTGGCGGCGATGTCCTCCTGGAAATGGCCGGCCAGACGGTCGCCCCCTCCCTCGAGGAGTTTGCCCGGAACTACCGCAGGGAAAGGGAAGCCGCCGCGAAGAGGCGGGAGCCGCTGCGTTTCAAGGTTCGGCGCGCTTCCGGGGAGACGGAACTGCTCGCCCTGCGGATCCCGCCGGCCTGGAACGCCGCCTTCGAGGAGTGAGCCTAGAGTTCGTCAGCCTTCCACTGTTCGTTTACCTTTACGATTACGTTTACGGATAATTCAAAGCTCGATGCTTTCGTAAACCTAAACGCAAACGACCAATCCAACTAAGAATGTGGTAGGTGGACACGCTCCATCGAGGCAACCGCTCCTTTCCCGAGGAAACTTTCCACCCGGCCCAAGAAAGCACCGGGCTCGTCGGTGAGGAAGATTTTTAACTCACCTTTCTCAAGCCGGCCGCTTTCGGTTGCCTGCAGGGACCCCGCACAAGCCTCGGAAGAATCCACCAGCTTCACATCCGGCCCCAGCACCCGCCCTATCACCCCCTTGAGCAACGGATAGTGGGTGCACGCCAGCACCAGGACACGGATTTTTTCCCTTTGAAGCGGTTCCAAATAATGCCGAACCACCTTCTCCGTCACCTCGCCGTCCAGCCATCCCTCCTCCACCAAGGGAACAAATAACGGGGTGGCCCGGGCCACGACCCGAAGACCGGGACGGGCCTTAGCCAGGGCCTTCGGATAGGCGCCGCTGGCAATGGTGGCCGCGGTTCCAATCACCCCCACCGGTCCCTCCCCCGCCCCCAAGGCCGCCGTCACCCCGGATTCGATCATCCCGTGGAGGGGCAGCATGCAGGATGGGGCCAAGGCCTCCACCGCCAGGGCGGACGCGGTGTTGCAGGCCACCACGATCCGCTCTGCTCCCTTCTTTCCAAGGAAATCCACGATCTCCCGGCTGTATTGCAACACGGTCTCCGCAGATTTGTTGCCATAGGGAACGCGCGCCGTATCGCCCACGTAAAGAATGTCCCTCTTGGGAAAAGCGATCCGCAGGGCCCGCACCACGGTGAGGCCACCGATTCCGGAATCAAACACTCCCAGAGGCACGGCCGCTACTCCGTTTTTCCAGGTGTCACGGGAATCGCCTTGCGGATTTCCAACTCCCCGGACTGCGCTTTACGGACCGGGTTCTCTTTTGTTTTTATCCCATTCCTCTCCGCGGCGGCGGACGAATCGACGGGGGGATTGGTTTTGGAAACTGTTTTCGGAATTTCCGGACGGGATACCCCGGGGGCGACTGGAGTGGGCTGCCCTGCTCCGCCCGGGGCAACGGCGGCGTCGGACACATCGGCCTTGGAGCGGAAATCCGGAACCCCCTCGAGCTTTGCCGGAGAGGCCTGAGGGGTCTCGGTTACCGCCACTTTTAGGCGGGCAGATTCCTCGGGTGCCTCCTGGGAGCGCTTGTAGGCCAGGATTCCCTCAAAAATCCAACGGGCGACCTGTTGCCGATACTCCTCGGTCTTAAGAAGGGCGGCCTCGCGGGGATTGGACATGAAGCCCCCCTCCACCAGCACGGAGGGCGCCCGAGCCAACCGCAAAACCTTGAACCGGGCGCGTTTTACCCCGCGATCGGCTGGGGCGTTGCTCTTGGATAGCACCGCGGCGCGGTGAATGGCCTGGGTGAGCAGAAAGTTCTGATGGTCAAATTGGTTCCCCGGCCAGATCTCGTCCTCGTCACCGATCAGGGTGCCTCCGGAGGAAGTGGAGGGCGCGTACTGCGGGGAGAGGGCGTAGGTCTCCCACCCGGTGGTCTCACGGCTGGAATCCTCATTGAAATGAATACTGACGAAGATATAGCCGCGCCGGTCGCTGGCCTTCTTCGAACGATCGGCGTGGTCGACGTAAATGTCCCTGTTTCTGGTCAGCACCCAGGGGATGCCCGCCTTGTCGAGAAGGCGTACCAGGCGCCGGGCAACATCGAAATTTGCGTCCTTCTCGTTGAGGCGCCGTGCCGCCCGGGTCCCTTGATCCCCTCCCCCGTGCCCCGGGTCGACCACGACCCCCAAAAGGGGTTGTTTGGGAATTTCCGCGTTCGGACGCAGCAGGGGATCGAAAGTCTTCACCAGATCCACCCGTGGGAGAAGGGTGACTCCGTTCACCTGGCGGACGGGGTGGCTCAGCCAGTACCGCGCGCCTTTCCATCTCATCTCCCGGCTGTCGACACTGAGGTTCATCGATCCGGAGGATCCAGTCAGGTCGAAGGATCGCTGCGGGTTAACCTCTTCCGAGCCCTTCAAGCCGTAGAATTTCAGGAACGAGGCCAGCGTGACGTAATCCACCCGACCCACCCTGACCACATCCCAGGTTTCCTCGGCACGGGACTGCGCAAGCAACCCCAGCAGGAAAAACGCCAGAAGCCGGATCAACGCGATCTCCCGCAGGGACGATGGTCGATCAGCCTTACCCCGGCAATCCAGGCGGCGGCGAAAAGCCGCCCGTTCACCAGTTCCAAATACTCCGGACGCACCCCCTGGATGCTTTTGACCAGTTTTCGATACCGGGCTTTCGCCTTCCCCCTCCCGGCAGCCGCAGCCCTGCGCAGGGCCACTGCCCACTGCCCGGCCCTCCGCCGGTCCGCCTGGCTCAACCGGAGATTCCGGGAACTGAGCGGCAGACCGTCCTTTTCCCGGACCACGGGGTGCCGGACAATCCGCACCGGCAGAAAAAGATCCCTCACCATCCGCTCAATCACCTCACACTGTTGGTGGTCCTTGTCCCCGAACACCGCCACATCGGGCTGCACCAGGTTGAAAAGTTTCGCAACCACCGTGGCTACGCCCCGAAAATGGCCGGGGCGCCGGTTTCCACACCTCCCCCGCGAGCGATCCGTCTCCTCCACCCAAGTGGAGGCGTCCTTGGCATAAAGGTTGGGCGGCTGAAAGAGCAGATCCGCACCGGCCCTTTTCGCCAAAACAGCGTCCTCCCGGAAACGGCGCGGATATCCTCGCAGGTCGGCAGGAGAGTCAAACTGGGTCGGATTCACATAGACACTCACCACCACCCGCTCCGCCAGTTGGGCTGCCCGCCGGATCAGGGAAAGATGGCCGGCATGAAGGGCCCCCATCGTGGGCACGAGGGCAATCCGGTCCCCCCCCCTCTTCCAGCGTCGGCTGGCCTTTTGCATTTCCGAGGGTTTTGTCATAATCTTCACTGCCACCGGAGCTTACAAAATTATGACCTATCTTCACAATCTCTTCGCCCGGAGGATCGGGGGACCCGGCTACGGCCTTAAGGAGGCCCCCATCTACAAGTTCGAAAGGATCAAACGAGCCAAGCGTGCGGCCCTGGCAGCGAACCCAGGCAAGGAACTACTGGATTTCGGCGTCGGCGAGCCAGACTCCATGGCGGATCCCAGAGTGGTGGCTTCCCTTTCCCTCGAGGCTGCCAAGCCGGAAAATCGCGGCTACGCGGACAACGGAGGACCCCGTCTCAGGACGGCCGCCGCCAGGTACATGAAGGAAGTGTTCGGGGTGGAAGCCAATCCGGAAACCGAGATCTGCCACTCCATCGGCAGCAAGGCCGCCCTCTCCATTCTGCCCGCCGCGCTGATCGACCCCGGGGATGTCGTCCTGATGACCACGCCCGGCTATCCCGTCTTCGGCACCCACGCCGGCTACTACGGCGGGGTCGTCCACTCCCTGCCCCTCACCGCGGAGAACCGGTTCCTCCCGCGACTGGACTCCATCCCCCGAGAGATCCTCGACAAGGCCAAGGTTCTCGTCCTCAACTACCCAAACAACCCCACAGGTGCCTCGGCCACGCCGGAATTCTTCCGGCAAGTGGTGGAGTTCGCCCGAAAAGAGGAGCTCGTGGTGATCCACGATGCCGCCTACACCGCGCTGATTTTTGAGGGGAAACCGCTCAGCTTCCTCTCCATCCCCGGGGCCAAGGAAGTAGGACTGGAACTACACACCGTCAGCAAGGCCTTCAATATGACCGGGTGGCGCTGCGGTTTCGTAGTCGGTCATCCTTTGCTGGTGAAGGCCTACGCGGACATCAAGGACAACACCGATTCCGGCCAGTTTCTCGCCGTGCAGCATGCCGCCGCCACCGCCTTCGAGAACCCCAAGATCACCTGGGACACCTCCGCCAAGTACAGCCGGCGGATGGACGGGCTGGTCAAGGTTCTCAGACAGGCCGGTTTCGCCGCAGAAAAACCGGCAGGGTCCTTTTTTCTCTATACCCGAGCCCCCAAGGCGGCGGAGAACGGTTCGTCGGTCTCGTTTGAAAATGGGGAGGCCTTCTCCCGTTGGCTGATCGAACAGCAGCTCGTCTCCACCGTCCCGTGGGACGAGGCCGGGGCCAACGTGCGCTTCAGCGTGACCTTCAGCGCCAAGGACCGTGCGGACGAGGATCGGGTGCTGAAGGAGTTGGCCGCGCGGTTGCAGTCCTACCGCTTCAAGTTCTAGGGACCGGGATCCCTCTCCTCCTCCCCCTTGGCCCGTTCCATCAGGACGAGGATCTGCGGCAGGATGACGATCGCACTGATCAGGGTGGAAAGAACGCCGAGGCTCATCACCAACCCCAGGCTGACCAACCCCCGGTACTGGCCGACCAGCATCGAACCAAATCCAAAGAGGGTGGTCAAAGCCGACAGAACCACGGCTTTGCCGGTGCTGGATTCAAAAATACGGACCTTCCCCTCCTCCCGATAACGGGCCACCACATAAACCCCGAAGGCCACCCCGATGCCCAGGACCATCGGCAGGGTGACAATGTTCGCGGGATTCAGCTGGATCCGGAAAAAGCCGAGCAGTCCGAACATCCAAAGAACGCCGATGGCAAGGGGCAACAACGTGAGCAAGACATCCGCCAACCGCCGAAAAAGGAGAAAAATCAGGAAGATGACCACGCCACCCGCATAAAAGGTCGCCTCCACGTAGCTTTCTTTGAGGAGGTCGATGTATTCAAGATTCATGACCGGGGTTCCGGTGGCGCCGGGGGCAAGGGACTGTATCTGGGCAACAAACTCCTCGTTGGGCTTCCGCTCCCAGACATCCACAGATGGTTCGATTTCCAGAAGCACTTTCCCATTTTTGGAGAGATACCGCTGGCGCAGTTCGGGGGGAAGGTCCTGGGTGGTCAGCGGGCGATCCCCACGCTGTGTTTTTAGCCAGCCCAGGTTCTGGGCAATCGACCCGACCAGCTTCACCTGATGCCTTTCCAGGCGTTTCTTCGCCTCCTCGGGGTCAAGCCGGTCCAGGGCGGCCACCGCCCGCTCCAGGGGGGGAATCAATTTCTGGAACGTCTCCACGGCCTGCCGGGCCCTCCCCGAAAGACCGATGTACTGCTTGGCCTGTTTCGCCCCTTCCTGTGAGGACTCCAGCAAAAATTCGAGATCCTTGCGTGCTTTGACAACATCCACGCCCTGCTCCGCTCCGGTTCCCAAGGTGATTTCCCCGGCCACCTTGGAAATTTTTGCCACTTCCTCCATTCTTTTTTTCTGGTTCGGCGGAACCAGATCGCCGAGGGTCCGCACCTTGTTGACCGTGGGCAGTTCCCGCATCTTGGCGGCAAGACCGTCCGCCTGTTCGACCGTCAGGGACACGGCGACCCCATAGATGACCGACCCCTTGCCCGTGTCCAACAACTCACGGGTCAACCGGACCGATTCCATCCGTGGATTCTGGAGATGGAGGAGATTGTAATCGAAGGTGACCTTACGGGATTCCCTCCAGGCAAAAACGCTGAAGAGTACAGCTCCGACCAGCACAAGGTAGGGATGGAAAGTCAATTTCCGGTCCCAGGCTTCCCCGTAGCCGAATTTCAGCATCTTGCCCACCGTGCCCGCTCCCTTGCGATCCCGCCAAAGCAGCAAGGCAGGCAGGATCGAGAGGCTGGCCGCCAAGGCCAGCAACACGCCGGTACCGGCAATCCAGCCAAGTTCGGTGAGGCCGGTAAAATCATTGAAGCACATGGCGAAAAACGCCGCCGCGGTCGTCCCACCCCCCGTCAACAGGGCCTTGCCGGTCGTTGCCATGGTGTTTTCGACGGCCTCCGCGGGGCCCCGGCCAAGGCTGATCTCCTCCTCGTATCGCCCGAGAAATTGAATCCCGAAATCAATGCCCAACCCCAGGATCATGACGATGAACGCCTGGGAAATGATGTTGAGGTGCCCGATAAAGAGCGTGGTGAGCCCGAGACAGACCACGATGCTCATCAGCAGGGCGAGCAGGGCCAACATCGGCCTGGAAAATTCCCCGTAACAAAAGAAGAAAAGGATCGCAATCAGGGCGATGGTGATGATCGTGGCGATCTTCATGTCCTCCTCGCTCTGCCGAAGCTCGTCATCCAGCAGGACGGGTTCCCCGGTCACGCCGATGGCCACACCCGGGTATTGGGGGCGAAACTCCTGCACCGTCTTACGCACCCTCTGAATGACCTTGGTGAACGGGGTGTCGCTTTTTTCCTCCTCCTTTGACGGGCGCAGCAGCATCAGGATGGTTTTCCCATCCTCGCCCAGGCTCAGATATTCGTTCTTGAGAAGGTCCGCCTCGAATTCGGAGAGTTCGCCAAGCCCCTTGGTCCCGTCTGCCTCCTCCACGGGGGTTTCCAGGTCCTTGGCCAACCGCTGGAGATTGCGGACGAATTCCTCAATGAAGGGAATGAACTCCTGCCAATTGGAGGATTTGCGGAGGTAGGGATCGTTGAACTTTGCGGAAGCTTCCCCAAGAATGCCGTTCAGATTCAGGGCCTGTTTGTTTCCCTTCACCAGAGCGGCCAACTCCTCCATCTGTCGGCGGATCCCGGTCAGTTGCGCTTCATCGGCCAGCAACAACAGCCGGTCCGCCATCGGAGAAAAGTCGTGCCGGAAATATACCCGGTCCAGGCCCTGGTCTTTCTTCAGCCTTTCGGCAAGGGCATTGGCCGCCCGCCGACTGGCCTTGAGGTCATCGCTCTTCAGGACGACGATGATTTCGTCGCGGACATCAAATTCCTCCATGTAGGCGAGATATTTCTGAAAAACAGGCGAGTCCTTGCGGATCAGGTCGAGGGTGCTGTTCCGGATGACCAACCGGGTGGCGGTCACCCCCCCCGCCACGGCCACCAGCAAAAGGGAGATCCAGAGCAACCGCTGGCGACGCTGCACCACGAACCGGGCCCACGACCGGAGCCAACGCTCCATTCTTCCCTCCGCCGCTGGGGATTTTGATTCCATCAGGAACTTCTCAGGAAGAAGCGCGGGCTTTTTCCTTCTTGTTTTCCCACTCCTCGCGGATGCCCCGGAGATCGCGAGCCAACTGCTCCTGCAAAACCTCGGCCTCTTCCGCCGCCCCGCTGGCCCTGGCCGCGGCAATTTTGGATCCCAAAAAGGTTTCCCGTTCGGCCGCCTTGGCGCGGTATGTCTCGTCGATTTCCGCCAATTTTTTCTTTTGCTCCGGCGCCAGCTTACGCTCGGGCTCTTTGGCCGCTAAACGCTCCATGGCAAGCTCATAGGCCGTCTTCATCAACCAAAAACATTAAAAAGTCCCGTTGCCCCCGTCCATCCGTAACCTTCCCCCTTCCTTGCCCGTACCCCCGGGGATCGGCTAACCTTTCCGATGGACTTTTCCTCGCTGAACCTGGCGCCGGCCATCCTCAAGGCGGTCGAGGGACTCGGCTTCAAGGAGCCGACCCCGATCCAGGCCCAGGCCATTCCCGTCGCCCTGACCGGGAAGGATATCATCGGCTCAGCCCAGACGGGCACGGGCAAGACGGCCGCCTTCGCCCTACCCATCCTCCAGCACCTGGAAAAGCCGGGCCGCCTCCGGGCCCTGATTCTGGAACCCACCCGGGAACTGGCCGACCAAGTGGCCGAGGCCCTCGGGAGATTCTCCCAACACACCGGCCTGCGGATCGGCCTTATTTACGGCGGTGTTGGCTACGGCAACCAGCGGGAGCAGATCCAGCGGGGCATCGACATCCTCGTGGCCACGCCCGGCCGTCTGCTCGATTTCATGGATCAGGGCGAAATCCACCTCGCCCACCTCACCCATCTCGTCCTCGACGAGGTCGACCGCATGCTCGACATGGGATTCCTTCCCGACGTCAAAAAAATTGTCGGTTTCTGCCCTTCCAAACGCCAGACCCTCTTTTTCTCCGCCACGGTTCCGCCGGAGATCGAACGCCTCACTTCCTGGGTCCTGCGTGATCCGCTCATCATCGAGATCGGCCTGCGCCGCTCTGCCGCCGAGACGGTCACACACGCCCTTTACCCCGTCGCGGCGGACCAAAAGCACGAACTCCTCCTCGCCCTGCTGGAAAAGACCCATTACGAAAGCGTCATTGTCTTTTGCCGGACAAAAATGGGGGCGGACCGGGTAGCCGCCAGTCTCTCCCATCTTCCGCACCCCGTGGGGGTGATGCATTCCGACCGCTCGCAGGGAGAACGCAATGAAGCGCTGGCCGGCTTTCGCTCGGGCAAGTATCCGGTGCTGGTCGCCACCGATATCGCCGCCCGCGGACTCGACATCGCCGGCGTCACCCATGTCATCAACTACGATGTCCCCCAGCATCCCGAAGATTACGTCCACCGGATCGGCCGCACCGGCCGCGCCGCCCAGGAGGGCGATGCCCTGACGCTTTTCGTTGCGGAGGAATTGCCCCACGTGGAGGCCATTGAACGGCTCATCCAGCAGAAACTGCCCCGCAAAAAACTGGATAACTTTCCCTACAAGTTCACCGCACTGTTTGAGGAGGGTCACACCGTCGCTCACACCCGCACCCGAGGCGTACGGACGGCCAAGGGATATAGTTTCGGCGCCCGCCGAAGGTAAGTTATCTTACGCGAACTTTCCGGCCGCCCACCTTCGCCGCCACTTTCAGCCGCAGGGCATTCAGCCGGATGAAGCCGGTCGCGTCGTCCTGGTTGTAGGCTTGGGTGGGATCCGCCTCCATCGTGGCGATGTCGGGATGATAGAGGCTGAACGATGACTTCCGACCCGCTGCATAAATCCCGCCCTTGTAGAGCTTGACCCGGACGGTGCCGCTGACGTTCTTTTGACTCTCTTCCACCAGCGCCTGCAGGGCCAACCGTTCCGGGGAGAACCAGAAACCGTAGTAAACCAGCTCGCTATACCGCGGGATCAGGCTGTCCCGCAGGTGCATCACCTCCCGATCCATCGTCAGGCTCTCCATCTGCCGGTGGGCAAAGTGCAGGATCGCGCCGCCCGGCGTCTCGTAGACGCCCCGGCTCTTCATGCCGACAAACCGGTTCTCCACCATGTCGACCCTCCCCACCCCGTGCTTTCCGCCCAGCTTGTTCAGCGCCTTCATCACCCCCAATGGGGACAGCTTCTTGCCATTCACCGCCACGCAGTTTCCCTTCTTGAACTCCAGCGTGACATACTCCGGCCGGTTCGGCGCATCCTCCGGGGAAACCGAGAGGGTAAACATCTTTTTGTTGGACGGGGAAAAGGCGTCAAACCACGGATCCTCAAGCATCCCCGCCTCATACGAGATATGCAGGAGGTTACGGTCCATCGAGTAAGGCTTCTTGGCGCTTGCCTGCACCGGGATCCCCTTCTCCTCGCAGTACCGGATCATCTCCAGGCGCCCGGGAAACTGCTGGCGGAAGCGTTCGTCCCGCCAGGGAGCAATCACCTCCACGTCAGGCTCCAGGGCCGCCGCGGTCAGTTCAAACCGAACCTGGTCGTTCCCCTTTCCCGTGGCGCCGTGGGCCAGGGCCTGCGCCTTCTCCTTCCGGGCGATCTCCACCATCCGTTTGGCGATCAAGGGCCGGGCAATCGAGGTGCCGAGAAAATACTGTCCTTCATAGATCGCCCCCGCCCGCATCATCGGGAAGATAAAGTCCCGGGCAAACTCCTCCTGAAGGTCGTCGATGTAGACCTTGCCGGCCCCGGTCCGCCGCGCCTTGGCGTTGAGCCCCCGGAGTTCCTCCTCCTGCCCGATGTTGGCGCAGAAGGCGATCACCTCGGCATCGTAGGTTTCCTTGAGCCAGGCCAGCAGCACGGAGGTGTCGAGTCCCCCGGAGTAGGCGAGCACGATCTTCATGGTCCGGGAAAAAGGCCGCGATCCGTTGGGGATCAGGCGGCGGTGGGCTGAAGTTTGCGGCCGGACCCCTTGATCCGGGCCAAATACGGAGCGAGCTTATCCTTCGCCGCAGCCACGCTCACACCATACCGCTCCCGGAGGGCCTCGGGCTTGCCATGGTCGACAAACTCATCCGGCCAGCCGATCCGCACCACCGGTGTGCCGATGCCCAAATCGGCCAATTCCTCCAGGATGCCCGCCCCGAATCCCCCCTTGAGAACGTGGTCTTCGAAAGTCACGATGACCTCGGCGTTTTTCGCAAAAAGCTCGAGCATCGCGGTGTCGAGAGGCTTGGCAAACCGCGCGTTGATCACCGCCGCCTCGACCCCCTCGGCCTTCAGCTCGTCGGAAAGTTGCAGCGCCAGCGGGAGCATCTGTCCGTAGGACCAGATCACCACCTTCTTGCCGTGACGCACGACCTCCGCCTTGCCGATCGGCAGGGCCAGGGGGGTCTTTTTGATCGTGGAGTTGGGACCGGTGCCCCGGGGATAGCGGATGGCAATCGGTCCGTTGTGCAGGCTGGCGGTGTAAAGCATGTCGACGAACTCGTCCTCGTCCTTGGGGGACATGTGCACGAGATTGGGCACCCCCCGCATATAGGAGATGTCGAAGAGCCCGTGATGGGTGGGCCCGTCATCCCCGGAAAGCCCTCCCCGGTCCATGCAGAAAACCACCGGCAGGTTCTGCAGGCAGACGTCATGGATGATCTGGTCATACGCACGCTGCAGGAAGGTGGAGTAGATCGCGCAGAACGGCTTGAAACCCTTGGTGGCCATGCCCGCTGCGAAAAGCACGGCATGCTCCTCCGCGATGCCGACGTCGAAGTACCGGTCGGGGTGCTTCGGCTGATACCGGTCCAGGCCGGTGCCGTTCGGCATCGCCCCGGTGATCGCGACAATCCGGGAATCGTTGTCGGCCAGCTTGGAAAGATGGTCGGCAAAAACCTCGCTGAAGGTGGGCTGCCCGAGGGACTTGGTTTCGCCGGTCTCCGGGTCGTACGGGCCGAGGCCGTGGAATTTCTTCTGCTTGGCCAGGGCCGGCTCGAACCCCTTGCCCTTGGTGGTGGCCACATGGAGGATCACCGGGAAATTCTGGGTCTTCAAGAACTCGAACATCTTGATAAGGGAGTTGATGTCGTGCCCGTCCACCGGGCCGTAGTAGGTGACGCCCAGTTCCTCGAATATCACGCTGGGGAAGATCATTCCCTTCACATGCTCTTCCGCCCGCCGGGCCACCTTGAGCGCCTTGGCACCGCCGAGCTTTTCGATGAAATGGGCGGCCCGTTCGTGCAGATGGATGAACCGAGGGTCCGTGGTGATCTTGTTCAGGTAGCCGGCGATCGCCCCGACGTTCTTGTCGATCGACCACTTGTTGTCGTTGAGGATGGTGATCAGCCGTTTGGTGTGGTGGGCGACGTTGTTGAGCGCCTCAAAGGTGATTCCGCAGGTGAAAGCCGCGTCCCCTGCCAGGCAGATGACGTGTTCTTTCCCTCCCCGCATGTCCCGTGCCGTCGCCATGCCGAGGGCGGCGGACAGGGCCGTGCCGGCGTGACCGGCGCCAAAGCAGTCGTGCTCGCTCTCGGTCCGCAGCATGAAGCCGTTGAGGCCGCCCGGTTGCCGGATGGTGTGAAACCGGTCCCGCCGACCGGTGAGCAGCTTGTGGACGTAGGCCTGATGGCTGACGTCGAAAAGAAAGTGATCGGTCGGCGTGTCGAACACCCGGTGCAGGGCGATCGTCAACTCCACCACGCCCAGGTTAGGACCGAGGTGTCCGCCGGTTTTGCTCAGGACATTGATGAGCTCTTCCCGGATCTCCTCCGCGAGCCGCGGAAGATCCTCCACGGGGATCTTTTTGACGTCTTGGGGACCCTTGATGGAATCCAGCAACGGGGTTGCCATAAGAGCGAGTTAGGTAAGCAGGTCAGGAGCGGTTCGACCAGCCTTCTTTCCCTTGGCGGCGGAGTCCTGATCTTCCAGTTCCCCTTCCTCCAAGGAACCGTCTTTCCTTCTGGTTAACAACGAGATGCGTTTCTCCGCAGCCTTCAGCTTTTCCGTGCAGACCGCCACCAATTTCATGCCGGATTCATACTTCTCCACGATTGTCTCCAGAGGGAGCTCCGGGGACTCCATCTGCTCCACTAA
>DDPU01000035.1 GCA_002342345.1 Verrucomicrobia bacterium UBA2460
CCCAGGATGATCCGCCGCTTCACCTCCGGGCCGAATCCCTCCTCCCGCGTCCGCTGGTAGAGGTCGAGGACATCCTTGGGATGGGCCGCCCGGCGCCCGTACCGCACCCCGTCAAACCGGGCCAGGTTCGCCGAGGCCTCCGCGGTCGCGAGAATATAGTAGACCGCGATCGCGGAAGGGGTGAGGGGAAGGGAGACCTCCTTGATTTCGGCGCCGTTCTTTTGGAACCAGTCCGCCGCCGCCCGCACCGCCTGCTCCGTCTCCCCGTCCATGCCCGGGATGAAGTATTCCCTCGGCAGTCCCACCTTCAGTCCCTTCACCGAGGGGGTCGGCTTGGCCAGGAAACTCTCCGCCGGCCGGGAATCCGTCGTGTTGTCGCGGGGATCATGGCCGCACAGGGAAGATAGAAGGAGAGCCGAATCCTCCACCGTTCGGGTGAGGGGACCGATCTGGTCCAGCGAGGAGGCAAAGGCCACCAGCCCGAACCGGGAAATCCTTCCATAGGTGGGTTTCAACCCCACACAACCGCAGAGCGCCGCCGGTTGGCGGATCGAGCCGCCGGTATCGGAACCGAGGGCCGCCAAGGCGATCCGGCCCGCCACCGCCGCCGCCGATCCGCCGGAGGAGCCTCCCGGAATCCGGGTGCTGTCCCATGGGTTGCGCGTCACCCCGAGGGCCGAGTTTTCCGTGGAGGACCCCATCGCGAACTCGTCCATGTTGGTCCTGCCCAGGAAGACCGCACCCGCCTGCCGCAACCGCGCCACCGCGGTCGCATCATACGGCGCCTGGTATCCTTCCAAAATTTTGGACGAGCAGGTGCAGGGATCGCCGGTGGCGTTGAGGTTGTCCTTGAGGGCGATCGGGATTCCCCCCAGCGGCAGGGAGAGGTCGGCCTGGTCGGCTGCCTTCAGGGCCCTCTCCCGGTCGATGTGCGTGTAGGCGTGGATGGTCTTTTCGCGGGCATCGATCTCCCGGATCAGGTCAGTGACGATGTCCCGGGACTTGATCTCCTTCTTCGCGAGCCGCCGGCGGAGCGAGGCGACCGTCTCGTGGGCCAGGCTCATTCGACGATTTTGGGAACGACGATCAGGTCGTTGGCCTTGGCCGGGGCGTTGGAAAGGGCGGCCTCAACGGAAAGACTGGGCGAGGGGACGTCTTTTCGCAGGACGGGATGGTCGGGGGGATGAACTTCGGGCACGTTGTCCGTGGGGATTTTGGCCAGTGCCTCCATGTGGCCGAGCACCTGCCCCAGCTGGGCGGTGAATTTTTCCGTCTCCTCCTTCGTCAGGGCCAGACGCGCCAGCGTGGCCACGTCGGAAACGTTCAGCTTCGGGGCGGACATAGCCGGAAAGCTTAAGAAGACCCTCTGAAATCAGGAAGTTTTAATCTTGGTAGGGACGCGTACCCTTACGCGTCCATGCGGTCCGTTCAATGATGGATGAACAATTCTCCGCATGGACGGTTAGGGGTAACCGTCCCTACCGGCTACCCGCCTACAATTTTTCTTAAACTTAAACCTGCCCGTCCCCCTCAATCCGCAATCCTCGATCCCCAATCCGAAATGCTTAACCCCTGAATCCCTTAACCCCTCGCGTCAATCGCCCGCAATCACCCTCGTCCCGACCGGCCGGCCGCTGGCCGCCGCCCGGAGATTTCCCTCGCGAAAGACGTCGAACACCACGATGGGGATCCGGTTGTCCATGCAGAGGGAAAACGCCGTGGAATCCATCACCTTGAGCCGCCGGCGCAGGGCATCGCCGTAGGTGATCGTCTCGAAGCGGTGGGCGCGGGGATTGGTGCGGGGATCGGAATCGTAGATTCCGTCCACCTTGGTGGCCTTGAGCAGGGTGTCGGCGCCGATCTCGCTCGCGCGCAGGGCCGCGGTGGTGTCGGTGGAAAAGAAGGGATGTCCCGTGCCGGCGGCAAAGATGACCACGCGCCCTTTTTCCAGGTGGCGCAGGGCCCGGCGGCGGATGAAGGGCTCCGCCACGTTTTTCATCTCGATGGCCGTCATCACGCGGGTCTGGACGCCGGCCTGTTCGAGCGCGTCCTGAAGGGCGAGCGAGTTGATGACCGTNNACCGTGGCGAGCATGCCCATGTAATCGGCGGTGTTGCGGTCCATCCTTCCCTCGCCGGCGGCCGGGGCGCCCCGCCAGATGTTGCCGCCGCCGATGACGATGGCGAGCTGGAGCGAGGGCGAGACAATCTCCTTGATTTGGTGGGCGAGGTGACGGGTGACGCGCGGGGAGAGGTGGTTGCCCGGTTCGGCGAGGGTCTCCCCCGAAAGTTTGAGCAGCAGCCTCCGGCGGGTTTGGCCTCCGAAGCTCCGCGCCGGAGGGGTTTCGGAACGCAGGAGGGGACTTGAGGGAAATTTCAGCGAGGAGGAACGGGCCACAGGATTGCTGACTTTCGCTTTTTTTGGCGGGGATTTTTTCGGCACCAGGATGTTTTGTCTGAAAGGCGGGCCGATGGGAATGGAAAAATCCGGCAGGGGCTCCTTTAGGGACAGGATTTGCCATCCCATCCAGCCCATGGATCA
>DDPU01000018.1:0-5094 GCA_002342345.1 Verrucomicrobia bacterium UBA2460
ATTTCGGATGGGTCTGCCCCGAGTTCAACCAAGCTGGCTGCGATGCGGAGTGTCTGGGCATTGGTTCCCCGGTAGCGGAAGGAGCCGGTATCGGTGGATAGGCCTGCGTAAAGGCAGGTGGCGGAGGCTGGCGAGATTTTCCATCCGGCTGTTGCAAAGAGCTGGAAAAGGACGCCGGCGGTGGCGGGGATTTCCGGAACGATCAGGTTGAGCGAGCCGAATCCGGGGTTGCTGACGTGATGGTCGATGACCACATCCACCGGATGTTTCCAGCCGACAGTTTTCTTGCCGACCCGTTCGCGCGTGGAGGTGTCGAGCACGACAAAGGCATCCGCCCCGGTCGGGAACTGATCGGGGATTTCCTGAACCAGATCGCTCCCCGGGAGGAACCGGTACATCGGGATCATGCTGCCTTCGACGTGCAGGGTGGGGGTCTGACCCCGGTCTTTCAGCACGTGGGCCAGGCCGAGGAGGCTTCCGAAGGCGTCCCCGTCCGGGCGGAGGTGGGTGAAAAGGGCGGGAGCCTTGGCCTGGGACAGTCGTTCGATCACCTTTTGCACCAAAGTCCTGTCCATAACGAACTATGGTAGGGGCAGGGGGGGGGCGAGTCGAGGCAACCAACCTTGCGAAGGGAATTTTCCGCCCGTAAGATTCCCCGATGTGCCGGATCCTTGCCGCTGCGGCGATCTTTTGGATCGGGGGCTCCTCTCTTCGGGCCTGTCCGACCTGCAAGGATAGTTTCATGAAAAAGGACGATGCCGGCGGGCCGGCGATGGTTTCCGACACGCTCAACTCCGTCGGGCTTGGATTCGGTTGGAGCGTGATTTTCATGTTGGCGGCGCCCGCCTCGGTGGCAGGAGGGTTGGTTTGGCTGGTGGTGAAAAACGGGACTCCGTCTTCCCGGGCCAAGCTTTCCTGAGGAGCCCCGGCGGGGCGATGGCATGACCCTGCGGGATTTTCTCAGGCTGACCGCCCCGGCAAAGGGGGCCGTACGGGCCCAGTTTGCCGGCAGGAGGGAACAGACCGCCCGGAACGGCAAGCCGTTCCTGCGTGTGGACCTGGCGGATGAGACCGACAGGGTTTCGCTGAACATTTTTTCCGGATCGCCAGCCTTTGAATATTTTGCGGGGGCGGAGCCGGGCGAGTGCCTGGAGTTAACGGGAGTTTTCGGGCCGAGCGACTACGGTCCCAATGTGGACGGGCCGGCGGCGCGAAAGTTGAGGCCGGCGGAAGAGGAGGAGTTTTTCCTGGGCGGGGAGGAGCGCCGCAAACAGCTTGAGCAGCGTTGGCAGGAGTGCCTGGCGGCGGCCAAGGGGATGAAGGACCCGCGTCTGCGCTGGGTCACCCTGAGGGCCTTCGAGAAATTTCCGGAAAAATGGAGGCGGGCGGCGGCGGCCCGGAGGAACCACCATGCGCGCCGGGGGGGATTGCTCGACCACACGGCGCAGATGCTCAAGGTGGCCAAAGCGGTGGCGCCGCTTTATCCGGAAATCGACGGGGACCTGCTGGCGGCGGGGGTTATTTTTCATGATCTGGGAAAACTTTGGGAAAACGACACGGGGGAAAAGGGGTTCGGTTCGGTTCCCAGCCGTAAGGGGGAGCTGATCGGGCATATTTCCCTGGGGATCGAGGTGGCCAACGCCCTGTGGCGTGAGGGGGAGGCGGCGGAGGGAAAGGGCTGGGGCGAGCTTCAACCCGCATCCGAGGAATTACGGGATCATCTCCTGCATCTGATCGCCTCCCATCATGGTTCCAAGGAATTCGGCTCTCCGGTGGCTCCAAAAACCCCCGAAGCCTTTCTGCTTCACCACATCGACAACATGGATGCGAAGATGGAGATGCTCCGCCTCACGTATGCGCGCGGGAAGGAGGAGGCGAGCGGACTGCTGGAAGCCCATCGTCCCCTGGAGGGGCCCTTGCCCTGGCCGCTCAGCGGAAAAATCCTGGAGCCCGGAGAAGCCCCCTGAAGCCCCTGTCCCTTTTCGGCCTTCTTGTCGGAGCACTGATTCCCCAGGCAGTGCAGGCCTACGAGTCGGCTTACCGGATGACGGCGGCGGGGATCTGTGAAATCAAGACCCTCCCGGCGGGGGTGATCCTGCGCACCTCAGCGCGGGGCGATTATTTCGAGGAAAACAACGGTTTGTTCATGCGGCTGTTTCAAGCCATCAACCAGAACAAGGTGCCGATGACGGTGCCGGTCGAGGCCAGGATGAAGCCCGGGACGATGGTGTTTTATCTGGATACCGGCTCGGCGGGTCGGGAAAACCTGCAATTGCCCAAAGGAGTGAGCCGGCAGGTGCTACCGGAACGCATGGTGGCTTCCATCGGCATCCGTGGCGGATACAGCCGGGAGAGTTATGAGCAAAACCTGGCCAAGCTGCGGGAATGGCTCAAAACCCAGCCGTTGTGGAGGGCCGCGGGAGAACCCTATGGGGTGTATTGGAACAGCCCTTTCATGGTGCCGTTTCTCAAGCGTTCGGAAATCCACATACCCGTTCTGAAAAAAAACAAATAAGGACCGAAACTTTATCCCGATCGGGTGGTTATTATTCCCCATGAAGCGCTCTCGCCTCGCTGTTGTTGTCGGATGGATCCTGTTGCCCGCAACTCCCTGGGCCCATCCCGGGCATGAAGGGGATCCGGATACATCGTCCGGGCAGGCCGCCAACCTGCCCGCCCCACAGGTAAGTTTGACGACAGAGGGGGAGTACCGTGTGATCAAGGCCAACGGTTTGCCGAATCATGCAATCGGCTCTTTTCCCGGGCCGGGATGTCCCAATCCCATTTCGGCGCAAAACTACGCCTTCCGTGTCCCCCTGCACCCAAAGACCAATGCCACCTTTACCCCGTTAAGGATGCAGGCAATCGGAGTTGCTCTGAACGGGGTTCCTTTTGATCCCGGCACGGCGGAGTACTGGAAAAACGACCGGACATCGGGCTGGCATGTTGAGGCGATCGGCTCCAAGGCCAATCTCGGCCTGGATCGGAACAACGCCCATGTCCAGCCCAGCGGGGCCTACCATTACCACGGGATCCCGACCGGGCTATTGACGAACCTTGCGTCTGCAGAGACCCCAAAATTAATCGGATATGCGGCGGACGGGTTTCCCATTTATGCCCAAACACCCGGGGATGCTTCCGGTTATCGGCTGAAAAGCGGAAGCCGGCCGGGGGGGTCGGCGGGACCGGGCGGCAAGTATGACGGGACCTACGAGCAGGATTATGAATTTGTGGGGGGAGCGGACAAACTCGATGAAGCCAACGGGAAGGTGGGCAAAACGGCGGAATATCCGGAGGGCACCTACTACTATGTGGCCACGGCGGAATATCCCTTTTATCCCCGAAAGCTGAAAGGCACCCCCGATCCCAGCTTTCACCGGGGTCCTCCCGGAGGAGGGCCGGCGGGAGGACCGACGCAAGGGGGTGAGTCTGGCGGAAGGGATGGAAAGCCCGGCAAGTCCGGCAAGTCCGGCCCCATCCAACGGTTCGACAAAAACGGGGACGGGAAGATCTCTTTGGAGGAGGCTCCTCCCCCGATGCAGCAAAATTTTTCCAGGCATGATGCCAATGGGGACGGCTTCCTTGATTCCGAAGAGGTGAAATCCCTGCCTGCCCGGGGCGGGCCTCCGGGAAACGCGGGGGAAGGGTTTCCGGGTCCAGGCAATCCCGTTCCCGAGGATTTGCCCACGGACGGAGCCTCCGTCCGCAAGCCCTGGATGGAAAACCACATCTCGGAACTGGATTCCGACCGCAACGGGAGCGTGAGCCGGGAGGAAATGACCTCGGAGGCGGAAAAGGTTTTCCGGGGTTACGACGTGGACGGGGACGGCAAGATCACGGAGAAGGAGGCGGAAGCCGGCGAAGGAAAGGTTCGCAGTGCCATGGCCGGCTTCCTACGGCAGCACTTCCCGGAATTGGATGTCGACGGGAACGGGTCGGTTTCCTTGGGGGAACTAAAGGAAGCCGCCGTGAAAATGTGGGATAAGCATTTCCAAAATCACGGCAGCCAGCCCCCGCCTCCGTAGGCATCTGGCAGGGCACAACTGCCTTGGGGCCATGCCGCTGTTCTGCAAAAGGGACGGCGGCGGGAGAGGTTCTAGGGAAGAAGTTTCCCGACCAGGGCGCTGAGAGCGCGGTTGTCGGCCCGCCCGGCGGCCTTGGCTTGGCAGGCTTTCATCACGGCTCCCATGGCCTTCTTGTCCGTGGCCTGGAGTTCGGCGATGACGCCCTTGACCAGGACTTCCAGGTCGGAATCGGACATGGCCTGCGGAAGATAGGATTCGAGAATTTTCACCTCGGCCTGTTCCTTGGCGGCCTGGTCGGTGCGCCCGCCCTTGGTGAAGGCCTCGATGGAGTCGTGGCGCTTCTTGATCTCCTTGCGGACTGCGGCGATGACATCCTCATCCTTGGCCGCGCCATCGGCGCCGTATTTTTCGATGACGGCATACTTGATCGCGGATTTGAGCATCCGGAGAACGCTAAGACGGTCGGCATCCTTGGCTTTCATGGCTTCCTTGATCTGATCGTCGACTTTGGCGGCTAGGCTCATGCCTCCACTCAACCCCCGAAGCGGGGCGGGGTCAAACCAACCATGCTTTGCGGGGAAGCGGGCCTTTCGGTTAGTTTGAGGCGGTGAGCCGGATTTTGGAGAGCCGCGAAGCCCGCTGGGCATTGGTCTGGATCGGTTTGGTAACCGTGTTCCGGCTTTGGTTTTCGCACCGGCTTGATCTGGTCGGGGACGAGGCGCACTACTGGGAGTGCGGACGATCCCTGGACTGGAGTCACTACGGCAAGGGCCCGGGGGCCGCCTTGGTAATCCGGATTTTCACCCTGCTTCTTGGGGATGCGGTCTGGGTTGTGCGGTTGCCGGCGGTGCTTTTGGCCGCAGGCACGGGGTGGCTGATCTTTTTGCTGGGGCGGACTTTCTACGGCGAGCGGGCCGGCCTGGTGGCGGTGGTGGCCGCCTCGGTGATGCCCCTGTTTGCGGTCGGCAGCATCCTCATGACCATCGATCCGCTGAGCGTGTTCTTCTGGGCGGCGGCAGCGCTGACCTTCTGGAAGGCGGTGGAGCAACCCGGGCGGAAGCGATTCTGG
>DDPU01000018.1:5216-6358 GCA_002342345.1 Verrucomicrobia bacterium UBA2460
CCGAATTTTGGAAAATTCGCCGGCTTCTGGCTGCTCCAGGCGATCGTGGTTTCACCGCTGATGTTCCTGGCGATGTTGGCCGGGGCGGTGCATCCCGAAAAATCATCCAGGGTGCATGGTTCGTTTTATCTCCAGTGTCTCTTCTGGCCGTTGTTTCTTGGATACGCCTGGGTGAGCCTGAACAAGACGGCGAACGGCAACTGGACGGCCCCGGCTCTGGTGTCGGGGCTGGCCCTGGGGGCCGGCTGGGCGCTGGCGCGATGGGAGAACGGGCGGAGGGGGTGGCGGATTTTTTTCGGGGCGGCGTTGGTGGTGGGCCTGGTCCTCACCGCCTTGCTGCACGATTTTCTGCCCCTGCGGTTCAAGAACAACCCGCTGGACCGGGCCAAGGGGTGGAAGGATCTGGCGGTGGAGGCCCAGAAGGTGCGGGAACGGATCGGGGCGGATTTCGTCGTGGCGGACGAGTACCAGACGGCCAGCCTGCTCTCCTTCTATCTTCCTGACAGGCCGCGGGCGTTCACGCCGGATTGGCCGCAGGTGATGACGCAGTACTCGCTTTGGCCAAGCTACCGGGAGGCTTTCCCGGAGGGCAGCACGGGTTTGTATGTGGCGGAGCAACCGAACCCGCTTCCGCCGATCGCGCGGGATTTTGAATCCGTGCGGGTCGTGGGAACTTACCGGAGGAGCAGTTGGGGGGAGCCGATGGGGCCGACCTTTCATTTTTACGAGTGCCGCGGTCTGAAGGTTGGACAACCGACCACCTGGAAGGACAGGCTGGAGTACACCCGCCGGCAGCAAAAACCGTGACGATCCTTTACCGCCATATCACCAGCCAGATGATGGCCGCCACCGCGGGAGCGGTGGCGGTCCTTTCCCTGGTGATCGTGCTCGGCAACGCCTTCAAGCAGATCTTCGAGCTGTTGGTTAATGACGAGATGCCGGTCTCGCTCATTTTCAAGATGGTCGCCCTGCTCGTGCCGCAGGCGCTGACCTTCACCATGCCCTGGGGGATTCTCGTGGCCGCCCTGATCGTGTTCGGAAGGATGTCCCAGGATCTGGAACTGCAGGCGATCCGCGCCGCGGGAATCGGACTGATCCCGCTGGTGGCCCCGGTGATTCTCTTTGGCCTGTTTGTTTCCGGG
>DDPU01000018.1:6439-18215 GCA_002342345.1 Verrucomicrobia bacterium UBA2460
CGGGCGGGGGAGCCGATGGACCGCTTTCCTGGCTACCGCATTTACATCGGCGAAAAGAACGGGACGGAACTCACCGACATCCACATCTGGGAGTTGGCCCCCGACGGTGTGCCCCGCAGGAACATCCGCGCGGACAGGGGAACGGTTTCCGCGGATCTGGACGACCTCAGCCTGACGATCACCCTCCGGAACGCCCGGCAGGAGGAACGGGGGGAGAACGGCGCCGATCTTTCCTCCATCCGCGCCGGGCTGAGTGCCGATCAGTTGCCGCTGAAGATCTCCCTGAAAAACCTGATCAATCCGGAAGATCTGAAGGACATCCGCATTGCCGCCATGGGAGACCTGTTCGGGCGCGTTTTTTCCCCGATGGAGGGGTACATCGATTCCAAGCAGGTCTATCCCATGCTCACGGAGATGCAGAAGAGGATCAGTTTTGCCCTTGCCCCCTTCACCCTGCTGTTGGTGGGAATTCCCCTGGGAATCCGCGTGCAGAGGAAGGAAACCTCCGTCGGGGTGGTGATCAGTTTTTTCGTGGTGATGGCCTACTACGCCCTGATCCTGCTCGCGGAGGGCCTGAAGGGAAGGGGAGGGGCCTATCCCGAGCTGATTGTCTGGCTTCCCAACCTTGGTCTTCAGGTTTTGGGATTTTTTCTCCTTTGGCGGGCCAATTTCCAGCAAAGCTGAGTCCCGGGCCACGGGCGGAGGGTTGGAACCGGCGCCCGTTCCCGGGAAATATCAGATTGTCTCGATTCCCTCGGCCTCCAGGCGGGCGAGGAGGGCGTCCCGCCTTTGCCTCGCCTCGCGCTGGCTCCGGGTCTCCAGGGAAACCCGGATCCGGCGCTTGGTGTAGTCCGAGGCGTGGACGGTGTAATGCGCCCACCAGGTGCCGTGGTTGTTCCAGAGGTGGTGGTCCGGATTTTCCGGGTCGATCTTGATGCTGAGGGAGGCCCAGGGGGCCTGCAGGGTGGCAGTGCTCATGTGATGCGTCTCCTTTCGGTGACGCATCCCGAAGCGGGGCGCAAAAATACCGCCGGCACATTCCTGTGCGGGCGGTAGGCCTCGCGGAGAACTTTGTTCGATCCCGGAGGGGGATCGCACATCGGGAGGGGGCTTAGGGCCTCTTCCCAGCCACCGTGGGATCTCCACCCCCGGTTGGCGGCCCTTGGTCTTGCGACCAAGGATCTCGGAATGCGTAGAAGTATCGTAGAAAATCGACCGCTTCCGTCAAGGCCCTCCCCGTTTTATGACACGGAGCCGGATCCGGCCCGGAAATCAGGGGAGCGGGGAGGGAGGACGGGGGCGCCTTTTTAGCGCAGGCGCAGTCCGCCCTTGGAGGAGTAGGCGGAGCCGGGATTTCCGTCGCGTTCGAGGGGAGTCGGGCTGCAGACGCTGTTTTTTGCCGGGCAGCAGGATTTTTTGGTGCCGCAGCGATTTACGCAGGCCTCGGGGCAGGTCTCCGCCCGAAGAAATGCAGAGCAAGCCAGCAGCAGGACGAAGGCCACGCGTTTTTGCATGGGGGAAGTATTGCGCCCGGGACGAGGCCGTCAACGTGTGATGGGAGCGATCTGTTTTGCCTTTTCCAGTGCGGCGGCGGCCTCGGCGGGGCGTTTCAGCTCGGCGTAAAGGGCGGCGACCAGGTTCCAGCCAGCCTTGTTTTGCGGCTCCAGGCGGGTGGCTTTCTCGGCGATGGGCAGGGCCTCCGCAAACTGGTTCGATCCGGTCCTGGCGGTGGCGAGATTCAGCCAGGCCCTGGCGTCGGTCGGATCCAGGCGGACGGCTTTTTCGGCGGCCACCGCGGCGGTGGCGAAATCCCTGCCCGCATTTGCGCAGGCGGCGAGTTGGATCCAGGCGCGGGGATCCTCGGGGCCTCTGGCCGTGGCCTGTTCCGCGGCCAACCGCGCCTCTGCCGTCTGTCCGGCGGCCAGCCGGGCGGCGGTGAGGGCGGACCAAGCCTGGGTGGAGTCCGGATCGAGCTTGGTTGCCTGCTCGGCGGGAGCGAGGGCCTCCTTGAATTTTCCGGCGGATAAAAAGAGTTCGCCGAGTCCCGTGGCCGTGTCGGCATCTTCCGGGTCGAGCCGATATGCCTCCTCAAGGGCGCGGATGGCCTCCTCCCGTCTGCCCATCGAAAGCATCAGGGAGCAGAGAAAACGGCGTGGCTCGGGATCGCGGGGACCGTAGGCGGCGGCAAGGCGGGCATCGGCTTCGGCCTCGGAGGGAAGGCCCCAGGCGATGCGGACCATGGCCCTGCGGAGAAGGAGGCCGGAATCCCGGGGATGGCGTTCGATCGCCGCAGAGATGGCTTTTTCCGCCTGGTCAAAATCGCGGTTCAGCACGGTCTGTTCCGCGGCGGCCACCGCCGGGTCAAAAAAAGGCCCCCGGTCCGTCCATCGGGCCAACTCACGGGTCCGCGCAAAGGATTCCGGTCGGAGGGAAATTTCCCGGAGGCCGATCAGGGCGGAAAAAGGAACGGATTCGGATCGGGCGGGGGCACCCCCGCCCCGGACGGCAAGGGAGCCGCGGGAGGCAACGCCGACGAGTCGGCCCTCCTCGTTGAGGACGGGGGAGCCCGATTGTCCGGGCATCATAGGGACGGTCGTGAGCATCGGGCGATCGGCCGCCGAGGGGTGGGAGCGGACCTTTCCCCGGGAGGTGACGGGAAGATTCAGGGAAAGGGGGAAGCCGACCACGCGGAGGTCATCGCCGGGCCGCGGTTCCTCCTCGGCCAGGCGAAGGAAGGACTGGTCCTCCGCCTCGGTGCGGAGAATGACCGCGTCGGCGGTGAAATTTCCGGGACAAATTTCCCTCACGGGGAAGATTTTTCCGTGGGCGTTGCGGAGGGAGACCTCTTTTCTTCCGGCGACAACATGGGCGGCGGTGAGGGCGAGCCCGTCCCCGGTGAGAAAGCAGCCTGAGCCCACGCAATTTCCGCGGTCGTCGAGAATCTGCACGAGGGCGAGGGATGTCTCCCGGGAAGGGGCGCCCACCTGCATCCGGTCGGGCCGCAACATGGCGGCGAGCGATGCCCCCAAGGGGTCACCCTCCGCCCCCGCCTTTTCCAGGGCGGCCTTGGCGGCTGCCAGCCTGTTTTGGTGGAGGAGGCTCCGGCCGAGAATGCGCTGCACTTCCGGGTCGTTGGGGGCGACCTCGAGGGCGGCCAAGGCGGCCCGTTCCGCCTCCGCATAGCGCCCCGAAAAATCCAGGGCCCGCGCCTTCAGTTTACGCGCCTCGGGGTCGTCCTTGTTCCACCAAAGGGCCTGGCTGGCCGCGAGCACCGCCCGTTTGCCTCCCTCGCGGGGCGGCCACAGGTCCTCGTCCGGTCCGGCGTGCCCCGGGAAAAGCGGGAAAAACAAAAGACAAAGCACCAGGACCCGCAGCGGTCGGGGCTTGGCCTTCATCCGTGCAAAAAAATCAGAGGAGATGGCCCTGGGAGGCCGGTGGTTGCAGGCCGAGGGCCTGGTAGGCGCGGGGCAGGGCCACGCGGCCTTGGGGGGTGCGCTGAAGGTACCCCTCGAGGATGAGATAGGGTTCATGAACTTCCTCAATGGTTCCCGCTTCCTCGCCGACGGCGGCGGCCAGGGACTGGAGGCCAGCGGGGCCGCCGGCGAATTTTCCAGCCAGAGTCTGCAGAAGCCGTTTGTCCATCTCATCGAGTCCGTGGCGGTCGATTTCCAGCATTTCTAGGGCAGAGACCACGGACTGATGGGCGGCCTTGCCCTCGCAGCGTGCCAGGGCGTAGTCACGGACCCAGCGGAGGAGATTGTTGGCAATGCGCGGGGTGCCGCGACTGCGGCGGGCAATTTCCGGGGCGGCGGCCTCGTCCAGGTTGGTTCCGAGAAGCTGGGCCGACCGGCGGACAATCCGGGTGAGGTCTTCGACGGAGTAGTAATCGAGACGGTGGGCCACCCCGAACCGGGAACGAAGCGGGGCGCTGAGAAGTCCGGAGCGGGTGGTGGCGCCGATCAGCGTGAAGCGGGGGAGGTTCAGGCGGACGGAGCGGGCGGCGGGTCCCTGGTCGATGACGATATCGATCCGGAAATCTTCCAGCGCCGGATAAAGGTATTCCTCGATCACCTTGGAGAGGCGGTGGATTTCGTCGATGAACAGGATGTCCCCTTCCTGCAGACCGGTGAGCAGGCCGGCAAGGTCGCCGGCCTTCTCGATGGCCGGTCCGGAAGTGGTGCGTACGGTGGCCTTCATCTCGGCGCCAAGGATGTGGGCGAGCGTGGTTTTGCCGAGGCCGGGAGGCCCGCTGAGAAGAAGGTGATCGAGGGGCTGGGAGCGGGCCCGGGCGGAATCCAGGAGGATGGAAAGGCGCTCCCGGAGTTTGGGTTGACCGGAAAAATCCGCGAGGCAACCCGGGCGAAGCGACTGGTCGATCGCGTCCCCGGATCGTACTTCCGCATTCAGCTTTTCGATGGCCTTCGCCGGCATGGGGAAACGATGGGCGGAAAAAGCGCGGTTTCAAAGCGCAAGGTGCGGCTTTTGGGGCGGACGAAGTCCCCTTTTTCGCCTAGTTTTCCCTGATGCAACCCCCTTGGGCGGCGGTTTTTGACTGGGACGGGGTAATTCTCGACAGTTCCCGGCATCATGAGGAAAGCTGGGAGCGGTTGGCCAGGGAGACCGGAAAAGAGCTTCCGGCGGGCCATTTCCGCAGGGGCTTCGGACGGAGGAACATGGAAATCATGCGGGACATGCTGGGCTGGTCTCAGGATCCCCGGGAGATCGGACAACTGAGCCGGCGGAAAGAGGAACTGTACCGGGAGGTGGTGGAGGAGTGGGGCATCGACCCGCTTCCGGGGGTGCAGCCCTGGCTGGAACGTTTGGCGGTCGCCGGTATTCCCTGCGGGATAGGATCCTCCACGGAGGAGGAAAACGTCCGGCTTGGCCTGAGGAAGCTTGGCTTGGGAAAATTTTTCCGCGTTGCGGTGACGGCGGAGCATGTCGAGAGGGGGAAACCCGCCCCGGACGTTTTTTTGCAGGTCGCGCGGCGGTTGGGGGTGCCGGCGGAACGCTGTGTGGTTTTTGAGGATGCGCCCGCCGGGGTGGCGGCAGGGCGGGCCGCCGGAATGAGGGTGGTGGGGGTGACGACCACCCATCCGGAAGGTCATTTGGACGGGGTGTTCCGGGAGGTGGCGAGGCTGGACGAACTGACCGTCCCCGAAGTGCTGCGGTGGTTTTCCGCGGTTGCTTGATGATGGTGGGCGCGCTCCCTAGAAAGGTGCAGATGTGGGACCTTTCAGCGATGGTCGGCAGGTTGGGGGGGTTGATTGTCCGTTCCTGCGAGACTTCCGGCGGGGTTTTTCTCCTTTTGTCCGACACCCTGCGGAGCCTTTTCCGGTACCGGATCCGGTGGGACCAACTGCTGGAACAGATGTATTTCATCGGCATCCGTTCGCAGGTGGTGGTGCTGACCACGGGGGCCTTCACCGGTGCGGTCTTTGCCGCACAGGTCTGGTTCCAGTTTAAGCGGTTTGGGATGGAGTCGGCGATCGGCCCGACCGTGTCCATCGCGATGTGCCGGGAGCTGGGGCCGGTGCTGGCCTGTCTGCTTCTGGCGGGAAGGGTCGGGGCGGCGATGGCGGCGGAACTGAGCTCGATGAAGATCACCGAGCAGGTGGATGCCCTGCGGGCCCTGGGGGTTTATCCGACCGAATACCTGATTGTGCCGAGGTTTTTGGCCCTGGTGGTTTCCGCGCCGGTGCTGACGGCCCTTGCCCTGGTGACGGGCATCGGTGTCGGTTATTTCGTGGCTGTCCAGATTTTCGGGGTGGACGGGGCCTACTACTGGGACAACACCATCAAGTATACCGATCGCAAGGACGTGATGATCGCCCTGATCAAATCCTTCATTTTCGCCGTCATCATTGCGGCCATCTCCTGTTACAAGGGGATGAACTGTCCCCCGGGAACGGCGGGCGTGGGCAAGACGACGACGGAAGCGGTGGTGAACGCCTCGCTGGCCCTGCTGATCTGCAACTTTTTCCTGACGGTGCTGCTCAACGCGGTGCTCTACTCGAACTGAGGAACCCGGTGCTCGAGCTCAAGGACATCCGCAAGCGTCTCGGGGGCCAGGAGGTTCTCCGGGGAGTCAACCTGAAGCTGGCTCCCGGGGAAAAGGTGGTGGTGATCGGGCGCAGCGGTTGCGGCAAGAGCGTGATGCTCCGACATATCATGGGGCTGCTTCAACCGGACGGGGGGGAGGTTTTTTTTGAGGGAACGAAGCTGACCGGGCTGAGCGAGGAGGCCTGGAATCCGTACCGGAGAAAAATCGGCATGTTGTTCCAGGGTGCGGCCCTGTTTGATTCCCTCTCCGTCTTCGAGAATCTTGCCTTTCCTCTTCGGGAGGAGGGCGAGAAGGATGAGGGGGTGTTGCGGGAAAAGGTGGCGGAATCGCTGCGGATCGTTTCCCTGTCGGGAACGGAGCAAAAGATGCCTGCCGAGCTGAGCGGGGGCATGAAAAAGCGGGTGGCGCTGGCCCGGGCGGTGATCCGACGGCCCGACCTGATGCTTTACGACGAACCGACCACCGGTCTGGATCCGGTGGTGGGTGACAGCATCAACCGGCTGATCCTCCACCTGGGAAAAATGTTTGGGATGGCGTCGATCGTGGTGACGCACGACATGACCAGCGCGCGGATGGTGGGGGACCGGATTGCCTACCTGCACGAGGGTAAGATTTATTATCAGGGAACTCCGGAACAGGTGGACCGCTGTGAAGATCCGCTGGTGCGGGACTTTGTCCGCGGGCATGCTTCCGGAATGGACGTGATCGGGTAGCCAAAGGAGGCCTGATGAAAGAGCGGAACCTGGAACTCAAGGTGGGATTCTTCGTGCTCGCCGGACTGGCGGCGGTGGCGATGTTGGTGGTGGCGTTCGGAAAATTCGGCAATTATCTCAAGAAAACCTATCCCGTCGTCGTGGAGTTTCAGGATGCCCGCGACATCCTGAAAAACTCCAAGGTTCTCTGGCGGGGGGCGCAGATCGGGGTGGTGGCGGACACGCCCACCTATCACGCGGGGGAGGATTACGTGGAGCTGACCCTGAAGATTGATGCGGGGATCGAGATTCCGACCGGTTCCAAGTTCCGGATCGACCAATACGGGATGCTGGGGGACCGGTTTGTCCGGGTGGTGCCGCCGGAGACGGTGGACGGGACCTTTCTTGCCGCCGGGGCGCGGGTGAAGGGTGAGCAGGAGGCGGGATTAAACGCGATGATGGCCTCGGCGGGACCGGCTTTGGACGAGATCCGTTCGGCCGCGCGCCGGGTGGATGAGTTTGCCAAGGCAGCCACCGGGCTGGTGCAGGAGGCCGAGAAAGGGAAGGGTCCGCTCTACACGCTGATGAAGGACGAAAAGATGGCGTCCGACATGAAGGCCCTGATGGCCAATCTGCGGCGGCACGGGGTTTTGTTTTACAGCGACGATGCGGCCAAGGCGGAAGACGAGAAGTCGAAGAAGACGGACCGAGGCAACGCCCCCAGCCGCGCGGTGCGGTGAGCGGGGAGAGCGCAGCCATCCTGCTGGCCGCGGGGCAGGGGCGGAGGTTGGGCCATGACAAGTCGATCACGGAAATCGCCGGGCAGCCGGTGCTGGCTCATCCCCTGCGTGCGTTGGTCCAGGTGCGCGGTCTGGGAAGGATTGTGGTGACGGTGCGTGGGGATGCGCGGGAAGCCGCGGAGGCCTGGTTGGCGGGCTCCGACCTGCCGAAAGAACGGATCCGGTTTTTTCCGGGAGGGAAGGAGAGGCAGGATTCCGTCCAGGAAGGGCTGGCCGCCCTGGAAAAATCCGTCGAGTGGGTGGTGGTTCATGATGCCGCCCGGGTTCTCACCACCCACAAGCTGATCGAGAGGGTGATGGAGGGAGCGCGCGCAACCGGCGCGGCGGCGGCGGCTTCGAGGATGTCCGACACCGTCCGGGCCGCCGACGCCTCCGGGCGGATTCTGCGGCTGGTGGACCGGGAGGGTTTGTGGAGGATGGAAACCCCGCAGGTGGTCAGGGCGGAGGTCCTGAGGAAAGGGTTGGCCATCGCCCGGGAGAGGAAAATCACGGTGACCGACTGCCTGGCGGCGGCGGAACTCGCGGGGGTGCAGGGTGTCCTGGTGGAGTCGGGGGAACCCAATCTCAAGATCACCGTGCCTTCGGATTGGGCTTTGTCGGAAGCTTGGCTGAAGCAGTGGCGCTGACGGGATTCGAACCCGTGTATGGTCCTTGAAAGGGACCTGTCCTAGGCCTCTAGACGACAGCGCCGGTAACCCCGCCAACCTAGCCAAACCGGGGATCCGGCCAAGGCAAAGCTTTCCGGATCTCAAGATCATATATCTTTGTATCATGATATAATGATATAACTATCGACAGATTTTAGAATTTCCGTAGGGTGGGAGGATGCAGGAAAGGGAAAAGATTTTTGCCGGGAGGCGGCGGCTGGAAGGGGAGTTGGCCCGCAGGATCGTGCTGATCGACGGGGCCATGGGGACGATGGTGCAACGTCATGCGCTCACGGAAAAAGATTTCCGGGGGGAGCGTTTCGCCTCCCATCCGAGGGACCTGAAGGGCAACAACGACATTCTGGCGGTCACCCGTCCCGACGTGATCGGGGGGATTCACCGGGCTTACCTCGAGGCCGGGGCGGAGATCCTGGAAACCAACACCTTCAATGCGACCTCCATCTCCCAGGCCGACTACGGCCTGGAGGGCGCGGTGCGGGAAATCAACCTGGCGGCCGCGCGGCTGGCGCGAAAGGCAGTCGATGAATTTTCCCGGGCGAATCCCGGCCGGCACGCGTGGGTGGCTGGGGCGGTGGGGCCGACCAACCGGACGGCCTCGATGTCCCCGGATGTGAATCGGCCGGACTTCCGGGCGGTCACTTTCCGGCAACTGGCGGAGGCTTATGGCGAGCAGGTGAGGGCGTTGATCGAGGGCGGGGTGGATTTGCTTCTGCCGGAAACCACTTTTGACACGCTGAATCTCAAGGCGGCGCTCTGGGCGATGGAGGAGATCTTTGACGAGATCGGCTACCGCCTGCCGGTGATGATCTCGGTAACGATCACCGACGCCTCGGGGCGGACGCTCTCCGGCCAGACCACCGAGGCCTTCTGGCATTCCATCCGGCATGCGCGCCCCTTCAGTGTGGGCATCAACTGCGCTTTGGGTCCGAAGGAGATGAGGCCCTACCTGGCGGCCTTGTCCAAGGTGGCGGATTGTTTTGTCAGTTGTTATCCCAATGCCGGCCTTCCCAACGCCTTTGGGGGCTACGACGAGACGCCCGACCAGATGGCGGAAGTGTTGCGGGAGTTCGGGCAAGCCGGATTTCTCAACATGGTGGGCGGCTGTTGCGGAACGACCCCGGAGCACATTGCGGCCATCGCCCGTGGGGTGCGGGGGTTGCCTCCGAGGGTGGCCCAACCGCCCCCGCCGGCCACGGTATTGAGCGGGCTGGAGCCGTATACGGTCGGCACGGGCGGTTCTTTCACCTCGATCGGGGAGCGGACCAATGTCACCGGTTCGCCCAGGTTTTCCGCCCTGATCAAGGAGGGAAAATTTGACGAAGCCGTGGCGGTGGCCCGCCAACAGGTGGAGGCGGGGGCGAACCTGATCGACGTCAATTTCGACGAGGCGCTCCTGGACGGCGAAGCGAGCATGACAAGGTTCCTGAACCTGGTGGCCAGCGAACCGGAAATTTCCCGGGTGCCGCTGGTTTTGGACAGTTCCAAGTGGTCGGTGCTGGAGGCCGGTCTCCGGTGCGTGCAGGGCAAACCGGTGGTGAATTCGATCAGCCTGAAGGAGGGGGAGGGGCCTTTTCTCGAACAGGCCGGGAAGATCCGCCGGTACGGGGCGGCGGTCATCGTCATGGCGTTTGATGAAGAGGGACAGGCGACGGACCGCAAGAGGAAGGTGGCGATCTGCCGCCGGGCCCACCGGCTTCTCACCGAGAAGGCGGGATTTGCCCCGGAGGACATCATTTTTGACGTGAACATCCTCACCGTGGCAACGGGCATTGAGGAGCACAACGGGTATGCGGTGGAGTTCATCGAGGCGGTCCGGGAGATCAAGAAGACCCTGCCCGGGTGCAAGACGAGCGGCGGGGTCAGCAATATCTCCTTCTCCTTCCGGGGGAACAACCCGGTCCGGGAGGCGATGCATGCCTGTTTTCTTTATCATGCCATCCAGGCCGGGTTGGACATGGCCATCGTCAATGCCGGGCAGTTGGCGGTCTATGAGGAAATTCCCCCGGACCTCAAGGAACGGGTGGAGGATGTTCTCCTGAACCGTCGGCCGGACGCGACGGAGCGGATGCTGGAGTTCGCGGAAACGGTCAAGGCGGGCGGCAAGGCGGTGGTCAAGGACGAGGCCTGGCGCAAGCGGACGGTGGAGGAGCGGTTGCTGCACGCGCTCCTCAAGGGGATCACCGACCACATTGACGAGGACACCGAGGAGGCGCGCCGGAAGTACGGCCGGCCGCTGGAGGTGATCGAGGGCCCGCTGATGGGGGGTATGCGCCACGTCGGGGACCTTTTCGGGCAGGGAAAAATGTTTCTCCCGCAGGTGGTGAAGAGCGCCCGGGTGATGAAAAGGGCCGTTGCCTACCTCACCCCCTTCATGGAGAAGGAGAAGGCCGCCGGGGGCAAAGCGCGCGCGGGGCGGATTCTCATGGCCACGGTCAAGGGGGATGTCCACGACATTGGAAAAAACATCGTGGGCGTGGTGTTGGCCTGCAACGGCTACGAAGTCATCGATCTTGGCGTGATGGTGCCTTGCGAGAAAATTCTGGCTGAGGCCAAAACGCACGGGGTGGATGTGATCGGTCTGAGCGGGCTGATCACCCCTTCGCTGGATGAAATGGTGACGGTGGCCGCGGAGATGCAGCGGGAGAAGATGAACCTGCCCCTGCTGATCGGCGGGGCGACGACCAGTGCCGCCCACACCGCCGTGAAAATCGCCCCCGTCTACGAAGGGGCGGTGGTGCACGTGATCGATGCCTCGCGGGTGGTGGGAGTGGCGCAGCAGCTTCTTTCCGCCGAAAAGAGCGGGGAGTTCGTCGCAAAAGTCCGCACCGAGCAGGAGAAAGCGCGCAAGGATTTTGAAAGCCGGAGGGCGGCGCAGAAACTTCTGCCGCTCGCCGAGGCCCGGAAAAACGCCGCACGACTGGACTGGTCGCGGGATCCGGAAGTTCCGGAATTTCTGGGGCTGCGCGTCTACGCCGACTATCCGCTGGCCGACCTGGAGGAGTACATCGACTGGTCGCCCTTTTTCCATGCTTGGGAGCTGCGGGGCCGCTTCCCCAAAATCCTGCAGGATCCGGTGGTGGGGGCGGAGGCCCGGCGTCTCCACGCCGACGCCCTGGTCCTCCTGAAAAAAATCATCGGGGGAAAACGGATCCGGGCGAGGGGGGTGATGGGATTCTTTCCCGCCAATTCGGAAGGAGACGATATCCTTCTCTATGAGGATGACACCCGGCAAAGGGTGCGGGCGCGTCTCCACACCCTCCGGCAACAGGCGGCCCGCACGGATGGGCAACCCAACCGCTGTCTGGCCGATTTTGTGGCGCCGGTGGCGAGCGGAAAGAAGGATTACCTCGGGGCCTTTGCGGTGACCGCCGGCCACGGGGTGGAGGAGTGGGCCAGGGAACTGGAGCAGGGCCACGACGACTACCAGGCGATCCTGCTCAAGGCCCTTGCGGACCGCTGTGCGGAGGCCTTTGCCGAAAAGATGCATGAAATGGCCCGCCAAGCCTGGGGCTTTGGCAAAAGGGAGAAACTGTCCAAGGAGGACCTGATCGA
>DDPU01000018.1:18345-20799 GCA_002342345.1 Verrucomicrobia bacterium UBA2460
CATCCGGAGGCCCGCTATTTTGCCGTGGGGCAGTTGGGGCGGGATCAGGTGAGCGATTACGCCTCGCGCAAGGGGATGGCCTTGGTGGAGATGGAAAAATGGCTGCAGCCCAATCTGGGCTACGCTCCGGCGGGCTGAGGCTGACGCGATTTTTTTCGGCACCCCTCTGCGGAAAATCCTATTCCATTGACCCTTGGGAAGGGGATTCTAATCTCAGACATGCGTTTCCCCCTCTTTTCGGGTTTGCTGGCGTTTTGGTTGTTTGCGGTCGATGGAAACCTTTGGGCCCAGTCCGATGCCAAACCCAACCTTAAGCTGGGCAAAATCCAGGATATTGAGATCGAACTGGCCGCCGTTCCCGACGGCGTGGGGACGGGAGGCAAGCCGGCCCCCGCCGGAAGCGACTCCAAAACCTCCCAGGACGCCCGGTGGTTGCGGATCGATGTTCCCTTTTCCACCCAGAAAAAAGTCACTCCGGAGGTCAAACTCAAGTTCTTCCTGGAGGGATACGAATATCTGGAGGGCAAGGGCGGGGCCAAGGACGCGGAAAAATTCGTGGTGCTGACCGGCGAGGTTACTTACCGGGATGTTCCCAAGGGCGACAAACACTACGCGGGTGTTTTTCTTTCCCCCTCCTCGATGCTGCGCTTTGCCGGAACCGAGGGAAACGTGGAGGCGGGCTGGGTCGGCAAAAAGCTGAATCTGCGGGTGGAAGTCCTCAACCAGGACGAACCGGTCGTCGTGGATCTCCTTGCCGACAAGGAAAGCGGGCCAAACGGCTGGGGAGGAAAAAAGAACCCGGACTGGTACAAGGGGACCCCGCCACCCGGCGCCAACATTGAGGCTGGTGCCGTTCTCGAGGGTGTCCTCTTGCCGGTGACGGAGACTCCTTTCTGGCCGAAGGACTTCAAGCGTTACCCCCAGCCCAAAAAACCCTGATACCCGAAAGCGGACGCGTATGGCCTCCTTCAGTCGAACCCTGTCCGTAGATCTGGGGGCCACGGCCGTCCGGATCGTGGATTTGGGGCCCGACGGGAAGGGAAGGCCCGTGATTCACGGGATCTCCCTGGCGGAGGTGGCCTACGACCCCGCGAAAACCTCCGACTTTTTCCCTCTTTATGCGGAGGCGATCGGCAATGCCTTGCGACAACTCCCCGGAAAAACGAGAAATTGCCGTCTTTCCCTGGGGGGGCCGGCGGTTTTCTCCCGAATCCTCAAGTTGCCGGTTTCCGATGCCAGCAAGGTCGCCTCGATGATCGGCTTTGAGGCCCAGCAGGCCGTTCCCGCGATCGAACAGGCGCTTTGGGATTACCAGTTGTTGCCCTCCACGCAGACGGGGGAGTTGGAGGCGTTGATCCTTGCCATGAAAAAGGACACGGTGCAGGAGCTTTCCGCGGCGGCTTCCTCGGCAGGCTTGAAGGTGGAGGGGGTGACTTTGGCTCCGGTGGCGCTGCTCAATTCCTTCTTCTTCAACTATCCACAAGTTGAGGGATCCTCCCTGATTCTCGAGATCGGGGCTCGGGCCACCACCGTCCTTCTTGTCGAGGGGGGCAGGGTGTTCATCCGCATCGTTCCTTTGGGCGGCGGTGCAGTTACCCAGGCGGTGGCCACCGATATGCAGGAGTCCTTTGCCGGGGCCGAACTTTTAAAAAAGGCGGAGGGTTTTGTGCATCCCGGTGGGGCCTATGAGGATCCGCCCAACCCGAATGCCGCGCGTATTTCCAAGTTGGCTCGCGGGGTGATGACGCGGCTCCATGCCGAGGTGGAGCGTTCCATCACCTTTTTTCGCAGCCAGCAGGGAGGGGGAAAGCCCCAGCAGGCCTGGATCGCCGGGGGGGGTGTGGCCATGGGATACACCGACCTGTTTTTCCGGGAAAAGCTCCGCATCCCCGTGGAATTTTTCCAGCCGTTTCGCCGGATCGGCTTTGTTTCCGGGGCCAACCCGCAGGTCGTCGCCCGGGATTTTCCCGCCTGGGCCGCGGCGGTGGGCGGGGGCCTGCAATGCCTGGCGGATCCCCCCTTCCGGATCAATCTCGCCGCTGCGAAGGAGGGACAAGCCTCCGCGAGCGGTAGTCCCGCGGCGGTGGCGGTTTTGGCGATTTTCGGTGGACTGTTGCTCTTTTTGCCCGGACTGCACGGTTTCTGGCAGGCCCAACGCGCCCAAAAAACCCTGGAGGACAAGACCCAGATGGTGGCGGAGGCGGAAGGGGCGTTGCAGAAGCTGGAGGCGGAAAACAAAAACTTCCAGCTGGCCGTGCAGCGGGAGGAGGAAGCCGCAAAACTGGAAGCGGAGCGGCTTCGCTGGCTTGGCCTTCTTGCGGAGTTGAAGAGATGCAGTCCGCCGCGGCTCTGGATCACCGGTCTGAAGGTTTCCCAGGCCACCGCCGAGACGGACAAACCCGCCGCGGCCCAAACCGCCCCCGCCGTTCCCATGGTGGAAATCACCGGGATGTT
>DDPU01000038.1:0-805 GCA_002342345.1 Verrucomicrobia bacterium UBA2460
CCTCCCACCGCTCGGCCAAGGGCCGCTTGCGGTCCTTGGTCATCGTTTCCAAACGGGTAACTTCCTGCTCCGTGGATTGGCGGCGCTGCTTGCCTTCCGAACAAAACGAAAATCGGAAAGGAACCAGTCGCCGGCCGGCACGGTACCATCCATGATTTTTCCACTCATGGAGCCGCCGTTGGTGGAAACCAGGCTGGTGGTGCCGGCCTGGCCGTCGGTGATTTTGTTTGTCACGATGGTAAAGGTGACAGGCCGCTCCGTGCCCCCCGGGGCGGCCACGAAGACTCCCGTCCCGGTCTCCACATTATCATTCAGCCCGTCCCCGTCCGTATCCACTTTGGCTGGATCCGTGCCAAGAAGGGCTTCCCTTGCATCACTCAAACCGTCCCCGTCGGTGTCTTGGGAGTAGCTGAAATGGGTAGAAAAAAATAAAAGTCCAAACAGCATGGCCGGAAGCAGAACTCTCCCATTCTGTTCGCCGACTCTGGGCAAACAACGTCCTCGGAAGATAGGCAGGCCTATTCCCACAACTGATAACATACTTACCTTCGACCAAATTTCCACGCGAAAGTTCAATATTGACAACAGTTTATGATATTTTTTGGGAAAATCTTAAATTTCTTAAAGTTATGATGATTATATATTTATATAATAAGGACTTAATTTTTTAAGTCGTTGATGGACAATAATTTTTGATATCTGTAAGATGTTGCCCGAGAGTGTTTTAGAGATGGCTTCCGCTGTCTAATCGGAAATTTAGAACCAAAACTGGGCTGGAATTCCTGCTCTCAGCCTTCTTGGACCG
>DDPU01000038.1:896-2232 GCA_002342345.1 Verrucomicrobia bacterium UBA2460
CTACAATTTCAAAACGTTGACTTTGCCGGCCTGGGGATTGCCGCCGTTCTGGCCGATATCATACAAGTTGTTTCCGTAAGCCGCCGTTAACTCCGCTTGGTTGCTGATGCTGAACTGGGTGCTGCCAATCCGGAAGGTGTTGTTGCCCGCAAAATTGACTTTGCCGTCCACGGTGGTGCCGTAGGTCGTGTTCACCAGACCGTCCCGCACATACATGTTGATCATGCCGCGGTCGCGAATCACGGTCATGAAGGAGTTCTGCAGCAGGATTGTCTGGGCACGCACATGGATCGCATTCATGGCGGCCACCTGGGCCTGCTGGAATTTCACCGTTTCCGCCGCCAGATCCACCATGGCCGCATCCACCGCCTGGGAAGCCAGGGTTCCGCCCAAGCTGGAATCCAGCGTTCCGGCCAAGGCCCGTTCCACCGGCAAACGGTTTTCCACCGTCAGGGTTCCCGCCAAAGCTCCGTTTTGATCCACCGCCATCATCTGAACTTTTGCGTCGGCATTGACGGCGGCACCCACCAGCTCCTTGATCTTGAAGTCCCGCACGGTGGCACCGCTGAGAAGAATCCGTCCCCCGCCGGTTCCGGTTGTCTCCAGCTTCACATCGGCAAAATTACGGATGGTCAGGTTACGGATTTCCAGGGAATCGCCGGCGCGCACGATTGCCAAACTTCCGGGCATGGGCACGCCCGCCCCCGTGTCCACCCCCTCCAGGCGGACCTGGCGGCTCTCGGTTGCTCCGCCCAACACCATTTTGCCCTGGGTTTCCAGGGTCAAAGCCGTACTGCCGGTGGCGCCGCCGGAGCCCAGCCCCCTCAGACGGCTGGTGGTGATTTTCAGATCCCCCACCGAGAGAATTTCCACCCGGTTTCCGTTGGCCTGAAGATCCAATCCCTCCAATACCGCGCCATCCGCACCCGCGGCCAGGGTCAGTTTTTTGGCGGCATCCCCCAGGCTCCAGGAAAAGGTGGAGAAGAGGGTACTTCCGGCCGATTCATCGTCCCACACGGGGAAGTTTTCCAGTCCATAGAGCGGGGCAGGGAAGGCTCCCACCGCGGCATCGAAAAAGCCGATCGGCCCCACGGCTGGATCGGTGTTGTAAATCGGAGCATATTCCCTGTTGCGGTTGACCGCCTGGAAACCCAGCGAGGTGTTGTCAAGGGTCGGATCGGACAGATTCCCCCAACTTGCCGCCCCGCCCTGCCCCATCGCCCACTGGTTGGCGTAGGCCACGATCCCGTCCCGGCCGGCACTGGGACTGAGAAAGAGATCGCCCAAAGCGGGCTGGAAAACCTTGGCGGCAAAGAAGTCATGCGTTTGTCCCGCG
>DDPU01000038.1:2288-9813 GCA_002342345.1 Verrucomicrobia bacterium UBA2460
GCGCCTTGCTTTGGAAATAGAAAAAGATGTCGAGCGCCCCCTTCTCTTGGGGGCTCATGGAAGCGGCGGCGCTTAACAGACGCGCGGGATTGGCGGCCTGCACCACCGGATCGGATACGGGACGGGACGCCAGGGTGATGGTTTCCGTGATCGTGCCGGTGGCGGCAGTCAGGCCCAGGGTGACGGTGGCCGCCACGCCGCCGGGCGCATAAACCTTCGGATCCGGCAGATCCGTGCCCAAAATTTGAAATTGCGTGGTGCCGGCCACCACCGCGACAGATTTCGTCACGGTCACCCCGGCCATCTCGATGGAAAGGGTTCCGATGCCCGTCCTTTTGGTGGGACCGCTGAGCGTCAGCGCCAATGGGTTCGCAGGATCGCCCATCACCACCGTTCCGGCCGGGGCAGAGGAAGAGAGCGTGGGATCGGGGGTGATTCCCCCGGCCAACGCTGTGGCCGTCTGTCCGATGATCCCCAGAGATCCGCCCGAGACCGTTGCCAACGGTGCGGGCGGCGGATTCGCAGGTGCCGGTGCGGGCGCGGGCCGGGCATTGGCAAGATTTCCCCCACCTCCAACTCCTGGGCCGGCCGCCGTTTCAATATCCAGATTGTCTCCCGCCTGCGGCTTTCCTCCGGGGCGCTCCTCCCTACGGTTCACGATCCGCATGTCCTTTTCATCGATCCGCGGCGACCCAACGAGAACGTCCCCGTCTTCTTTGACCGCCACCACTTCCACCTCCAATTTTTCCAGTCTTCCCTCCTTCACCGCGGCCTGCTGAACCTCGATGGTTTTTTCGATTTTCTCCATCGAGGGAAGCTCTGTTTTGAATTCACGGATCAGGGGGGCGGTCTGCACGATTTTTTTCACGTCCACATCAAACACCTGAATGACATCCGCTTTCGGCGCCGGCTTGGCGGGGCCGGATTCCGGCTCCGGCCCCGGTCCCGGAGGCGGGCCTCCGGCATTCGCCTTCTCCGCCGCCTTGACGGTGGCCGAGCCCACCGAGGCGGCCTGCCCGGGACGGATCTCTTTCATGACGGTTCCGCCCCCGGCGGTGGGCACGGTGACCTTCAGCGTCCCGCTTCCCTCCAACATGACGAACATCACCCCGCCCGAGGCATCGCGGCTGGCCATGAAGGTGGTGCCCGAAACGGCTCCGGTCACGCCGCCACAATCCACCACCGCCCCACCTTTCCCCGGCGGGGTGTTCACCAGGACGCTTCCCTGATCGAGCTTCACCAGGCGCTCCTTGGACTGGAAGGAAAACTGCGTGTTGGCCCCCATGCGCGTAATGGAGGAGTCGGCAAAAGTCAGTTCCGCCATGGAAGCCGCTGCCGTGGAGACCTTGGACTTCTCCTGAATTTTCTCACTGACCTTGGCGGGAACCGATCCCGTGCCCGGGTCATGCTCCACCATGTTTTTCACCGTGGTGATCTCCGCCTCCTTAAACTCCACGGCGGCAAAAGCGGAGGCCGAGCCAACAAGAAAAACCCCCATTACCTTGTGCCAATAAGTCATCATCTCCTTCCTTCGATCCCTTTATACACGGGAAAGTTCAAAGAAAGTTAACTTTGAATAAAAATATTCGCACTTCAGAGAGTCTAAAACATATACCACTGACTATCAATATTTTATCATTTTTTATTGGCATTTTATATATAACTTGTGTTTAATAAGACAAGTAACACAAGATATTGTTTTACAAAATGATCCAATTATTAAAAAAGCCAGAAGGCCCTAGGGAAAGTTCACCGCTTTTCTGCCTCCAAAACCACTTGCCACCAAAAACCGGCTGCCATGGCAGACAAGATGGCCAGTTCAGGCAAATACCAGGACACACCAAAGCTTACGCCGGCGCAACCAGCGGCAGCCCACGCCGCCAACAAAGACAGGGGATTACGCATGGCTACCCTCCGGCCGCCAGGCCAGTTCCAGCTCCAATCTCTCCCGCAGCGCCGCAAGGGCTCCCAACCCCCGGAGGACAGCGCCGGAGGGCTCGCCGCAATGAGCACAGCAGCCCCGTGCGGCCTCCCAGTCCGGCCGGTTGGTGTCCTCCCCGCAGCTCCGACAATGAACGAGTGTTTCCATGGGTATCTCCTTTTTTCTTGCAGTCTGGTCCTAGGGGTAGGACATTAGGAGTCCTATGAGCAAAAAGGTTTCCCCTCCGCCGGGCGGCCACAGCCGCCCTCCCCTGGAACGGATGCAGCGCCTCCACGACCTGCTGACGAACGAAAGACCGGTGAACTGCCAGCAGCTCGCGGGGGAATTCGAGGTTTCCTACAAGACCATCCAGCGCGACCTCGATTTCATGCGCGACCGCCTGAATCTTCCCATCGAATATGACGCCACCCGCTACTCTTTCCGCTACACCGAGCCGGTGGAGGCCTTCCCTCTCCTGCAGGTGAGCGAGGGGGAAATCCTCGCCCTTTTTGTGGCCCAAAAGGTGCTCGCTCAGTACCGCGGGACCCCGTTTGAAAAAACCCTGGCAAGCGCCTTCCAAAAACTGACCGGAGCCCTCAAGGAGGAGGTGAGCTTCGATCTCGGCGAGTGGGGGGCCGATTACTCCTTCCGCGTCACGGGTGCCTCCGCCGCCGATCTGGAGACCTTCCGCCTGCTGGCGAAGGCGATCGTCCAGCGCCAGGAAGTGGAGTTTTCCTACCGGGCCCTGCGCGATGCCGCTCCTGGGACACGAAGTGTCCACCCCTACCATCTCGCCAACGTCGACAACGCCTGGTACCTGCTCGCTCATGATCCACAGAAAGGGATGGTGCGGACTTATGCGCTGGCCCGCATCCGCGCCCCAAAGCTCACCGGCAGGAGTTTTGACCGGCCCCGCGGATTTTCCGCAGCCCACGAGCTGAAGTCCGGCTTCGGGGTGTTTGGCGGAACCGGCAAGCACGCCGTGCGCATCCGTTTCGATGCCTTTGCGGCCCGGTTGATCCGGGAGCGCGACTGGCACCCCTCCCAGAAAATCGTGGAGCGGAAGGGGGGCGAAATCGAACTCCTCATGACCCTCGGGGCCCTCGAGGAAATCGAACGCTGGATTCTCAGCTGGGGAGACCACGCCAAGGTGCTCGGCCCAAAGGTCCTCACCGAAGCCATCCGGAAACGGATCCGGGCCATGGGAGGTATTTATTGAGACATTTCCACTCTCTTTTGCCTAAAAACCGGCGCCCTTTGGTTGTCTCCCCTTCGACCGCTTTTATACCCAAAGCTGGTGGATAAGACCTTTCCAAGTCCGGTCCCGGGCCGCAAGGGCATGCTCCTGCTCCGCCCCCTTTCCCTCCTGCTGTTTTTGCTGCTCTTCGATTCCCTCCAGCAGGCCAGGGCCCAGGGATTTCAGCCGGCTGTGTCCCAGCAGGCGGTGACGGACGCGGCGGCCCAACAGGAAAGGGAAAAACAGAAACAGATGGCCTTGGGAGGCAAAACACCCGGGGAACAACCGGCCGAGGCGACGGCGGTTGCCGAGGACCTCGGCTCCGTCCAGCTGATGAGGGAACAGCCCAGCATTCCCTTTGCCCGCATCCGAGCGGATCAGACGTTCAGCTGGCTTTCCAACGCCAACTACGCCGAGTCCTCCGCCAACGTGGTGGCAGCCTGGCAGGCCGTCTCCTCGCTCGAGGCGGCCTGGGCCCCCACCTTCACCACCATGCCCGGGTATGACAGTTTTTTTCCGGAAGCGGGCGTGCGCACCTCCTTTTTCAACTACTTCAGCCAGGAGGAACCATCGCAAACCAACAATTCCCTCGGCAACTATGACACCGGCCTTGCCCAGGACTTCATCCTGACCAACCTTTTTTTGCGAGGCACCCGCCAGGTCAACGAGGAGCTCAGCGTCGGACTTTCCTTCGACTATTACGGCTACTTTTACCTCAACACCCCCTCGGAACGCTCTCCCGTGACCGGCACCGTCGATGCCGACAGCAACTTTCTCAACGAGTACGCCTTCGCCTATTCCGCGAATTATTTTCATCCCTTCACCGACCAGCACGCCGTGGCAGTCAACTGGCGGGCCTCCTACGTCTTTGCGGACCCCACTTATTATACGCGGACGGACAACACCCTGACGGGTTCCTACTTCGTCAACCTTTCCGACCGCGTCAGCTTCAACTCCTTCGCTTCGTACCGGCTGGCGTATTACACGGACGCCTCATCGGCACCCCCGGGGTTTGACGGCGACAACAATCCCCAGAACGGTTTTTACCGGAGGCTGGACCAACAGTACACGCTTGGCGTGGGCATGACCTTCGCCCTGTCCCCGGAACTAACCACCGGCCTCAGCTTCAACTACTCGAAGAGCGACAGCACCAGCCGCATCGTGGAGACGGGCGACTTCACCAACCTGACCGCCGGCGCCAACTGGTCGATGACCTACAAGTTTTCCGACAAGGAATTTGCGGTGGGAAATCCCTCCGACTGTCTCGGCCCGTATGTCCGGACCGACCTGGGCTTCGGATTCGTCAACAACCTGACCAGCGGCCAAAATCTCTCGGGCACCGTCCTGCCCGGGGTCACCGGGACGCTTTCCAACCCTTCCCTTTCCCTCAACCCCGGCGTTCGCTTCGACGTGGCGCCGGGTTACAACTTCAACGACTGGCTGGGGGCGGAATTTTCCGCGGGAATTCTTTACAACGGCCTCGACCATCTCAACGGCACCGGCACGGTCACCACCGCGGAGGGGACGGAAAATCTCGGGAGCGGGGGACTGAGCCTGACCGGCCGTTACGTGCAGGTGCCCGCCCTGGTCTCCGCCGTTTTCCGGTGGCCCGGCCAGGGACGCTGGAAGCCGTACCTCTCCACCGGATTCGGGATGGCCTACTCCCAGCTGCAGATCAACCAGATCGACGATTCCCAGACCTCCGACGAGATGGCCCAGCAGTTTTCCCCGGCTTTCCAGATCGGCTCGGGATTCCTCTGGCAGGTTTCCGACACGGTCGATTTCGACGTCATGTACAAACTCCTCGGCGTGATTCAGCCCGACTACTCGTCCTTCCAGCCCGGCGTGGCCCTTTCCAACTCGTTCCAGTTTGGAATGAACATCCGGTTTTAACTTCCCCCCGACCCTGATTCCCCATGACCACCTCCGCCCTGACCGCACGCGTGATCATGCTGAACTCCCGGCTCCGCGGCGGAGGAACGGACACCCAATGCCTGGCCCTGGCGCAGGGACTGACCGAACAAGGCTGGGAAGTCCTCACGGCAGGCCCCGATTCCGCGCCACTCTCCGCCGAGGCGCCAGCCCTCCAGGCATTGCCCCGGTTCCGGCCGCTGCAGGTCGCCGCGCTCGCGGGACTGCTGCGAAGGTCCCGCGCCCGGATCGTGCACGCCCACCACGGGGACGACTACTGGACGGCGTTGCTGGCCGCCCAACTGGCCCAAACCCGGCCCAAGGTCGTCTTCTCCCGGCACCTCGCGAAAAGCCCCCGCGCCGCGATCAGCCGGAGGCATCTCTTTGCCCGGGCGGACGCGATCATCGCCGTTTCCGATTTCGTGCGCCGGGTGCTGGCCGAAGGCCACCGGGATCCGGCCTCACCCGTGCCGGAGAGGCACTTCCGGCCCCCCTGTTTTCTGGATCCCCGGAAAATCCACGTCATCCACACGGGAATCGACACCCGCAGGTTCTTTCCCCGTGACCGCGCCTTCACGGAGGCCGCCCGGCGCACCCTCGGCCTGAAGCCCGGCGAAACCGCCTTCGGGGTGGTCGGAGGCTTCGATCTGCCGGTCGGAAAAGGGCAGCGCATTTTTCTGCGGGCCGCCCGTGAGGTGATGCGGCGCCTGCCCAAATCAAGTTTCCTGCTGGCGGGAACCGGAAGCATGGAGGCGACCCTCGAGGAGGACATCCACCACCATGGTCTGGCCGGCCGGGCCCGGCTCCTCGGCCAACAGCCCGATCCCGTGGCGCTTCATCACGCCCTCGACATCCTCGTCCACCCTCAAATCGCCACGGAAGCTTTTCCATCGGTCGTGCTGGAGGCCCACGCCTGCGGCCGGCCGGTGATCGCCTCCCGGCTCGACGGCATTCCCGAAGCCTGGGCCCCCGGGGCCCTCGGCCACCTGGTGCCGCCCGGGGATGCCGGCGAGCTTGCCGCCACCATGGTCGGACAGGCGGAACACCCCTCCCCGACGGAAGCGGAGCGGACCGCCGCCCATGCCCGCGTGGCTGCGGAGGCCTCCCTGCCGGTTCAGGCACGGAAGGTGGGAGATCTTTACCGCCGGCTGATGGCGCGGTAGCAGCCCGACCTTTCCGCCGTTGTTTGCGGGAAAAAACCGAAGCGTTCCCCGCCTCCCCCGGATCCGGCCCCAAAGATGCAGATTTTACGGGGGCTTGAGCTACTCCACTTTTTCGCCCAATCTTTGCCGTTATGCCCATTCACGATTCCATCCTCAGCACGGTTGGCAAAACACCCCTGGTCAAATTGCAGCGGGTCAGCGCGGGATTGCCTGCAACCGTGGCCCTGAAATGCGAGTTTTTCAATCCCCTGGGCAGCGTGAAGGACCGGATCGGCGCGGCGATGATTGCCGCCGGGGAGAAGGAAGGCAGGATCACGCCGAAAACCACGATCATCGAACCCACCTCCGGCAATACCGGCATCGCCCTGGCGTTCGTGGCCGCGGCCAAAGGCTATCGCCTGATCCTCACGATGCCGGAAAGCATGAGCCTGGAGCGCCGCACCCTCCTCGCGCTGCTGGGCGCCAAACTGGAGCTCACGCCCGCCACCGAAGGCATGAAGGGTGCGATCGCCCGCGCCGAGGCCCTCGCGAAGGAAATCCCCGAATCCTGGATACCCCAGCAGTTCAAGAACCCCGCCAACCCGGCAATCCACCGCCAGACCACCGCCGAGGAAATCTGGGGCGATACCGACGGCAAGGTGGACATGCTGGTCTCCGCCGTGGGCACCGGCGGCACCATCACGGGCGTGGCGGAGGTCATCAAGCCGCGGAAAAAATCCTTTCAGACCGTGGCCGTCGAACCCAAGGATTCGCCGGTCATCTCCCAGACCCGATCCGGCCAACCGGTGAAGCCGGGCCCCCACAAAATCCAGGGCACCGGCGCGGGTTTTGTGCCGGACAATCTGCACCTCGATATCGTCGATGAGGTGGTGACGGTTTCCAACGATGACGCGTTCGCGATGGCGCGCCGGATCTGCAAGGAAGAGGGCATGCTCGTCGGCATCTCCACCGGCGCCAACGTGCACGCCGCCCTCGAGGTGGCCAAGCGACCGGAGCACAAGGGCAAGCTCATCGTGACGATCGGGTGCAGCACCGGGGAGCGCTATCTCACCACCGCATTGGCCGAGGAGGCCCGCCGCCTCGTCGGCGGTTGAGCGGGATGCCCAAATCCAAAAAAAAATCCGTCCGCCGGACCGCCCCCAAGGCTTCCCTTTTTCCTGCGCCCACCCTGGCTCCGAAGATCTTGGAAGAGGCGGCACAGGGCTGGCTTCAGTCCTCCGGCGGGACCGCCCCGGTCCACCCGCCCAGCCGCGCCGCCTCCGATCACCGCCTGACGGAAGCTTTGACGGAGAC
>DDPU01000038.1:9868-16852 GCA_002342345.1 Verrucomicrobia bacterium UBA2460
CGGGAAAAGCCCCCCTGCCTAACGATTCTTCGCCATCCCCGTCTTCATTGGGTCACAGCGAGAGCAGCAATCGCAGCACGTTTTCCCAGCGATGCTGCTCCGCCACCACCAGCGCCTTGCGGTCCGCCTCAGGAAGGTCGGCCTCCCTTTCAATCGCGAGAACCCTGGAGTTGTGTTCCTCCAGGGCAACCCGGTAACGGCGCTCCTGCTGGGGGGAAAGCTCGGCCACGGTATAACCCTCGGGAAACTTGATGACCACCGGCCGGGTCTTGTCCCGGTTTTCCCAGTCATAAAAGGAGCCCAGCGGGCGGGACGCCAAAAACTGCGAGGGATCCCCGATCAGGACCTCGTAGGAACGCGCCGCGCCATCGGGCCCCGCGCCGGCGGTAAACGGAAGGCTGGCGGCAAAGGTGGTGGCGGTCAGGGGCAGGACGGCCAGGGTAAGGGGGCGGACAAAATAAAGGTCGGCGAAGGAATACATCGCCAAATCGGGCTCGAAAAAATCCGCGGGAGGGACGGCACGGACCGCGGAGGTCATCGCCAATCCCACGAGGCAAATCCGCCAAAACTTCATCCTGCCATGCTTCCCTTTCCCGGCGGTTGGTCAATGCACCGGAGAAACGGCAGGTGAACCGCTTGGGGACAAACGGGAAGAAAGCCAGACAAGACATTCCACATGGGCGGTGCGGGGAAAGAGATCGACCGGCTGGAACCACTGCGGTTCCCAGAAATCCGCGAGCGCGGCAAGATCGCGGGCGAGGGCGGGCGGATCACAGGAAAGGTAAAGGATCCCCACAAAAGGACGCGCTTGTGCCAGAAGGGTCCGGGCATCCGGGCTGAGCCCTCCCCTTGGCGGATTGATCAGACATGCGGAGGGTCCCGGACCCAGCCGGGCAAGCGCATTTTCCATCTCATCCTCGAATCGCCCCTCCAAAAGCTCCGCCCCCCCGACGTCCCTGTGAAAAACCTCCACTGCGGCGGGATGGGACTCCACCGCGACAACGTTTTTGCCGGCCGCCACCAGGGGGGCGGAGAAAAATCCGGTTCCCGCATAGCCCTCCAGCACCGCCTTCACCCCGGCGGGCACCGCCTCCACCACCAGTTTTTTAAGGGGGTCGGCCAAGGGCCGGTTGGACTGGTAGAATGCCTCCCCCCTGACCTCGTCGGCCCGGATGGAGTAATGCGGGCGGGGGCGGGACCCCGAACGAAGATGGGCCAGCTTGGCGTTGACGTCCTCCGCCGCCAGCAGGCACCGGGAAACATCCACCAGGGTCCGTCCATCCACCCCGAGGAAGCCGATTTTTCCCTCCCGGTTGTGGACGGTGATCCGGTTCCGGTATCCATAATCGGGCCCGGTGAGGATGGGGCGGAGGACCGGGTTCCGGATTTTTCCGATCCTGATCAGGGCCGATTGGATCTGGGCCGCCTTGATCCTTGCCTCGGCGGGATAGGAAAGGTGCTGCGTGGCGCATCCGCCGCAGTTTCCAAAAAGGGGACAGGGTGCGGCCACCCGGTCCGGGGAAGGTTCCAATACTTCCAGGAGTCTGGCGCGGGCGAAATTCTTGTGCCTTTCCGTCAGCTCCGCGCGGACCCTCTCCCCGGGTGCGGTGAAGGGAACGAAAACAACCTTGCCTTCATGACGGGCAACGCCGTCTCCGCCGTAGGCAATCTCGTTTACGGTAAGTTCAACGGACGCGGACCCGCCCGGAACCGGATGCTTCAGTACCAGTTTTCCTTCAGATCGGCGGGAGGAACAGGCTCCACCTGACCGGTATCGTGGGCGGGCATCTTCATGGGCTTGGTGGGGATGAAGAAGGTGCCCACCTCGATCGCCCCCACCCCGGTGTCCATCACCATGCGGGAGGCACCCTGGGCCAAGCCCACCGTGTAGGCATAGGTCGGCCCTTTTTCCTGCAACAACTCATAATTGGAATCGAGAATCTCGGTGACAGCCAGGGTCACATTGGCGATGCCGCGCCCAAGCTTCTCCATGGCGGTGGGCTTGGGAGGAAGGCGAAGATCGGCCCAGGAGAGGGCGGGAAGAACCAGCGCGGCCAGAAGACAAACAGGAATCCTTTTCATAAGGTCTTTCTGCCATGCCGTGCCGCCATGGCAAGGCGGGGCTGGGGGCTAGCGGGAATAATTTGTGAATCCTGAAGGGGATTCGGCCTGCCGACGGAAAAAATCCGTCACCCCCTGGGCCACCAACTCCGCATATTCCCGGTAGACATTTCCCCGAAGGCGACCAGCCATGCGGCGGGCTCCCTCATATTCCCCCGCCTGGATCCAGGGGTAGACATCCCGGTCGTTCATGTAGGGACCCTCCACAAAAACAACCGGGCCATCAAACATCCGGTTGGCAATCAGGTTCCGGTACCAGACATAGGGGCTTTGTCCGGTGGCGTGGGAGTAACCGCTGTCGGCGTAGTTCTCCGGGGGAAACCCCCACCCCTCCCGGAAGCGATCCGCAATGGCCGCACTGATCCCCAGTTCCAACGGTGTGGCCCCCTCCAGCAGCTTGCGCAGGAGACGGAATTTCTGGTCATCGTAGGCCAGCTCCTCCCGCGTGTAGGAGCCGTGGACAAACAAAACCAGGCGGTTGGCCGAGGTCAGGCGAACCCTGCCCCCCGGCCACGGAGCGGCGTTGAAATGGATGCACAGGGTGAGATCGGGCCTCAGCTCCTCGTTGACCCTGCGGGCCCGCGCCTGGATTTCCGCGGAACGGTAAAAAAGCAGCTCAGCGTTCCAGCGGATCAACCGGTTGGCGGAAAGGCGGGGGAGCCGGGTGCCGGCGGCGCCCTGCAGCAAATAGGTGATGGCTTCCGGATAGAGATCCCCGGGCCGGAGCGGGGTGGTCGGCTCCTGGCCCGCATGGGTCCAGACAACCGTGGCTCCGGCCTCCTCCAGTTTGCGTTCCAGAATCCGGCAAACCCTGAGGTTCAATTCCCCCTCCACCACGGGGCGATCCGTTCCGATCCGGAAGGACCGCTCCTCCAAATCCGCCCAGTCCCCGCCGATATGACCCGGATCCAGACAAATGACCTTCCCGGCAAGGGGCCGGGCCGGATCACCAAGGACGAGAGGAGGCAGGGAGGGAACATCGCCGGCCGAGGCAAAGGTCAGCCGGTAAAGCGGATGGTTCCGGGCCGTGTCACGAAACAAGGTCACCCCGCCATCGTCCCAAAGCAGGTAAGGCCGGAGCGCGCCACCGGGATCAAAGACGGTCGTCAGACGGCTCTCAAACTCCTCCCGGGTGATTTTTCCCTGGCTTTCATCCAGCAAACGCCATTCCGGCGCCTCGGAAACCGGGGAAAAAAGAAACGGCTCGGCCAGGACCGGAGACAGGGCGGAAAAACCAAGGGCGGAAAGGATCCTGAGAGATGGGGGAAGACGCATGAACAAGGCCATGATGAACCGGGAAAATTCCCAGGCAAGTTCGGCAGACGGCTTGAGATGGGTCACGGCGAACCTTACGCTGTCACGATGGCAACGCCCCCGGATTCCGGTTCCACCGCGCGGCGTGACCGCCGGATTGCCCTCGCGGCCTCGGCGCTGGCCGCCCTGGTCGCCGCGGGCTGGTTGACCCGCGAGAGGCAGTTGGCCGCGGATTTCGCCGAGTCCCGGGAGGAGGTGAGACAGGCCATGCACCGCCTCCAGACGACGACCGCCTCCACGGACCAGATCCGCGCCGCCTACCTCCAGCGGCGCGCGGAATGGGACGCCGCCCGCAAAAAGATCGAGCAACTCGCCCAACGACAGGAAGAGAAGAAGCGGGAAGCCTCCGCCGGGGCCGAAAAAAAGAAGGAGCGCGCGGAATCCAAGTCCCCGCCGCCGGACACATCCGGACTATGGGCCGCCCTCAACGCCCTCAAGCTCCCCTCGTGGACGGCCCTGCAAAAAACGGAGGGGATGATCCGCCTCCTGCCCGGAGCCGCGGCCCCGCAGGGGAACGAAGGATACGCCGCATTCGGCGGGCTCGCCCGCACCCTGGCCGACGCCGATGCCGACATGGACATGGAACTGCGGGCCCGGGCCGAACCGGGTCCCGACGCCCTTGAGACCGCGCAGGACAGGGCCAAGCGCCTGGCCGTGGCGGCGGAACGCTCCCTCAAGGGAGGGGCTTCCCGCGTGCGCGTCGTGGCGGAGGTTGCCAAGGGTCCGCGTATGGAGTGGCGTTTGACACCGGCAGCCCCGCCTCCCGCCAAGACCCAACCCGCCCAGCCATGAGCCTTGTCCTGGTCGACGGCCACTACTACGCCTACCGGTCCTTCTACGCCATCGCCCACCTCACCAACTCCAGGGGCGAACCGACCAACGCCGCCTTCGGCTTCACCTCCGCCCTTCTTCGCATGGCCGAAGACCTCAAGCCCTCTCTCGGCGCGGTGATCTTCGACGGGGGCGTGCCCCGGGAGCGGCTGGAGACCCATCCCGAATACAAGGCCAACCGCAAGGAAACCCCGGAGGCCCTGGAGAAACAGATCCCCCTCCTGCACGAAGTCGCCCAGGCCCTCGGCTGGAAAACCATTTCCCTCGAGGGCGAGGAAGCGGACGACGTCATCGCTTCCTACTGCCGGGCGGCGGGCGGGGCCCGGTGCATCGTTGCCACCAACGACAAGGACCTGATGGTGCTGGCCGCCGACGGCACAAAAATCTACCAGCCCAAATCCGAGGGTTTCGAGCTCCTCGGCCCGGAGCAGGTCGAGGCCAAATGGGGCGTGCCCCCCGGCAAGGTGCCGGAGCTGCTCGCCCTGACCGGCGACGCCTCGGACAACTTCCCGGGCATCGCCGGGGTCGGTCCCAAGACCGCCGCGAAGTGGATCTCCGAATTCGGCACCGCGGAGGGAGTCCTCGCCGCCGCGGACAAGATCAAGCCGGAGCGGTTCCGCCCGATTCTCCGGGATTCCGCCGAGGTGGTCCGGCGCAACCGCAAGATGGTCGCGCTCCGCACCGGCCTCCCCCTTCCCACACCCATCGACGACCTGCGCATCGTTCCCGACCCGGAAAAGCAGGTGGAACTTTTCCGCCGCCTCGAGTTCAAGCGGTTCACCCGGGAGGCGGAGGCGCGCCTGGCCGCACGGAAGCCGAAGCAGGCCGACCTCTTTTCCTGAACCGTGAAACCTGTCGTCGAAAACCTTTACGTTCACGTGCCCTTTTGCACGCATCTCTGCCCGTACTGCGACTTTCCGAAGGAGCGGCTTGCCGGCAACCGGATGCGCGATTTTCTCGCCGGTCTGCGTGCGGAATGGCTGGCCGTCCGCGGGGAGTTCGACCTCCGGCCCCGACATGTGTTTTTCGGCGGAGGCACCCCCACCGCCCTCTCCCCCGCCCTGATGGAACAGCTTCTGGCCGTCGCCCCCTGGGGCGAGGCCGAGGAATGGAGCGTCGAGGCCAACCCGGACGGCTTCGGGGAAAGCAAGGCACGCCAACTGGCCGGGGCCGGCGTCACCCGGCTGAGCCTTGGGGTGCAGGCGTTTCGTCCCCAGGATCTGGCCTGGCTGGGCCGCAGGCATGACCGGGCCGCGATTCGCCAAGCCGTGCAGAACGCCCGCATGGCGGGCATTCGCAGCCTGAACCTCGACCTGATCTACGGACTGCCCGACCAGGGCCCGGCGGAGTGGCAGGAAACCATGGCCGAGGCCTGCGCCCTCGGACCGGACAGCCTTTCCGCGTATGCCATCACTCCGGAGGACGGCACGGAACTGGCCCAGCGCATCACCCGCGGCGAATGGAGCCCGGACGAAAACCGCGAGGCCGTTCTCTTTCTTCTCACCTGCCGTTTCCTGGAGGCGCGCGGCTATCCCAGCTATGAGGTTTCCAACTTTGCCCGGCCCGGTCACGAATGTCGCCATCACCAGGCCGTCTGGGCCGGGGAGGACTACCTCGGTCTGGGCCCCGGCGCCGTTTCCACCGTGGGCGGACGCCGCTGGCGCAACCTTCGCGACACCGGTGCCTACGCCCGGAGCTGGCTGCTGGATTCCGGACCCCGCCGCCAGGAAGAAGAAATGCGCACCCCGGAGGAAGCCCGCACCGAGCGGATTCTGCTGGGTTTGCGCACCCGCGGCGGTCTCGCCGAGCAGGGCTTGCCGGGGCGGGAGGAGTGGATGGAGGCGTTGGTCCGTAGAGGCTGGGCCCACCGCGAGGCCGGCCGCTTCCGCCTCACCGCCCGCGGGCGCCTCCGGGCGGACGAGGTGGCCGCCATCCTGACCTAGCCATGAATCCGGTCATCCAGGCGCGCGGTCTTCGCAGGATTTACCGCATCCAGGAAAAGGAGCCCGGCTTTCTCGGGGCGTTACGGGGACTTTTTTCCCGTCGCCACCGGGAGGTGGCCGCCGTGGACGGCATCGACCTGGAAATCGGCGCGGGGGAACTCGTCGGCTTCCTCGGGCCGAACGGGGCCGGGAAAACCACCACCCTGAAGATGCTTTCCGGGCTTCTACATCCCAGCAGCGGTTCCGCCCGGGTGCTTGGTTTCACGCCGTGGGAACGGGAGACGGATTTTCGCCGCCAGATTTCCCTCCTGCTCGGGCAAAAGAACCAGCTCGCCTGGGATCTGCCGGCGCGGGAGAGCTTCGAACTCAACCGGGCGATCTACGGGATCTCCAGGGACGCGGCGCGGGAGACGGTGGAGGAGCTCGCCACCCTTTTGGAGGTGGGCGGACTGATGGATAAACCCGTGCGGGAGCTTTCGCTCGGCGAACGCATGAAGATGGAGCTGATCGCCGCCCTGCTGCACGGGCCGAAAGTCCTCTTCCTCGATGAACCGACCCTCGGCCTGGACATCGTCTCCCAGCACCGGATCCGGGATTTTTTGCGGCGGGTGGTCGCGGAAAAGGGTATCACCACGATTCTCACCAGCCACTACCTTCAGGACATCGAGTCGCTCTGCCGGCGGGTGGTGATCATCGACCGGGGACGGATCATCCACGACGGACCGCTGACGGAGGTGGGTAGGAAATTCTCCGGCCACAAACAGATCGTGCTCCG
>DDPU01000038.1:16954-20166 GCA_002342345.1 Verrucomicrobia bacterium UBA2460
CTGCCCGGGCTGGAGGACATCCACATCGAGGCCGTTCCCGTGGAGGAGGTCATCCGAAAACTCTTCACGGAAAACAAGCCCTAGCCCGGCAATTTCCGGTTCCCGCGCAGCGGGAAAGCGAACGAAAGGCTGCCGGGGCCGCTTTCGGGCGGGTTAGTGGGAATGTCGGACGGCGACCAGGGCGATCAGCGCGAATCCCGCCACGGCCGCCACCACTTTCCAGAACCTCCCCTCCTTCTCTTTCAGCTCCGGCAACAACAGGTCGGAATAGGCAAGATACAGAAACGTGCCGGCGGTGGCCGCGGAAAGAGCGCCGTGGAGGAGATGGGCCCCGGAAAGATCAGCCTGCGAGGCCAGCCAAGCCCCGCCGGGTGTCGCCAGGCTGAGCAACACGGTGACGCCGAGGATCGATCCGGTCGAGCTGCTCTGCCGGCCCATCGTCACGGCCAGGGCAAAAGTGTCGGTGGCCTTGTGCATCAGAATGGCCACGGCGAGGGCCTGCTGCAGGGCTCCGGACGGGATGGAACCGAGGGCCAACCCTTCCAGGAGGGAATGCAGCCCCAGCATTGCTCCCAGCACATACGCAGAGGAGGCGGAACCGCCATGGGGGTGGTGCCCATGGATTTCCGCGTGGGCGTGATGGGCGCGACGATCCAGCCAAGCCAACGCCAGGATCAGCATGCCCCCGGTGAGACAGGTTTTCAGCCAGCCGAGATCACCGACCGCCTCGGGAATCAGCTCGAAAAATGCCGAGGCCAGAAACGCGCCACCGGCGAAGGTTCCCCCCAGGCAGAGCCAGGAGGTCTTGGCCCCCCTTTTTTTCAGGATCAGGGCGGAAAGCCCGCCAAACATTCCCGCGGCAAAGAGCACCAAGAGCAAGGAGGGAAACATCGAACCCTTCTAGGGGTTTTCGTTTTCCCAATCGAGCCTGCGAAAAAGGGGCCGGTTCCGCCCGGATCCGTGGCAGTGGAGGGATTTGAACCCCCGACCCAAGGCTTATGAGTCCCTTGCTCTACCAGGCTGAGCTACACTGCCGAAGGATTCCTTCTAGCGCCGCCCGTTTTTGCCGCCAAGCCCCGGAGGAGCTTGGGCTGGGCGGTCTCCGTGGCTAGGGTCGGGGAGGTGAGCACCCGGGATCACGAGGCACGCAGCGCCAGATGGAAGGGTCGGCTGGCCCTGGGCTTGGCGTTGCTGGTTCTTTTGATGATCGCGGCATTGGTTGCCTTGCCGGCGTACCGCGGACTCAAACGCTGGCGGGCGGACCGGCTGATGGATACCGCGGACCGGGCGGTCGAGCGCGGGGCGCTGGTCGAAGCCTTTCAGTCTGCCAAGGCGGCGCACGGCCTGGATGGCGGAAACCTTCGTGCCTTGCGCATGCTCGCCGACGTATACGAGGGCAGCGGAGCCCGGGAGGCTCTTGCCTACCGCCGGGGGGTGGCCGAGAACGAGAAAGCCACCGGCCAGGACCGCGCCGCCTATCTTCGCGCGGTGATCCGCGCGGGCCGTTTCGATCTCGCGGACGAGTTTATCCAGAAAATCGGCATGCAGGGCCGGGCCGATCCGGCGGTGGCCGCCGTGGTGGCGGAGCTGTTGCGGATGCGCGGAGAAAGAGACCAGGCAAGGGAAGTCGAGGATTTGGCCGCCGCCAAATCCTCGGCCGAGCAGAAAACCTCCGCGGAACTGCTTCAGGCAAGGGGCCGCCTGGAATCGCCCGATCCGGCGGAACGCGCCCGGGGTCGCTCGACCCTTTTGCGGATCGCCTCGGCCAAGACGCCGGAATCCAGGGACGCCCTGCGGATGCTCGCCGCCGCCCCGGACCGGACGGAAGCGGAAACCAGGGAAATCATCCGGCTTCTTGAGGATGCCCCCCGCCCCACCGCCGCGGACTTCTTTCTGGCAAAAACCCTCGCCCTTGAGCTTCGCCCCGACTGGCGCGGGGCGATCCTGGAGGATGCCCGCCGCCGCTGGATGGCGGGAAACGAGGAGGAGCAGACCGCCTTGGCGGACTTCCTGCTCCGGCATGGCGACGCCGAGGGGGTGCTTGGGATTCCGGCCAGCCGCAAGGGAAGGCTTTTTCTGCTGCGCCTGGATGCGCTCGCCCGTTTGCAGCGCTGGACAACCATCCGTGAGGAGCTTGTCCAGGCCTCCTCCAGCAAGGACGCCCTGGATCCCTTTTATCTGGAAGTGTTTCAGGCCCGCGCGGCGCAGGAGTTGCGCGAGCTCTCCATGGCGGATTTGCGCTGGAAACAGGCCATGGCCAAGGCTGCCGGCAACCCGCAAAAGCTCGAGTTCCTCGCCAAGTTTGCGGAAAAATCAGGAAACCTCGGCATGGCCGCGGACGCTTACCGCGCCATGACCCGGTTTCCCGCCATCGCCGTCCCGGGATATCTGGGGCTGATCCGCATCGCGGAGAAAAAGGCCGATACCCGTCAGCTTCGGGACCTGATGGCGGAGCTTTCGCGCCAGCTTCCCGCGGATCCCGCCCCGAAAAACGACCTGGCCTATCTGAACCTGCTCTTCCAGGAAAAAGTCGACGACTCCCTCCGGGTCTCCGAGGAACTGGTGGCCGCCCTGCCCGAACGTCCCGCCTACCGCACCACCCTCGCCCTGGCCTACTTGCGCAAAAACCAGCCGGAAAAGGCGCTGGCCGCCTACCCCCAAACCGGAATCGACTGGTCCTCCGCGCTGCCGGGTTGGCAGGCTGTCCATGCCGCCGTGCTGGAGGCAAACGGGCAGACGGAGCAGGCCCGCAAGCTGGCCGCCTCGATCCCGTGGGAGCGGTTGAAACCGGAGGAGCGCGACCTCATCCGGACCCTCCGCGCCCCGAGGGATTGAACCGCTTCCCATGGGCAATCCCCGGTTCGCCGCGCTCCTCGCCCTTTCCGGCACCCTCGCCCTCGGGGCGCCCGTTCCCGCCTTTCACACCGTGCAGAAAGGCGAGACCGTTTACGCCATCGCGAAACAACACGGCACCACCCCCGCCGAAATTCTCCAGGCAAACCCGGGGTTGAATCCCGCCCGGCTCCATCCCGGGGAAAAAATTCTGCTTCCGGGCAAGCAGGCCCCCCAACCCGCCGTCTCCACCCCCGCCCCCGCCGCCGCCGCGTCCAAAACCAACACGTGGTTCCGGGTTCGACAGGGGGACACCCTCTCGGCAATTTCCCGGGACACCGGCGTCGCCGTCACGGATCTGCGCCGGTGGAACAACCTGC
>DDPU01000053.1:0-1452 GCA_002342345.1 Verrucomicrobia bacterium UBA2460
CTGGTTCTCAGCGGCGTCAACCCGACGGCAGGCGGCACCATCTCCCTTTCTTTCCTTGGGAGCACCACCTCCACCAGCCTTGCCAGTAACTTTGCAACCGCTTCCGGCAATTCTTTCGGTTACCTCAATTTTATGGAGGTCAAGGCAGTGCCCGAACCTTCCGCTGTCTCCCTTTTGGGGGTTGGTTTGGCCGGTCTCTGGGCGGCTCGCCGGAACCGGCGTTCCTGACCGGAAAGCTTCGGAGTTTTCATGATCAACGGGAAAGCTGGGCCGAAGAAAAGTTTCAGCGGGGCTATCAGGGCTTCCCTGATTTCCGTTGGCTCTTTTGTTTGCCTTCTTTCCCCTTGGGGAGTTTACGGCCAGGAGCAAACCGTTCTCTTTGATTTTGGCCGGCACGATAGTNNCGAACGGGGCGGTGGTTTCGACGAGCCTTTACAACAGCAACAACACGGCGGTCGGTCCCGGAACAGCCGTGGGGGACAGCGTTTCCTATGTTTGGAATTCGCTGGGTGGAACCAACCAGACCCAGTCGGGTTCCGGGGTCTCTTTCGGCCAGTTTCGGGACCAGAATGGCACCGCTCTTAGCTGGGTCATCGGCAACCTGAGCAACCCGCTGACCCAGGCCAACGGATTCCAAAACGGAGGACTGAAACTCGTCAGCGGCCAGGGCGTCAGCAAAGACCCCACCAACGCGCTCCTGGGCAAGTTTGCCGTCCCCAACGCCACGGGGGACTACTGGTTCGTTGACAACACCGGCACCCGAACCAACGATAGGGCCGGTTTTCTCCTGACCGGATTGGATGTCGGTAAACGTTACCGTTTCACGCTGTTTGGCTCGAGGTACAACACGGGCAACCGCTACACCCGTTACCTGGTTTCGGGCTACAACAGCGCCTCCGGCTTCCTCCAGACCAGTGGCACGGACATTGGCGCGGGCAACGGGGTGGGCACCGACACCAACAAATACGACGGCAACGATGCCCGCACCCTCACACTTCCTTCGGTCACCCCCATGCCGGACGGGACGATCTCCGTTGCCTGGTTGGGCCGCGCGGACACCAACTTTAGCTCCGATTTCTCCACGGACTCGGGCAGTTCCTTCGGCTACCTCAATTTCATGCAGGTGGAGGTGTTTCCCGCGGGGCACACCGCCTACCTGGTGGACATCGGTGGGGACGCCACCACCGCCTCGGTGGGGGGAGAGTTGTCTCCCTCCACCAACGGAGTTTTCTGGAACAATTCGGCGGGCCCTGCCGACGGTCCGGTGGCCAACCTCTCCAGCTTGGTTTCCTCGGAAGGCCTGACCTCCAACATCAGCCTGACCTGGACGGCCACGGGCAAGGGGGTGGGCGGCGCCCTCGGGGGATGGGGGGTCTCGTTCGGGCCCAACGGCACCCCTCTGAATACGGCCTCCGCTTTCAAGGATGGCATCTATGTGGATGCCACCAACTC
>DDPU01000053.1:1576-4794 GCA_002342345.1 Verrucomicrobia bacterium UBA2460
CAATGAGTTGGTTCAGACCAACAGCGGCACCGATGTGGGGGGACCGGGTATCCCTTATAACCGCTCCCTTTCCGCCACCGAGATGTTTCCCGCCGCGGACGGCACTCTCAGCGTGGAGATCACGGTTCAGCAGGGGACCTACGGTTATCTCAACGCCTTTTCGTTGTCCGCAACGGTGCCGACAGCCGTCGTGGCCGGTCAGCCCACCACCCCGCCCTCCATCCTGATTGATTTTGGTGGGACGGGTGCAACCAATCAGATTGGGAGCGGGATCATTCCCACTTCCAGTCCGGATTTCCGGGGTTTCTACTGGAACAACTCCTCCGGCGGCCAGTTCGGGAGACCTTCGGATATCTCCAACATGGTCGATCAGTTGAACCAACCCTCCGGCATTTCCTTGGCCTGGGGATCTTGGGGAGTCGGCGTTGCCTCGGTCAACCTGGGAGTCAGCACGATTCCCGCGAGTTCGCCCCTTTACGGGTTCCAGGGGTCCGCCCTGGGGGTGGCCAGCGCGATGCAGGACGGGATCTACACCGTCAGCGACGTGAATGACAATTTTCTCACCCTCTCGGGCATGGATCCGGCCAAACAGTATGACCTAAGCATTTTCGCCTCTCGGGATGACTCTTCCGGTCCCCGCTATTCCGATTACCTCGTGCGCGGGGCCTGGGATACCAACCGTCTGATCCAGACGAGCGGACCGAACGTTGGGGGATCCGGAATCCACTACAATGTCACCCCGTGGGACTGCACGATGGTCCCCGATTCCTACGGCAACATCACCATCTATTACCGGGGGGCGTTCAGCGGTCCGGCGGGGGCCGTCTCCGGCACCAACGCCTGGGCCTACCTCAATGCCATGGCCATCCGCGTTTCCGGGTCAACCGGGACCAACACCAATCCCCCCGTGGTCACGAACGGCCCGATCACGACCTTTGCCCAGTGGAGAAGCGTGCGTGCCGCCGCCTGGGGTTGGTCGGGGAACCAGACCAATGCCATGTCGGATCCCGACGGGAACGGTATGAACAACCTCATGGAGTATTGTCTCCTCGCGGATCCCACCAACGCCGCCGCCCGGTCGATCCGCCCGGTGCTTTCGGATAGCAACGGTTACCTGACCTTGTCCTATCTACGTCGTACCAACGATGCCAGCGTGGCGATCCGCGCCGAGTATTCCAGTTCCCTCGGGTCCTCGGGATGGATTCCGGAAACGGTGACCAACGGACCGGTGGCGGTCGCCACCAACAGCGTCCCCGGGGATGAGGGGGTGGAAGTGCTCGTTCGTGCTCCCGTTCCCAAAAACTCCGGTTCGAGGGGGTATCTCCGGGCGGTGGCCAGCCAGCCCGTCAACCGGGTCCTGGTCGTGGGGAGCAGCACGATGGCCTATTGGACAACCATGACCACCGATCTTGCCCCGATTCCCGTGCTGAATCAGGCGGTCGCCGGGACGGTGACGACGAACTGGCTCTCGAACTATTCCGGATCCTACTGGTCCAACCGGGTGGTTTCCCAAACCAATCCCGCGCTGATTTATTACTGTGGCAGCAATGACATTGGGAACAGTTCCAGCACCCCGGCGGTTCCCAGCGCCACGATCGTTTCGAATACCGTCGCGTTCTTCCAGGATTTCTGGGCCCGGTATCCCGACTCCCCCGCCATCTATCTCGCCGTCCAAAAGGCCCCCATCAAAAAAACCATCGGGCGGATTAACAACGTCAATGAGGTGAACAACCTGATGAAGGCCTGGGTGGCCACACAACCCAGGGCGCGCTATGTGGACACCAACCCGGTGATGGTGGATACAAATGACACGGCCCTTCCCGGGATGTTCCTGAGCGACAACCTTCACCCGTCCGCCGCGGGTTACGCAGCCATGAAGGGCGTGATTCTCCCCGTCCTCAAGGAGATGTGGTACTACCAGGTTCGTTGATCCCCTTGTGCGCGGGGAGTTCCCGCGGTTGAGATTTTGAGGCGGAGGGGTAAATTGCGAAATGGCCGTCGCCAGTCCGCCCAAGACTCCATCTTCCCCGCCGGGGGGCGCGCAGGCATCCAAGGCGGGATCCGGAAAATATTTTTTCCTCGGTAAATACCGCAGCCTTCTCACCGTCTGCCTGATCCTTGCCGCGGGGGTCCACGTCCTCGGGTTGCTCATTTTCGGGACCATCACGCTTTTCAAGGGATCCGTCCCGCGGATGCCTTTCACCAGCGAGGGCATCCCCGCCGAGGACGTCGGGGCGGAAGCACCGATGGAGGAGGAGTCGGCTCCCGCGGAGGAGGCGGCCTCCTCGCCGGACTCCGCCGCCGCCTCGTCCGAGGCGGCGAGTGAGGATACCGAAACGGTTCTCGCCGTCACCGGGGTGACCAGCCAGCCGTCGCCCTTTGCCGCCGCACCCGCCGTGCCCTCGGCCAGGACGGGGCTTCCGGGGGGCACGGGATCCTTTGGCGGAGGGGGCGGGGGAAAGGGGAAGGGCAGCAGGTCCTCCGTGAATTTCTTCGGCGTGAAGGGGGAGGGAACGAACGTGTACTTTGTCGTCGATCTCTCGGATAGCATGCTGGAACCGGAGCGGGGCGGGGTGGCCGGGTTTTCCATCGTGAAGAAGCAANNTGAAACAGATGATCCAGAGCCTGGACGAGGGAACCCGTTTCAATGTCGTGACCTACGGGGCCGCGGGGGTGGATCTCTTTCAGCCGGCGAGCGTCCCGGCCACTGCCGACAAGAAACAGGCCGCCGCCGAGTTCATCGACCGATACAACACCTCCACGGAAAAGAAGGGCACCCAGAACAACAATTACCGGCCCTCCATCCCGGAATTCGGCCTGATCCAGGGGGACAAGGGAACCGGAAGGATCACCACGCGGCTCGATCTCGGCCTGCTGGCCGCCCTGGAGGGCTTGGCGGACACCATCTTCCTGATTTCCGACGGCAAGGCTCCGGTTTTGGCGGAGGATCGGCGCAAAGAGGCCGCCGAGGCCATGAAGCAGGCGGAAATTCCCGAGGGGGAGCGGATCAAGTACGAGAAGGAGGTGGAGGAGTGGCGCCGGCAATATGAAAAATACACCGCCGAACTGAAGGCGTACCGCGAGAAATACAAGGATCTGTTGGCGAAGCGGGACCAAAAAATCCAGGAGGCCAAGGCGAAGGGGGAGGGAAAAGTCCGCGAGGGATACGGCGTCGATTACGGGGTACGGATTCCCGGTCTGCCCTCCCAGCCGGTGGA
>DDPU01000059.1:0-1906 GCA_002342345.1 Verrucomicrobia bacterium UBA2460
AGGAGATTTTTGCCCGTTGGGGGCTGGATGCGGCGGAGATCGGCACGGTAACCGACACGGGGCGGGTGGTGGTGAAGGAGGGTGGCAAGGTGGTGGCCGATATCCCCGCAAGGATGCTGGCGGACGATGCCCCGGTTTATGAAAGGGAGGCCAGACCGCCGGCCAAGCTGGCCGACCAACAGAAACTGGACCTGAAAAAAATCCTGCCGGCCAAGCCCGACATCCACGGCGACCTGCTCCGGCTGGCCCGGTCTCCCGTGACCGGTTCCCGTCGCTGGGTCTGGAACCAGTACGACCACATGGTGGGATTGCGGACGGTGGTCCGCCCGGGAAGCGACGCGGCGGTGCTGCGGGTGGAAAAACCCGGCGGAGGGTGGGTGCGGGTGGCCATGACGCTGGACGGCAACGGCCGCTGGTGCGCGCTGGATCCGCGGGAGGGGTCGAAACTGCTGGTGGCCGAGGCCTGCCGGAATCTGGCCTGTGCCGGCGCCGTGCCTCTCGGCCTGACGGACAACCTCAACTATGGCAATCCCTTCGATCCGGAACTTTTCTGGCAGCTTCGGGAGGGGGTCGAGGGCATGGCGGAGGCGTGCCGGGCATTCGATCTTCCCGTCACCGGGGGAAACGTCAGCCTTTACAACCAGTCGCCCGCGGGACCGATCCACCCGACGCCGGTCGTGGGGGTGGTGGGAAAAGTGGAGGAGGGGGTGAAGCTGGTCCCTTCGGTTTTCCGTTCCGGAGGAGGGGAAATTTTGCTTTTGGGGACTCCCGCCTCAGGCGGTCTGGGGGCCTCCCTTTATCTTCAGGAAGTGCACGGCGCCTTGGCGGGCAAACCGCCCGCCGCCGACCTGGAATTGGAAAAAAAACTGCACGGGTTGGTGCGGAGGATCCTGGCCAAGGACGGCATCCGGGCGATCCACGACGTGGGCGAGGGGGGAATTCTCTGGGCTTTGGCCGAAATGGCCTTCGGCGAGCTTTCCTGTGGAGCGGAGGTAACGGTGCCGTGCGGGAAGGAAAGACCGGAAGAGGCGCTGTTTGGGGAAGGCGCCGGAAGGGTTCTGGTGGAGCTGGAGGGGTCCGCTCTCGGGGCAGTGGAGCAGTTGGCCCAAGAGACGGGTGTGGCCTTGGTGCGGCTGGGAAAAACCGGAGGAGAGGAGTTGAAAGTTTCCTGCGGGGATGCCCGGGCGGCCTGGCCCGTGGCCGAGTTGAAAAATTATTTTGAAAGTTCCCTGCCCAAGGCGCTGGCACGGTAGCCGGCACTTCTCAAACGCGGACGGCTTGGCTAGAAAGGAACCTTGAAGAATCCCCACCATCCGAGACATGAATGCGGGGTCTTCGGGGTGTACGGGCATCCCAATGCGGCGGAGCTGACCTACTACGGCCTCTATGCCCTCCAGCACCGCGGCCAGGAAAGCGCCGGTATTGTCTCCGCGCGCGGGGAAAGTTCTGCCTTTCGCATCCGCCGCGGGATGGGGTTGGTGGGGCAAGTTTTCAGCGAGCAGGACCTCAAGGATCTGACGGGGACGCGGGCGATCGGCCACGTGCGTTACTCCACGACCGGTTCCAGCACCCTCAAAAATGCCCAACCGATCACCGTGGAAACCCTCCGCGGCCAGATCGCCATCGCCCACAATGGCAACCTGGTGAATGCGGGCCGTCTTCGGGCGGAGTTGGAAGCCGACGGATCGATTTTTCAAACCACGACGGATAGCGAGGTGATTCTGCACCTAATTTCCCGCCCTAATCCGGCGATCGGTGGCGGGGCCTTGGCGCAGGCGCTTTCCCGGGTCCACGGCGCCTACTCTCTGGTGTTGATGGGGGAACGTGAACTCATCGGGGCGCGGGATCCTTTTGGATTCCGCCCACTGGTGATCGGCAAACTGGATGACGGGTTCATCTTTTCGAG
>DDPU01000059.1:1988-3137 GCA_002342345.1 Verrucomicrobia bacterium UBA2460
TGCATCTTCGAGTTTGTTTATTTCGCCAGACCGGACAGCCAGCTGGGCGGGCGCAATGTCAGCCATGCACGGATCCGCATGGGACGGGAACTGGCGCGGATGCACCCGGTCGACGCCGACATCGTCGTTCCCGTTCCGGACTCCGGAACCTACGCCGCCCTGGGATATTCCGAGCAGTCCGGCATTCCCCTCGACCAGGCTTTTGTCCGCAACCATTACATCGGCAGAACCTTCATCCAGCCCAGCCAGCTGATCCGGGACTTCAACGTCCGGGTAAAACTGAACCTGATCCGTTCCGCCGTGCAGGGGAAGCGTGTTGTCGTCGTCGACGACTCGATTGTCCGTGGAACCACCGCCCGCGCCCGGGTCACCAACCTGCGCGAGGCCGGTGCCCGCGAGGTGCATATCCGCGTGAGTTGTCCCCCGCACCGGTTTTCCTGCCACTATGGAATCGATTTCCCCGATCCCAAGGATCTGCTGGCCAACCGGATGACCCGCCAGGAAATCACCAAGTACCTTGGGGCGGATTCCCTGGGGTACCTGGATGTGGACGGCATGGTGAAGGCCTGCAAGCTGCCCGCCTCCAAATTCTGCCTGGCCTGTTTCACCGGGGATTATCCGGTGCCCTTCGCCCCGGAGGATGACAAGGGGGTGTTGGAGAGGCGGCGGGATCAGGCGGCTTCCCTTGTGCCGGAGGAAGAAGCCCGGCAGCGGTTTCTTTTGTAAGAGGATGGCACGGGACGCCTACGCCAAAGCCGGGGTCGACATCACCCTTGGCAACCGGGTGAAGTCCGGGATCGGCGCCTTGGTTCGCTCCACCCGGCGGCCGGGGGTGATCGGGGGAATTGGCGGCTTTGGCGGTTGTTTTGACGGGAAAATTCCCGGGTATCGCCGCCCCGTGCTGGTGGCAAGCATCGACGGGGTGGGCACCAAGCTGAAGGTGGCCCACCAACTGGGCCGGCACGGCACCATCGGGGAGGATCTCGTCAACCACTGCGTGAACGACATCGCCGCCCTGGGGGCGGAACCCCTTTTCTTTCTTGATTACATCGGCACGGGAAAACTGGATCCGAAGGTGTTCCGGCAGATTCTCGCCGGTCTGGTGCGGGGGTGCCGGCGGGCCGGATGCGCGCTGATCGGCGGAGAGAC
>DDPU01000059.1:3172-12292 GCA_002342345.1 Verrucomicrobia bacterium UBA2460
AACGGGCTGCAGACCAACGGCTACACCCTGGCCCGGGCCATCCTGAAAAGGGCCAAGCTCCGTCTTGGGCAAAAATTGCCCGGCACCTCGCAGAGCATCGGAACTTTGTTGATGGCCGTGCATCCGAACTACCGTCCGGCGCTGCTGAGCATCGCCAGGAAGGCGAAGATCAAGGGGGCGGCCCACATCACGGGGGGCGGCCTGATCGACAACCCTCCGCGTGTTTTGCCGCGCGGCACGGCCGCCGAAATCCGCCTGGGCAGCTGGCCGGTGCCGCCGCTGTTCCGGATGCTGGTCTCCAAGGGCCGCCTGAAGCCCGCGGAGGCTTACCGCACCTTCAACATGGGCATCGGCATGGTGGTGATCGTGGCCCGGAAAGATGTCGCGAGGGTCCGGCGGGCGGTCCGGTGTCACGAGATCGGGCGCATCGTCCGGGGGGATGGAAAGGTGAGGCTGGTGGCGTGAATGGGGGGATCCAACGGGCGCTGCTTTCCGTGTCCGACAAGACCGGCCTGGTCGAGTTCGCGAAATTTCTGGCCGGCAAAGGCGTGGAGCTGATTTCCACCGGGGGAACGGCCAAGTCCTTGCGGGAGGCCGGCGTCCAGGTGACCGAGTTGAGCGACTACACCGGATTTCCCGAAATGATGGACGGACGGGTGAAGACCCTGCATCCCAAGGTGCACGGCGGACTCTTGCAAAGAAGGGACCTGGAAGGTCACCGTGAACAGGCGAGGAAACACGGCATCCCACCGATCGACCTGGTGGTGGTGAACCTGTATCCGTTTGAACAGACGGTGGCCAAGCCCGACTGCACCACCGAGCTGGCCATCGAAAACATCGATATCGGCGGTCCCAGCATGCTGCGCAGCGCGGCCAAGAACCACGATGCGGTCACCGTGGTGGTGGATCCGGACGACTACGCCATTGTCCGGAAGGAAATGGAGCAGGGGGGCGACACGAGCGGGGAAACCCGCCGGAAGCTGGCCGCCAAGGTGTTCCGGCACACCTCGCACTACGATCATCTGATTTCCTCGTATCTCACCCGCCAGGTGGAGCCGGATCCGATCCAGGAGACGGCGGGCATTGTGCGGCGCAAGGCCCAGGCCCTCCGCTACGGCGAAAATCCCCACCAGAAGGCGGCCCTCTACGGGGGATTCCTGGAGGCGTTCCGCCAGCTTCACGGCAAGGAGCTTTCCTACAACAACGTGCTGGATCTGAGCGCGGCGGCCGGGCTGATCGCGGAATTCCGGGAGGAAGAGCCGACCCTGGCCATCCTCAAACACACCAATCCCTGCGGGGTGGGCACGGGCAAAAAGCTGGTGGAGGCCTGGGAGAAGGCTTTTGCGACCGACCGGCAGGCGCCTTTTGGCGGGATCATCGCCGCCAACCGTCCGCTGGACGGGGAGACGGCCAAGGCGATCGCGGAGATCTTCAGCGAGGTGATTTTAGCGCCCTCCTTCCTCCCGGAGGCGTTGCAGGTACTGCAGGCGAAAAAGAACCTAAGGCTGATCGAAAACCGGGAAAAAGGCGGGGCGGGGTGGGATTTTCGCACCGTGCGCGGCAACGGGCTGCTGGTGCAGGAGTCCGACGAACGGGGGGATCAGGAAAAGGATTGGAAGGTGGTGACCAAGCGGAAGCCGACCGAGGCGGAGATGCGGGCGATGCGGTTCGGCTGGAAGGTGGTCCGCCACGTGAAGTCCAACGCGATCGTCTATGCAACTGCGGACCGGACCCTGGGAATCGGCGCGGGACAGATGTCGCGGGTGGACAGCTCGCGCATCGCGGTCTGGAAGGCGGGGGAGGCGAAACTGGGTTTGCAAGGCAGTGCGGTGGCTTCCGATGCGTTTTTTCCGTTTCCCGACGGACTGGAGGCGGCCGCGCAGGCCGGTGCCACCGCGGCGATCCAGCCCGGCGGCAGCGTGAAGGATGCGGAGGTGATCGCGGCGGCGGATCGCCTGGGGGTGGCGATGGTGTTCACGGGCCGGAGGCACTTCCGGCACTAAAAGTCGGTCAGGCCTTGGCGCGGGCGTCGAGGTCGACCCAGTTGTTCCCGTCGGCCTGCATGAGCAGGTCGGCCTCGTGCGGTCCCCAGGAGCCTTGGCGATAGAGCGCCATGGTGGTGTCCTGCCAGCCCGCACGGATGGAATCGACCAGACGCCAGGCCTCGAGCACCTCATCAGCCCGGGTGAAAAGGGTGGAGTCCCCGAAGATGGCATCGCCAAGCAGGCGTTCGTAAGCCTCCGGGGAATAGGAGCCGAATTCGGTGGTGTAGCAGAACTCCATGTCGACCGGCTGGACGGAGGATTTTCCGGGTTTCTTGGCGTTGAAGCAGAGGTGGACGCCCTCGTTCGGCTGGAGACGAATGTGCATGGCGTTCCGGTGGAGAAGATCGCCGAACTCCGCCCGGAAGAGCGTGGCCGGGGGACGCCGGAAGACGATGACGATTTCCGAGGCGCGGGTGGTGAGCGCCTTGCCAGTGCGCAGATAGAAGGGGACGCCGGACCAGCGCCAGTTGTCGATCTGCAGCTTCATGGCGGCGTAGGTCTCGGTGGTGGAGTTGGGGGAGACGCGGTCGGTCTGGCGGTACCCCTCGTACTGGGCGCGGACGGTGCTGGCGGGAATGATTTCGGGCTTGGGGGTGGGGATCGAGCGGAGGACCTTGACCTTCTCGTCGCGGATGGATTCCGAGGAAAGATTGGCGGGCGGCTCCATCGCGGTGATGGCGAGCAGCTGCATCATGTGGTTCTGGACCATGTCCCGCATGGCGCCGACCTCGTCATAAAAGGCGCCGCGGGTGCCAACGCCTTCCTGTTCCGCCACGGTGATCTGGACGTTGTCGATCAGGTTGCTGTTCCAGATCGGCTCCCAGATGGAATTGGCGAAGCGGAAATATAGGAGATTTTGGACGGTCTCCTTGCCGAGGTAGTGATCGATGCGGAAAAGGTTGGATTCATCGAGGCAGGACTGTAGGTCGTCGACCAGCTGGCGGGCGGACTTGAGGTCGTTGCCGAACGGTTTTTCCACGACCACGCGGGCGGGGAGCCCGGGGCGGACCAAGCCGGCTTCGGCGAGGTGCTTCACCACGGTGGCGAAATAGTCCGGTGCGGTGGCGAGGTAGAAGATGTGCTGGGTTAGGCCGCGGGTTTTGGCGAGTTCGTCGAGGGTCTTTTTCAGAGACGCATAGGCGGCGGGCTCATCGAAGTTGCCCTGGTGGTAGGTGAGCCGGGGGGTGAATTTGTCCCACTCGGCAGCCTGGATCGGCCGGAGGCGGGAGAACTTGTCGAGACCCTCCTTCATTTCCTTGCGGAACTCCTCGTCTTTCTTCGGGCGACGGGCGAAGCCGATGATCGAGTAGTCCTTGGGCAGGATCCCCTCGTGATGAAGGCCGAAGAGTGCGGGAACGAGCTTGCGGCTGGTGAGATCGCCGCTGGCGCCGAAAATGACCATGACAAAAGGCGGCAGAACGCGTCCGGCGATGGGGGCGGGAGCCGTTGCCGGAGCGGCGACGGCCTTGGGCTTGGCGGGAGCGGCGACGGGGCTCATGGCAAAGAACAATGGTAGATTTCCATGGTCCCGCGGTCACTCCGAACCTTCGCGGCGGGAAAATCGGCGGCGGGATCGTCCTTGGCCAGCGCCCGGATGTACGGTTCCTTGGAGGGACCCCGGGTGACGAACCAGATGGCGCGGGCAAAACGGAGAAGATGGTAGGTGGAGGTGACGCGGGGGACCCCCAGCTTGGGGACGAAATTCGGGGCCATGAAGAGCCGGTTTTCCCTGAGGGCATCCGTCCCGGGAAAGAGAGAGGAGGTGTGTCCGTCATCCCCGACCCCGAGCAGAATGAGGTCGAACTTGGGGGGATCGCCCAATTCCGCCTTGAGGCGCTTTTCATATTCCCGGGCGCCGATTTCCGCGGTGCCGATTTCCGTGTGGATGCGCTCGATCCTCGCCCCGGTGGACTGAAAGGCCTCGTGGATCATCCGGTAGTTGCTGTCTTTATGGTCGGGGGGAACCCAGCGCTCGTCGCCGAGATAAAGATGCGTGGCAGACCAAGGCCATTTTAACGAGGCCAGGCGCTGGTAGAGGGGCTTGGGGGTGGAACCCCCGGAAAGGGAGACGGAAAACGATCCGCGCGCCTGCAGGGCGGACCCGCCCAAGGTCTCCCAGCGGGCGACCATGGCTTCGAGCCAGGCGGAAGGTTCGGCGAATTCGTGCAAAGTCATCCGAAAACGATGCCCAAATCCCTGTGAAAAAGCGATGACCGATGCGGAGAGTTGGCTCGCCCGTTCCCGGAGAAAGAGGTAGGCAGGAGGGAATGAGGAGCCGCCTGGACCGCCTGGATCTGGACAAGCAGATCCATGAAAAATCCGAATACCGGGAGAAACTGCGCGCCCTGCAGCTCAAGCTCCTTCATGCCCAGCGGCTCCTGCTGGAAAGCCCGAAAAACCTGATCCTGGTCTTTGAGGGGCCGGATGCAGCCGGCAAGGGGGGGGTGATCAAGCGGATGACGGAGCGGCTGGATCCGCGGCTGGTGCGGGTCTGGTCGATCGTCAAGCCGACGGAGGAGGAGAAGAAACACCATTATCTCTGGCGGTTTTGGAACAAGCTCCCGGCAGCCGGGGAGACGGCGATTTTCGACCGTAGTTGGTACGGTCGGGTGCTGGTGGAGCGGGTGGAGGGATTTGCGAGAAAAGAGGAGTGGAAGCGGGCCTATCGGGAGATCAACGAAATGGAGCGGACCTTGGTCGACAACGGGGCGATCCTGATGAAGTTCTTCCTCCACATCACCAAGCAGGAACAGTTGCGGCGCTTCGAGCGCCGGGCGGCCGATCCCTACAAGCACTGGAAGATCAGCGAGGAGGATTGGCGCAACCGCCGGAAGTGGAAGGAGCATCTGGCGGCGGCCGAGGACATGTTCGGCAAAACGAACAGCCGATTTGCCCCGTGGAACCTGATCGAGGGGAACTACAAGTGGTACGCGCGAATCAAAATCATGAAACTGCTGGTGAAACGGCTGGAAGAGGAGTTCGGCCGGCTGTGAGTCCGGCGGGGCTTCAGGCGGAGCGCGAATTCACCGCATATTTTTTCGACACCGATGCGGGGGGGGTGGTGCACAACCTCGCGTACCTTCGGTGGGTCGAGGCGGCGCGGACGGACCTGGCGGAAAAGCTGGGCTGGGGGATCCGGGAGATGCTTGAGGGTGAGCATGGCTGTCCCGTGCTGACCAAAACCGAGGCCGAGTATCTCCGGCCGGCCCGTTTGGGTGACCGGGTGAAGGTGGTCAGCCGGCTTACGGAAGTCGGTAAGGTCCGTTTTGTGGTGGAGTCGGAGGTTCGGGGAGCGGGGGAGGTGGTTTTCTGCCGCACCCGGCAGGAACTGGCCGCCGTGGTCCTGGCCACCGGAAAGCCCAGGCCCTTGCGCGAAGACTGGCGGGATCTGAATTCCGCAAAGTAATCAAAATCAGATTCTTATAAAATCACCCCGGAATTTTCCCGGGGTAGTTGCTGGATTTTTGCGGCCTGAGCCCGTGGCGGCCCCGGGGTCGAAGGACGGCGAGCGGGTTGTGGTCGGGTTTGAATGGGGGCGGGGTTTTCGGCATTCTTTTTCGCTTATGTCAGCGGGCCCGATCTACCTGGACTGCAACGCGACCACGCCGATGGAACCGGAGGTGGCGGAGGTTGTGCGCCGGTATTTTGAGGAGGAGTACGGCAACGAGGGGAGCCGTACCCACAATTTTGGCGCGCGCGCCAGACAAGCCGTCCAGAAAGCCCGGGAACAGATCGCCTCGCTGGTCGACGCCAAACCGGAGGAGGTGGTCTTCACCAGCGGGGCCACCGAGAGCAACAACCTGGCCATCCTCGGCCTGGCCCCATGGGGCCGGCAGCATGGCAAAACCCACATCATCAGCACGCGTATCGAGCACAAAGCTGTCCTGGAGCCGCTGGATCATTTGGCCAAGGAGGGCTTCGAGGTGGATTTGGTTTCCCCCGGCAGGCAGGGAAGGGTGGAAACGGAAAAGCTCACGCGGCTCCTCCGCCCGGGCACGATGCTGGTCTCCGTGATGCACGCCAACAACGAGACGGGGGTGGTGCAGCCGATCGGGGAGCTGGCGGAAGCCCTCGCCCATCACCCCGCCTGGTTCCATGTGGACGCCGCCCAGACCTTCGGAAAATTGCTGCCGGAGCTGAGGCATCCCCGGATCGACCTGATCAGCGCCAGCGGACACAAAATCTACGGTCCCAAGGGGGTGGGCTTTTTGGTGGTTCGTCAACGGGGGAAACAAAAAGTTCCCCTTTCTCCCCTCGTTTTTGGCGGAGGGCAGGAGCATGGCCTCCGTCCCGGGACCCTCCCGGTTCCCTTGATTGCGGGTCTGGGAAAGGCGGCCGAGCTGGCGGCAGGGAATCACGCGGAGCGGGAGGCTAAGTGCCGGGCTTTCCGGGAAAAATTCCTCCATGCCATCGGTCCTCTGCATCCGCACATCCACGGGGAAGAGGGCAAGGTGCTGGCCCATACCGTCAACGTCTCCTTTCCGGGCATCAGCGCGGAGGAGGTGATGTTGCGGTTAAAGGACGTGGCGGCGGCCTCGAACGGATCGGCCTGCACCTCCTCGAGCTACCAGCCCAGTCATGTGCTCAAGGCGATGCATCTGGAGAAAGAGGAGATTGTCGGGGCCGTCCGGTTTTCCTGGTGTCATTTCACGCCGGATTTGGACTGGAATCTGTTCACCGAAAAGCTGCGGAGTTAAGGGATTCCGCCAGGCCCAAGGACAGATCAGCCTTCCGAGGGAACGCCGATTTCCATCCCCAGGTTGCGGGCAAGGCGGATGGCGTCGGCGGGCAGGGGAGGACGGCGGCCGGAAAGGGTCTGGAGGTCGGTCAGGTTCATGCGGTTGCGCAACAACCCCACCATGGAGCCGTGTTCTCCCTGGTTAAGGGCCAACATGGCAAATTCCCCCATCCGGCTGGCGAGGTAGCGGTCGGCGAAACTGGGGGATCCGCCCCTTTGGACGTGACCGAGCACGGTCAGCCGGACTTCCTGCTGGAGGCGATCCCCCGAGGCGGCCATCAGGCGGTTCATGAACTCCTGACCGCTGCAGACACCCTCGGCCACGACGACGACGCTGTTGTTGTGGCGGCGAAGGCGGCGGCGGGTGAGGTTGTCGATGATCTTCTCGAGGTCGTAGCGGAACTCGGGAATCACCGCGACCTGCGAACCCGAGGCGATGGCGCTCATCAGGGCAAGGTAGCCCTGATTCCGGCCCATCACCTCGATGACGAAGCAGCGGTTGTGGGAGGCGGCGGTGGCCTTGACCATGTCGATCAGGTGGATGACGGTGTTCAGGCAGGTGTCCGTGCCGATGCAGAGTTCGGTGTCGGGGATGTCGTTGTCGATGGAACAGGGCAGTCCCAGGACGCGGAAACCATGCCGGGAAAGGGCGGCTGCACCGGCGAGGGAGCCGTCTCCGCCAAGGACGAGGAGGGCCTGGATGTTCTCCTTTTTCAGGATCTCGATGGCCTCCTTTTGGGCCTCCTCCTCCTTGAACTTCAGGCAGCGGCTGGTGGAAAGAATGGTGCCGGCGTCCCGGATCCGGCCGCTGACCTCCACGGTGCCAAGGGTCATGAACTCCCTGTCAAAAATTCCCTGATAGCCGTTCTGGATGCCGAGAACCTCGACACCGAGGCTGATCCCGGTCCGGACGATGGCCCGGATGGCGGGGTTCATTCCGGGGGAGTCCCCCCCGGAGGTGATGATGGCGACGCGTTTGAGCATTTTTGGGGACAATGAACAAGAGCCCGCCAAGAAGCGAGAACGGAGGGGGTGGCGATTCCGGGATTAGGGTTTTGCGGAGCGGGTCAGGTGGGAACGGAGGAAAGGGGCGGTGCGGGAGGCCGGGCAGGCGGCGACGTGCTCCGGGGTCCCCTGCGTGACAATCCTGCCGCCGGCCTCGCCGCTTTCCGGGCCGAGATCGAGGAGGTGATCGGCCTCGGCGAGGACATCAAGATGGTGCTCGATCACCACGACGGTATGGCCGGCATCGACCAGGCGGTGGAGCAGGTCGATCAGGCGGCGGACGTCGGCGAGGTGGAGCCCGACGGTGGGCTCCTCGAGGAGAAAAAGGTGATGGGCGGGGCGGCGGGCGCGACCACGGGCCCGCGCCTGGTCGGCGGAAATCTGGGCGGCGGCCAGTTCCGTCACCAGCTTGAGGCGCTGGGCTTCCCCGCCGGAAAGGGTCGGGCTGGTCTGTCCCAGCTGCAGGTAGCCAAGGCCGGTTTCCGCAAGAAGACGGCAGGGGGTGGCGAGGCGTGGTTGGGCCGAAAAGAATTCGGCGGCCTGTTCCGCGGAAAGATGGAGGGCGTCATGGATGGATTTTTCGCGGTAACGGACGGACAGGATTTCCTGCTTCCAGCGGTGGCCGCCGCATTCCTCGCAACGGACATCCGCGGGGGGAAGGAAGTTCATCTGGATGCGGACGGTGCCAGCGCCGTCGCAGGCGGGGCACCGGCCGGGGCCGGCGTTGTGGGAGAAATGGGAGGCGGTGAAGCCGGCCTGCCTGGCTTCGGGCAGGGCGGCGTAGAGGGTGCGGAGTTCGTCCATCAGGCCGAGGTAGGTGGCCACGGTGGAGCGGGGAGTTTTGCCGATGGGTGACTGGTCAACCTCCACCACGCGGTCGATCGTTTCGGCGCCCGCCACCGATTTCCAAAGCCTTTCCCTGGGTTTCCTGCCGGAAGCGGCGGGGAGCAGGATTTCATGCAGAAGGGTGCTTTTGCCGGATCCGCTGACTCCGGAAAAGGCGTTGAGCCGGTGAAGGGGGAGATCCAGGTCCAGGTTCCGGATCGTCCGGATCCGGGCTCCCCGGATTTTCAGCCAGGGATCCGATTTCCGAACCGGGCGGCGCTGGCCCCGGCTGGGATGCCGGATCGGGGAGCCGAGCAGGCGGGCGGTGGCGGAGGCGTTATTTTTTCCGATCTCCTTCCAGGTTCCCTGGGCGACGATCTCGCCGCCATGGACACCCGCCCCGGGGCCGAGATCGAGAATGTGATCGGCGGCCCGCATGGTGTCCTCGTCGTGCTCGACCACCACGAGGGAGTTGCCGCGGTCGCGCAGGTTTTTGAGGATGCCGAG
>DDPU01000059.1:12364-12870 GCA_002342345.1 Verrucomicrobia bacterium UBA2460
CCGGAAAGGGTGGGGGCGGAGCGGTCGAGATTCAGGTAATCGAGACCCACGTGCTTCAGAAAGTGGAGCCGTTGCTCGATTTCCGGACGGATATCGCGGACGATGGCGGCCTCCCGGCCGGCAAAGCGAAGCCGGGAAAAGAAGTCGCCGAATTCCCGGACGGAAAGGGCGTTGATCTCCGGCACCGGTTTGCCGGCAAACCGGACCGCCCGCGAAACGGGGTTCAGACGCGCGCCCCGGCAGGACGGGCAGGGAAGCAGCTGGTTCTCGTCCAATTCCTCCCGGGCCAACTCCAGTTCCTGTTCCTTTTCCGCCTCATCCTCCGCTTTCGGTTCGGGCGGTTCGGCAAAGACGGTGCCGTAGCCCTGGCATTCCGGACACCAGCCGTGGGGGCTGTTGAAGGAAAACATGCGGGGATCGAGTTCGTCGAAGGAACGGTTGGTGCCCGGGCAGAAGAGGTGGTGGCTGTGGATGGTGGTCTTGCCCCGGTGATCGACCGTGTAGAG
>DDPU01000081.1:0-591 GCA_002342345.1 Verrucomicrobia bacterium UBA2460
CACCGCGGTTTTCCACTGCATCGGGTCGAAAATCCGGCCCAGTTCAAAGATGTTCGTCATCTGGGCGTCCGCAATATAGGCGGGAGCCTCCTGCTGGATCGCCGCGCTGGGCGGATGGGCGGCAAGGGCCGGGGCAAAGGCCCCGTTGACGGCGCCACCCGGGGTATAAACCCGGACATCCTGGCCCCATTTCTGCGAGGACGAATTTGCGTAGCCACCGTCCAGCCAGAGATCGGGGCGGTTGGTGGAGCCTTTGCGCACCGTGTAGGCCCAGATGGTGTTGCGGTATCCCAGGCTCCCGCTGTCCGCGAAGGTGCTCGCATTGAAGATCCCGGTCGCGTTGGGATTCACGTTGTTGGTGGTGAAATAACTGATGCGGAGGTCGCCCGTGCCAAAAAGCACCTCCCCCGTTGCGTTGGGGGGATCCAGACGGAGGGCGGGCTGGTGGTTTTTAAAGTCGGGATTGGTGTTGGCCCCCGTCGTGAATTTCTCACAACGGGCGGTGAAGGTCGGCTCCTCAATGGCCGTGGTCTTGTCGTAGACCAGCCCTGCGGAGGTGGAAAGGGTCCAGCCGCTGCTGTAGTTGTTGGC
>DDPU01000081.1:656-1180 GCA_002342345.1 Verrucomicrobia bacterium UBA2460
CGGATGGGCGGGGAGGCGTAGGCGCGAAACTCGTTGGGCTGAAGGCTCACGTTATAGGCGTTGGTGAGCTGGCCGGAGGTGCGGTACGTCGCGCTATTCAGGCTGAAGGAGGGAGTCAGCCCCACTTGGGCGGTGAGGGACGAATCGTACCCAAAGTTGACCGTGCCGTTGAAGGCCTTGTTGAACATGTTCCAAAGCTCGACCACGTGAACGACCTCAAACTCCTCCTGGTACTGCACCCCGCTTTTCAGCTGGTTGGTCCAGTGGATGCTCATGGCCACCTCGCTGACCAGAGGCAGGGCCTCCGTTCCCCGGTAGCCTCCCGCCCCGGTCTGGATGGAGGGGGTCTGGTTCGCATCGATGTAATCGACGATGTTGGCCGCGATGCATTTGTAGTAATCGAAACGGTTGTTGTTGGTGAGGCCCCCGGCACGCTGGCCGAAGTGGGGGAGGTTGTTGCTCAGCAGGGTGGCCAGGGAGTCGACGTTGACGGCGCTGGTGTTGATAAGGATTTTCTTGGCCAG
>DDPU01000081.1:1252-2358 GCA_002342345.1 Verrucomicrobia bacterium UBA2460
CCGGACTTCCACGACTGGATTCCCGTGGTGATGTAACGGAGATCGTTGGTGGAAAGCCCACCCTTGCTGACAATCATTCCGGGGGAGAAATAAACCGGACGATTGGCGGGATTGGTCAGCGTGGCGACCTTGTTGGTCATCGTGCTCCCGACGGCGTTGCTCAGGGAGATTTCCAGGGCGTTCGTGCCGCTCGCCCGGTTGGTCTGGCCCCCCATCCGCTCCACGTCGATCAACCCCTCCATGTCTTCCACGAAAAAGGCAAAGCGGGCCGCCGGGAGGTTGGACCAATTGGTCGTTCCCTTGACCTTTTGCAGCGAGTAGATCGGAACCCAGGCCACCGGCGGCGAGGTCGCCCCCCCGAGGGTGATCAGGTTGGTGAAGGCCGGGTTATTGGCCCCGAAGGGAAAGTTCGCCGAAAAATTGGTGCCCAGGTTGGAGAGAAAGTTCGAAATGGAACTCCGGTAATTTCCGGGCAGGTCCACCTGGACAACGCTCTGGTTGGTGAGCGTGCTGTCGGGATTCAGGGCGTTGCTCGCCATGCTGGCCGTGCTGAACATCGGGAAATAGGTCATTGCCAGGCCGTTGGCATCGGCGGTTGCGTTGTACTGCGCCTTGGGCATGCCGAAGAAAAGATATCCCACGTCGTCGCCCTCGTTGGTCCGCCAGTAGGTCACCACCCTTTGCCGGAAGGGCTGCAGGGCGGGATTCTGGGCCACCGGCAGTTGGACCATCATCTGCATGGCCATGCTCAGGCCGGTTCGTGAGGCCATTTCCAGGCGGGTGACGTCCGCCAAGGGACGGCTGGCCAGCCGTTCCAGGCGGGCGGAGGCCAGGAAGGCCGTCGCCGACATGGCCGCAAGCGAAACCATCGCCAAAACGCTGATCAGCGCAAAGGACGGTGCGGAGGAAAGGCAGGGCTTGCGCATGGCCTACTCCTCCTCCCGGGCCATCCTACGGACCCGGCCCTCGTAAGTCCGCCCCTCTTTCGCCAGGTAGCCTCCCCACTGGCGCGGATCGATCCGCTGGGCGGAAATTTCGGGAAAAACCGTCAGGGAAACATGGATGCGGGCCCCGTAATCGGGAACGTCCTTGAAGCCGATGAAAGT
>DDPU01000081.1:2442-3300 GCA_002342345.1 Verrucomicrobia bacterium UBA2460
TCCGTGGGGGAGGCAAACCAGGTGGCCAGGTTGGCGGCCGTGGTCGCCGAATCCCTCCGGTAACGCATCAGGTGGAAATTGGTGGTGCGCAGTCCGGAAAGGTTCGTGGAGAGCCGCGAGGCAACGTAATAACCGATCAGGTTGAGATCGCCGTTGGTGGACAGCGCCTCCGGGGTCACCATGAACACATAGGCCGAGTTGGAGTGACGGGAACCAATGCTCAGGGGATCGGCGCCGGTTCCGTTATAGTACACGAAGGGGACGGGACGGTTTTTTACCAGGTCGGACATGGCGGCGCGGTAGGAGGTCACCGGCCCCTGGGAACGGAGCTTCATGCCGGACAGGTCGCTGCACATCATCCGCAGGGCGGCCCTCGCCTCCCGGCCTGTTTCCGTCCGCCGGCTGGCATTGCTCCAGGCCCGGCTCATCTGGTCCTGCATGCCCACCATCAAAAGCAGCACCACGGAAAGAACCGTGGAAGCCGCCATCAGCTCGATCAGGGTGAAAGAAGGGGCAAAGCGCTTCACCGGAATCCCCCGGAAAAGGAGAAGGCCGCGCGGTTGCTCGCGGCGGCGTTGCCGGGTGTTTCCACCCGGATATCCGCCAAGGACATCGAACCGCCTGGATTGACGATCTGAAAGGTGTAGCGGATGACCACCCGGGCGACGGCCCCCAGCCCGTTGGTCCCGTTCTGGTACCAGGCGGGAGCGGAGGCAAGGTTGGTGGTCGTGGCGATGGCAAAGTGCCTGGAAGAAGGACGAAGAACGAGCGCTCCGGTTTGGCTCAGCTCGTTGGGGTTGGTGATGGAGCCGACCGTGTGGTTGGTGAAACCGATGTAGACCACGCTGGTGGGGGCCT
>DDPU01000081.1:3386-3554 GCA_002342345.1 Verrucomicrobia bacterium UBA2460
GTAGTCGTCCCGAAGATCGGAGAGGAGCGACTGGGCAATCAGGGCCGCCTGGGTTTCCTCATGCGTCTCCTTGCTCAGGTTAAGACCCACCGGAAAAAGCGCGATGATCGTGGTGAAGGCCAGCGTGGCCACCCCCATCGCCAGAACCACTTCCACCAGGCTGAAGGA
>DDPU01000081.1:3695-4042 GCA_002342345.1 Verrucomicrobia bacterium UBA2460
CGAAAAATGATCGCCCGGAAAGTCCCCCCCACCGTCCGCACGGGGGGGATCGTCACATTGACATTGGTGCCGGTGTCCTTCAGGCGGGTCAGGCTATTGGGAAAAATCGCCATCCCTTCCGGAAGATAAATCCAGGATCCAATCATCGCCGGCGGTGTCGCGGAATTGGTCAGGTTCCACTGCACCATGGCCATCGAGCGGTACGCATAGTTGGTCTGGGCAAAGGTGTCGTCGGGAAAAACCAGGGCCACGTTTGTTCCCGTCCCCACCGCCGTGTTCCGCGCCAGTTCCATCGCCCCGAGAATTTTGCCCACCGCCTCTTTTCTTCCTCCCGATCCCTTCAACCC
>DDPU01000081.1:4186-5383 GCA_002342345.1 Verrucomicrobia bacterium UBA2460
CATGGTCCAACGTCTGACTTTCCACACAGGCGAATAGGAGTATTCATCCCCACCGTCAAAAACAAGAAAGGCTGGGAGCTTTAAGCCCCCAGCCCTTCTTAAACTTAAACGAACAGCCTAAGGCTGCAGAGTCGCCTTGAGCCGCAGATACTTTTTCGAATCCGATGCCATGGGGACACTGAAGACCCGGCGGGTGCAACCCGAAGGAACACCGACCTGGTCAGCCGAATCCACCCCGTTGACGGTCACAACGGAAGCCGGGGTTGCGTAGTTCTCAAGGCGCGTCACCGCCTCGCCAACCACGGCGAGTTTGGAATCGTCCGTTCTCACAATGGCGGTCAGAACCAAGTCCGTTCCGTTCACCACCGAGGAGGGCCGGACCCCGTCGTTCGCCGACAAGCCGGTGGCTCCGCCGATTGCATATTTGGTCAGGTTGACCGCATCCAGCGTCGCACCTCCACTCCAGCCACCAAAGGTGGTTCCCAGCTTGGTCAGGGAGGCGGTGTTCAGCAGTTCATCCAGCTCGAACGCGTAGGTCCCCGCAACCACATTCGCCGTGGCGTTACCTGCTCCCAGCACACCGCCGGCACCCCACTGGTAGGGACTGCTCCATCCCGAGGTAGCCCCGTTCCCCACCACTTTGTACTCGATCAAAGCGGGTGCGGAGAACGTGAAAAGCAGCCGCCACTTGAAGTTCCCGACCAGGGTCATGGAGTTGGCTGTTGCACCTTTCTCGTCCCAAGCGGCATGCGTTCCCGGGACGGTGACGCTGGTCAGGCGACTGGCGAATCCAACCGCCGGATCATACACGACGACGGTCCGGGTCACGGTGGCGGCCGCGTTGCCGGCCACGTCCATGGCATCGTAGGTGATCGTGTAAGTCCCCGCGGTGGTGGGATCCACCGTGCCCAAGGAATTCACCGTGACCGTGGAGTCCACATTGTCCGTCGCCGAGGCACCGGCATCGGTGTAGCTGCCGTTGAGGACCAGGCTGCCCAGGGCGTTTCCGTTCAGCGTGATCACGGGGGGAACCACATCCAGCACCGGATTGGTCCCCGCGGCGTAGGCTTGGGCGGCCGTGGTGGTGCTTCCAGCCAGATAGACGGTGGCCGGATTCAAATCGGTCACCTTCGGGCTCAGGAAGCTCCCGTAATAAGCCTCCCACGCATCCGGAAGGCCGTCACTGTCGGCATCCGT
>DDPU01000048.1:0-523 GCA_002342345.1 Verrucomicrobia bacterium UBA2460
TCTGGCGCCGCACCAATGCCTCCGCTTGGCGGACACTCAACCCCCTCTTGACCACTTCCCGTCCGGCCGCGGTCTGCGCGGCCGGCTCACTCAAACCCAGGATCGCCTTGGCATGTCCGACCGTCAGCTGCTTGGAACGCAGCAGGTCCCGCACCTCGGAAGGCAGCGACCGCAACCGCAGGGCATTGGCGACGGTGGCCCGGTTTTTCCCGACACGCTCCGCCACATCCTCCTGCTTGAGTCCGAATGACTCGATCAGCGTGGCGTACCCATCGGCCTCCTCGACGGGATCGAGCTCGGCCCGCTGGAGATTTTCGATCAGGGCAAATTCCAGGACCTGCTGATCCGTGGCCTGTCGGACGATCGCCGGCACCCTTCCGAGACCGAGTTTCTGGGCGGCCCTCCAGCGCCGCTCCCCGGCAATCAGCTCATAGCCGGCTCCGCTTCCGGAACGGCGGACAATCAGCGGCTGGAAGATTCCCTTGACCCGGATGGAGTCCACCAGTTCCGCCAGGCTCTCCTC
>DDPU01000048.1:597-12067 GCA_002342345.1 Verrucomicrobia bacterium UBA2460
GCCGGCAGTTTGCTCGTGCCCAGGAGCGCCCCCAACCCCCTGCCCAACGGTGCTTTGGCCATTCTTGAGACGGTAAGATTCCCCGAACCAGCGTCAACCTGTCCGAAGCCATTTTTCAAATAACCTTGGAAAAGGATGGGTACGATGGGGTCGGCTGTTTTTCCAGGACTCGGGCAGGACCGGTTGACCAGGGCCACCCCACGGGAATCCATTTTTTGGGGAGCTCAAAAATCCACCGGGACGTGCGCCCCCAAAGCCGGAAGGACCGGAGTCTACTTTTTTAGATGGATCGTCAGCCCAAGTTCCGGGGCATTGAGCTCAAATTTGGAATCACTGAAATCCGCAGGCCCCAGGAAACCGGTGGCATCGTTGGAAAAACCCCAAGGCTCCTCGGGCGACCCCATAAATCCGGCTTTCATCTTTCCATCGCCGTCGAGGTCCTGGAAGACCTTGATTGCGTAGGTGCCGTAGGGCACGGACGGAAAGGTCGTCTTGACGCTGTCCCCCTTCGCTTCGACGACCCGGAACAGGTATTTCGGCGCCTCAAAGCTACCGGAATCAAAATCCTTGGCGTTTTTCTCCAGAACGATCCTGACCTGACCCTGCCCCGCCAAGACCCCCTCAACCTTCAGTTGGATGGTGCCGGATTTGTTTTCCTGCGCGTTCCCCAACCAGGAAAACAGAAATGTCAGACATGCGGCCATCAAAAGTGTTTTCATGGTTTTTCCATGTTAACGGGGGGCACGGTAGCCGAGCAATCGGCGGCGGCGGATGAGATGGACCACCGGCGCAGGCACATTCTTTTCCCAACCCTTCTTGCCGGAGCGGATGTTACGGAGAATCTCGGAACTCGAGCAGGGAGGCAGATCCCGCTCCTCCCCGGCCAAATCCACAATGCGCCCGGTCCGGACAAGATACCGGTAAATCTCCCGGATCGGCTCGGGCACGGTGAGGTTGTGCCCCGTGACAAATGCCCCGGTCACGGGATCGTGCCCGGGCTGAACCAGCAACTTCACCCCGGGCAGAAAGAGTCTTCCCATCGCCTCGAGGATCCCGCCGGAAAGGTCACTGTAAAACTGCTCCTCCAGCATTTTGGCCAGAAGGGGCACACCGATGACGAAGCCGACGGAACCCTTGGTCCGCTGGGTGATGTACCAGGCCAGGCGGTGAAAGCGGAAGATATTGGTCACCATCACCGTCCGCTTCAGCGCCCCCATGCAGTCCACCCGGTCGAGAAAGTCCTCGATCCCGGCCTTCCGGCTCCGCACCAGGTTGCGCATGGTGATCTCGCAAACCTCCACGATTTCACGACCCTTGTTTTCGGGATCGGCACGGAAAACCGCGGAGGCCTTGGCCATCATCCGCATATGGAAGTTGGTGATCGGGCGGTAGTGTCCCCGCAGAAGCAGCACCGATTTGTTGTAAAAACTGTCCTCCGCCTCCAGGTTCTCGCCGGTGGCGGCAAAGAGGGCCACCGGGGTGAGGTTGGATCGCACGAGCTTCAGGCTGGCCAGCCGGTTGTCGACGCGCGCGAACACCGGCCCGCCGAAGGCCACCATGTCCACCTCCAGCCGCCCATAACGAATGCCATCCATCAGACGGCTGAGAATCTCCTCGGGATTCCTCCAGTGGAGGAAAGCGGCGTGGATGAGATTGACCCCCAGCACGCCCAAGGCCTCCATCTGTTCCGCGTTCGTCGGGTCCATCAGGCGCACATGCAGGTGGATTTCCCCCGGGGGACGGTTGGGCTCGGTCTGAAAGCGGATGCCCAGCCAGCCTTTGCCGTCGGCGGCGTGCTTGTGGCTGCGGGCGGTCACCGTGTCCGCAAACACGAAGAACCGGCTGTGATCCCCACGCTCCGCTCCAAGCCGCTCGATCAGCAGCCGGTATTCGTAATTCAACATTTCCTGCAACCGCTCACGGGAAACGAACCGGCCCGCCTTGCCGTAGATCGCATTGCTGAAGGTCATGTCATAGGCCGACATGCTTTTGGCAATGGTTCCCGCCGCCCCGCCCGCTTGGAAAAACCAGCGAGCCACCTCCTGCCCCGCCCCGATTTCGGCAATTGTCCCGTAGTGGCGTCCGGAGAAGTTGATCTCCTGGGCCTTTTCCAGCGTGGAGAGGATCCGGGGCTGGTTTTTCATGACCGGCTCCGGCTGACCCAGGGATTGTCCCGGAGGGAAAAGCGCCAAGGGAACCTCGCGGCAGGCCCGGCATAATTCACTCCCACGCGGGGACGCTTTTCGATCCGGCTGGAGGCGATGCGCATCCCGTCATCCTCGATCCGGATTGGCCCGCAAACAAGATCGCTTCGGTCCCATGCCATGCGGATTCCCAGGGCCGCGGTCAGGGCCCCCGGTCCGCCGGTCAGCCGGAAATCCCCGGCTTGGAGTTTTCTGCGCCGCACCATCCCTTCCACGCCCTGCAGGGGTTCCACGCCGCGGATTAAAACGGCCGCGGGAACACCCATGGGGGCGGTCACCACATTGAACATCCGGTGGATGCCGTAACACAAATAGACATAAGCGGTCCCGGGAGGTCCGAACATGGACTCATTTCTCGGCGTGCGACCGCGCCAGGCATGGGAAGCCCGGTCCCGACGTCCGCCGTAAGCCTCCGCCTCCACGATGCGTGCGGCACACTCCCCCTTGCCGGAACCGACCCGGACGATTTTACCCAAAAGATCCAGGGCCACCTCGACGGGATCCTCCCGCTCGTAAAACGACCTAGGCAGGATTTTTTTCCGGCTCACCCCGAACGCGCCCCAAACAGAGCCGTGCCAATGCGCACCAGGGTGGCCCCCTCGGCGATGGCCACGGCAAAGTCCTGACTCATCCCCATGGAAAGCTCCGGCAACCCCGCGCCCAGGGATTGCTCCAGCCGGTCCCGGATTTCGCGCAACCTGCGGAAAAAGGGCCGGGCCTCCGCCGGATCCTCCCGAAAAGGAGGAATGGCCATCAGCCCCCGCACTTCCAGCCGGGACATTCCATTCAGCGCGGCGAGAAGATTCTCCGCCTCTTCCGGTTTCGCCCCGTGCTTGGCAGCCTCTCCCCCGACGTTCACCTCCACAAAAACCCGGAGATTCTTCCCGGCCATCTCCGCGCGCTTTTGCAGTTCCTGGGCCAGTTCCAAACGGTCGACCGACTCCACCACATCGAACCACTCCACCGCCTCCTTGGCCTTATTTGTCTGAAGACCGCCGATGAAATGCCATTCCCCGCCGGGGGGCATCTCCGGGATTTTCGCCCGCGCCTCCTGGACCCGATTTTCCCCGAAAAGGCGGTGACCCATCCCCCAAAGAACACGAAGCCTTTCTGCGGGGACCTTTTTGCTCACCGCCAACAACCGTACGGAAGCCGGATCCCGCCCCGCCCCCTCAGCCGCCTTCCGAACCTCCTCGCAAATCCGGGAGTAGTTTTGCTCCAAAGGGTCGCTCATGATTAGTTATGCTTGATTTGCCTCCCGAATAAGGGTGCATAATGGCCCCAATCATGCAGGTGGAATCTTTTCGCGTTTTCCGGGATCTCGTGGAAACCAAGTCGTTCAGCCGCTCCGCGTCCCTGAACGGGATCACCCAGTCTGCCGTCAGCCAACAACTCCGCTCCATCGAGACGCGGCTTCGCGTGCCCCTGCTGGAAAGGACCAGCAAACAGTTTGCCCTCACCCGCGAAGGGCAACTCCTCTATGAGGCAAGCCGGGAGATCATCGCTCACTACCAGCGATTCCAGCACCAGCTGGAAGAAATGAGAAATATCATTTCCGGCAACATCCGGCTGGTGGCGGTGCCGAGCGTGGGAATTCATGAGCTTCCCCCCTACATCAGGGAGTTCCTCAAGACCTTTCCCCAGGTGAAAATCCAGGTCGATTACCGCCGTTCCAACGAGGTGTACGAGTCGGTGACCGATGGCGACGCGGACGTGGGTTTCGTCGCCTTTCCCTCGCCCCGCAAGGGGTTGAAGGTGGAGACCTTCAAAAAAGATACCCTCCACATCATCGCCGCCCCGGGTCATCCCCTCATGAAGAGGGGGGCGGTTGCCCTTTCGGACCTGGGGCAGTTCAAAATGGTCTCCCTCGCCCCCGAAACCCCCACCCGGCAGGGGTTGGACAAGATTCTCGCCGCACGGGGACTTCGCTTTCAGCCAAAGATGGAATTCGACAACGTGGAAACCCTCAAAAATGCCGTGGAAATCGATGCGGGGGTGGCCTTCCTGCCAAAGTCCGTCGTCGCGAAGGAACTGGCCTCCGGTTCCCTCGTGGTGCTTGCCCATGCCGGGCCGCCCATTCTGCGGCCCTTGGGGGTGGTGTCCCGGGCCTCCCGTGTGGTCAGTCCTGCGGTGAAGCGCTTTCTCAAGGCCTTCAAGGGAGGGAAAACCACCGTACCATCCGGCGGTCCGGAAAACCTGCCCGAGTGAGAAAAACCGAGACCTCGGCACCGCACACGGCCCACGGAAGGGCGCTGGAATGCATGCGCTCCCAGTCGATGCGCCTGACGCTGCAGAGAAGGTTGGTGGTGGAGATGACCTTCGCCACCCGCGACCATTTCACCGCAGAATCCCTGCTCGCCCAATGCCGCCGGCGCAACGGAAAGGTTTCCCGCGCAACCGTCTACCGCACGCTCGCATTTCTGGTGAAGGCAGGGCTGCTCCGACAGGTGGGGTTGGGACAACAGTCACCCCAGTATGACCCCAACTTTGCCGACGCCCCGCGACACGGTCACTTCGTCTGTGTCGACTGCCAGAAGGTGGTGGAATTCCACGACCCGTGCCTCGACGTCCGGGAATCCATCGTCACCAAGGAACACGGCTTCAGCCCGAAGCGCGTCAGCCTTCAGATCGAGGCGTCCTGCGACGCTTTCCGGGAAAAGGGCGTCTGTCCACGACGCGCCGGCTGAGTCCGTTTGCCTTGGCCATAAGGAACTTTTCCGGTACGGTGTCTTTCGGATTATGAAAATTTCCATGGAAAATGCCGGAGGTTGCCGGCGGCGCGTGAAGGGGGAAATTCCCGCCGAACACGTCCGCAAAAAGGAGGAACAGGTTACGCTCTCCTTTCAAAAGTCTGCCCGCCTTCCCGGCTTTCGCCCGGGCCGCGCTCCCCTCGAGATGGTCCGCAAACGCTACGCTCCCGACATCCAAGCCGAACTGCGGGAAGCTCTCCTTCGGGAGGGTCTGCGCACCGCGGTGGAGAAGGAAAAACTTCTCCTCGTGGACGACCCGGCGGTCGAGGAGGCCGATTTCGGCAAGGACCGGGGTTTTCGGTTCATTCTTCGGGTCGACCTTGCCCCGGAATTCAAGCTGCCCGCCGCCAAAGGCCTGAAGATCCCCAAAAAGAACGCCGAACCGGTCACGGACAAGGACGTGGAGAACGCCCTCGGGCAGTTGGCCGAACCGATGGCGCACTTCCACAACCTTGAGCCACGCCCCGCCCGGGAGGGGGATTTTGTCGTCCTCGACCTGGAAGGAACCTGTGGCGGCAAAAAAATCACGGAGATTGCCCCTCAGGCGGGCCAACTCGCCGCCGCCAAGAAACTCTGGCTCTGGCTGAAACCTGACTCCTTCCTTCCCGGTTTTTGCGCGGGCATCACCGGGATGAAGCCGGGGGAGACCAAGGAATTGGAGGTGAAATTCCCGGCGGACTTTTCCCAGGTGCCCCTCCGCGGCCAGACGGGACGCTATACCGTCACCCTGCATGAACTGAAAGAGCGCCATGTTCCGGACATCGACGAGGCCTTTTGTCAGGAGCACTACAAGATCTCCCTGGAGGAACTGAAAAAGCGGATCCGCGAGGATCTGGTCGCCTCCCGGGAATCCGCCGTCCGCTCCGAGGACTCCCGCGCCGTCACCACCGCCCTCCTCTCGGCCGTAAAGATGGATGTGCCCGAGCCGATGCTCGAGGAGGAACGCCGCCGCCTCGTGGCCCGCCTGGTCGAGGAAAACCAGCGCCGAGGCGTTCCCCAGGAGGAGCTTCTCAAGCACAAGGACGAGATCCTCGCCGCAGCCGGCAGAAACGCGGAGGAGAACGTGAAACTTTCCTTCCTCCTCCGCAAGGTGGCCGAGGTGGAGGGACTCAAGGTGGAGGAAACAGAGATCCTTCAGGAAGTGGCCCATCTGGCCGCCCACTCAGGACAGGACATCCGCCTGTTTGCCAAACGACTGCAAAAATCGGGCGCTTTGCCCTCACTTGCTGACACGCTGTTGCGGCGCAAGACGGTCGATTTTCTTTTGCAACACGTCGTCCGGTCCTAGCATCGCTCTATGAACCCGGAACCCCGCGCGGACTACTTCGTTCCCAGCGTCATTGAACAGACCGGACGGGGCGAGCGCGCCTACGACATTTATTCCCGGCTCCTCAAGGACCGGATCGTCTTTATCGGCACGGCCATCGATGACACCATGGCAAACTCCATCATTGCCCAGCTCCTTTTCCTGCAGATGGAGGATCCCAAAAAGGACGTGAACATTTACGTCCATTCGCCGGGAGGATACGTCACCGCCGGGCTGGCCATCTACGACACCATGCAATACATCAGCTGCGATGTGGCCACCTACTGCATCGGTCAGGCCGCCAGCATGGGCGCCGTTCTCCTTGCCGCCGGCACCAAGGGCAAACGCTACTGCCTGCCCAACGCGCGGATCATGATCCACCAGCCTCTCGGGGGCGCCCAGGGGCAGGCAACCGACATCAGCATCCAGGCCCAGGAAATCCTCCGCGCCAAGAAACGCCTCAACGAGATTCTCGCCCACCACACCGGGCAGAAGTTCGAGACTGTGGAAAAAGACACTGACCGGGACCGCTTCATGTCAGCCGAGGACGCCAAGGCCTACGGCCTGGTCGACCACGTCGTCACCTTCCACAAGCCCGCCCAAACATCCAAATAAACCGGAGCCTCCGTGGCCCGCCCCACCCACCTCACGCTCTGCTCCTTCTGCGGAAAGAGCCACGCGGAGGTGAAGAAACTCATCGCCGGACCGGGTGTCTATATTTGCGACAACTGCGTCACCCTGTGCACCAACATCCTCAACCGGGAGACCGGTGAGGGACGCCCGGGAAAAGGACCGCTCACCGCCCTCCCCAAGCCGAGGGAAATCCGCGCGGAACTTGACCGGCACGTCATTGGCCAGGAAAGAGCCAAACGGACCCTCGCCGTCGCCGTACACAACCACTACAAGCGGATCCGCGGGGATCACGCGGACTCCCTGCCCACCGAGCATGCCGACGTGGAACTCGAAAAAAGCAACATTCTCCTCATCGGGCCAACCGGTTGCGGCAAGACCCTCCTTGCCCGCACCCTCGCCCGGATCCTCGATGTTCCCTTCGCCATCGCCGATGCCACCTCCCTGACCGAGGCCGGCTACGTGGGCGAGGATGTGGAAACAATCATCCTCCGTCTTTTGCAAAACGCGGACTACGACGTCAAAAAGGCCGAGTTGGGCATCGTCTACATCGACGAGATTGACAAAATCGGGCGCAAATCGGACAGCGCCTCGATCACCCGGGATGTCTCCGGGGAGGGCGTCCAGCAGGGTCTCCTCAAAATTCTCGAGGGGACCATCTGCCACGTGCCCCCGCAGGGAGGCCGCAAACATCCCCAGCAGGAACACATCACCATCAACACCCAAAACATCCTTTTTATCTGCGGCGGGGGCTTCGTCGGGCTGGAGGAAATCGTGCGGAAGCGGCTGGGCGGTCGTTCCCTCGGATTCGGCGCCGGCCCCGGGTCCGCGCCCATCACTGAGGAGGGCCCCACCCTGCTCCGACACACCGAGCCCGAGGATCTCCTCAAATTTGGAATGATTCCCGAATTCATCGGCCGCCTCCCCGTCCTCACCCATCTTCACCCCCTCACCGCGGAGGAACTCATCGCCGTGCTCACCGAGACCAAGAACTGCCTCACCAAACAATACGCCAAACTTTTTGGCATGGAAGGCGTCCGGCTGAACTTCACCAGGGACGCGCTCAAATGCCTTGCCGACAAAGCCATGAAAAAAGGCACCGGGGCCCGGGCCCTTCGCAGTCTGCTGGAGGGCATGATGCTCGATCTCATGTACGAAATCCCCTCCCGGGATGATGTGGAGGAAGTCCTCATCAACCGCCCCGTGGTGGAGGGTCAGCGCCCACCCATCATCCGGCGCAAGGAATCCCGCAAAGCCGCCTGAGTCTGCCGGTCGCCAGCAGGGACCGCTGGCTTGCTTGTTACGAAATCTTTTTCAACCCCTCGCCCAACCTTCCCCAAAGCTCCTCCATGCCTTTTTCGGTCTCATCGCCCATGTGGGAAACCCGGAAGGTCTGCCCCTTAAGCTTGCCGTAACCGCCGTCAAAAATCGCCTGGTGGGTCTCCTTGAGCCAGGCAATCCATTTGGCGACATCCACCCCGCGGGTGTTTTTGCCGCAGGTCAGGCTGAGAGATTCAAAACCCTTCTCCGGAAAGACCTCAAAGCCGTTTCCCTGGAGCCAACTCCGTCCCCGCTCGGCATTTTTGCGATGGCGTTCGTGGCGCCTGGCAATTCCCTCCGTCTCCATTTCCGCCAGCTTCGCCTCCAGGGCATACAGGTGGCCGATGGAGGGAGTGCAGGGCGTCATGTTGCTCTCCGCCTGCCTCCGGAATTCCAGAAAATCATAGTAATAACCACGGTCTTTCACCTTTTCCGCCCGCTGATACGCCCGCTCGCTCACCGCAAAAAGGGCGGCGCCGGGCGGAAGGGCCAGAGCCTTTTGGGTTCCGCAGAGCATCACATCAAGGCCGAGCTCATCAAACGGGATCGGTAGGACGCTGAAGGAGGAGACGGTGTCCACGATAAGCAGGACGTCGGGATACTTGGTTCGGACCAGTTTGGCGATATCCGCCAGTGGACTGAGGACTCCCGTGGAGGTCTCGTGGTGGATCAGGGTGAGCGCGTCGAATCCACCCTGGGACAGTTCCCGGTCAATCATCTCGGGACGGATTGCCTGCCCCCACTCCACCTGAACCTTGCCGGCCTGCTTGCCGCACTTCTGCGCGACATCCAGCCACTTGTCGGAAAAGGCCCCGTTCATGCAGACCAAAACCTTTTTCTGTACCAGATTCCTCAAGGCGGCCTCCATCACCGACCAGGCGGATCCGGTCCCCAGAAACACCGGCTGGCTGGTCTGGAAAAGTTTCCGCAGGCCCGGTTGCACCCGGGCATAGAGGTCCTGGAAGCCCTTGCCGCGGTGTCCGATCATCGGACTCCCGAAGGCTTTTCGCACGGGGGCGGAGACTTCGACCGGGCCGGGGATAAACAGTTTGATGTGCGGCATCCTTGGGGTAGATAGAGGATTCACACCCATGCGCAACCTTATCCTCATTTTTCCCCTGGTGACCCTTCTCGGCGCACCGTTGGTTGCCCAGATCGGGACCAAAGGTGCTCCGGACGCCAGCGGCAACATGCAGACCAAGGAGGACGACGAACCGGTTGCCAAAGCCACCGCCGCAACCGCCGAGGACAAAGCCTCCCAACCCCCCGCCACGCTTCCGTCCTCCCCAGGTGCCAACCTGCCCGCCCAGGCCCCCGGTCCCGCCGTTGGTGAAATTATCCAGAATGCCATCCGGCGGGACGAGGAATTACGGGACCTGCGGTCGGAATATCTTTACCAGCTCAAGGTCGTCACGGAGCGGTTGGACGACGACAACAAGGTTGTGCCCGACAAGACAAAGACGGTTTCCGCAAAAATCAAACCCGGCAAAGACATCACTTACACGGCCGATTTCAACGATGACTCCGGTTCCCCATCCGGGGGCGCCTCCGACAAAACCAAGGTCGCCGGGGTCGGCGCGGGACGCAACCTCCGCAAAGGATCTGATGACGATGATGACGACGACAAGGACAAGCAGGTGGAGGATGCCAAGAAGGTCAATGCCATGCTGGACATGGCCAAAATTGCCCCCCGCTACAATTATCAGCGGCTCAATGACGAAACCATCCGTGACCGGCGCTGCTTCGTCATCAAATTCACCCCCAAAAAGGACCAGCCTTTCTCGTCCCGCGAGGAAAAGGTCATCAACAAAGTGGGCGGAACTCTTTGGGTCGACCAGAAGGACTTCAGCATCATCCAGACGAAGGGGAAATTGACCGAGGAGGTCGATGTCGCCTGGTTTTTGGCCACCATGAAGGGGTTGGATTTCGATTATCAGACGGAGGAGTTGCCGGAAATCGGCATCCCCGTACCCTCCTCCTTTTTCATGAATTTTGACCTGAACGTCATGGGCTACCGGATTGCCCAACGGCAAAAAAGCTCGATGAGCGAATACCAGCGGTCCGCCTCGCCGCCGGCCAACCAACCCTAGCTTTTTTCGCGGATCCCCCGTGACCGGCCGGCTCCTCGCCGTAATCCTGGGACTCGCTTCCCTGCCGGCATCCGGGGGCCCAAATACCCCAGGCCCCGCCTGGGCGGAAGAGGCGGTCTGGTACCAGATTTTTCCCGAGAGGTTCCGAAACGGAGACCCCAAAAACGATCCGACCGCGGACTACTGCGGAGTGCCCGAAAAAGTCCGCGGGGAATGGGGCGTCCTTCCCTGGACGATGGAATGGTATGCCCTGGCGGATTGGGAAAAAAAGCTGGCCGGAGACGTGTACGGGACCAACGGTTACCGTCGATATGGCGGGGATTTCCGGGGGGTGATCGACCGCCTGGACTACCTCAAAGACTTGGGGGTAACCGCGTTGTATCTGAACCCGGTTTTCGAGTCCCCCTCCCTTCACAAATACGATGCACGCTCTTTCCACCATGCGGACCCGCATTTCGGCCCGGATCCCGCGGGGGATCTCGCCCTCACCAAGGAATCGTCCGCTGATCCCGCGAGCTGGCGCTGGACAGCCGCCGATAAAATGTTGCTCGAGCTTGTCCGGGAGGCCCATGCCCGCGGCATGAAGATCATCCTCGACGGCGTCTTTAACCACTGTGCGCGGCAGTTTTTCGCCTTCGAGGATCTCCGTAAGAATCAAAAACAATCCCCCTACGTCCATTGGTTTGAGGTGAAGGCTTTTGACGACCCCAAAACCCCCGCCGATGAGTTTGACTACTCGGGATGGTGGGGGCTGAAAAGCATGCCGGAATTTGCCGAGGTGACGGATGAGGCCGGACGAAAAAATCTCCACCCCGAGGTGAAGGCCTACCTTTTCGCCGTCACCCGTCGCTGGATGGATCCGGATGGCAACGGGGATCCCTCCGATGGAATCGACGGTTGGCGCCTCGACGTGGCCAACGAGGTGGGAACGGGTTTTTGGTCAGATTGGAACCAATTGGTCAAATCCATCAACCCCGCGGCCTACACCACCGCGGAGATCTGGCAGGAGGCCCCGGGGTTCATGCGGGAGGCCGGATTCGACGGTGTCATGAACTATTATGCCTTTGCCATGCCGGTCAAAGGAGGACTGATCGACGCCACCTTGCCGGTCCGTGAGTTTCTCCAGTTGATCGAGGAACGGAGAAGCGCCTTTTCGGATGAGGAATGGAG
>DDPU01000048.1:12108-13208 GCA_002342345.1 Verrucomicrobia bacterium UBA2460
TATTACGCCAAAGCCGATGTCTTTGCCTACGATGCGGAAAACTGGGCGGGAAGCCGGGAAAAGCCCTACTTGGTCCGCAAACCCACCGCAGAGGAAAGAAAGTTGCAGCGCATGCTTTTTCTTTTCCAGGTGGCCTACCCCGGAAGCCCTTACCTGTACTACGGAACGGAAGCGGGAATGTGGGGGGCGGACGACCCGGACGACCGCATGCCCATGGTTTGGGAGGACGGAAAATACTCCCCGCAAACAATCAGCCCGGGAGACCAGCCGCCGCGGAATGACGACTCCAATTTCAACGGAGCTTTGCACGATTTTGTCAAAAAAACCCTGGCTCTACGGCGAAGCCACCCCACGCTCCGGGATGGCGCCGTCAGGGTGATTGGGGCCGACAACGCCACCGGCACCTTTGCCTTTGCCCGTGCGGGCGAGCAAAACATCGTGGCCGTCTTCAATCGCAGCGAAAAAAGCCAGACCTTCAGCTTCCGCTTCGGCTCGCCGGATGGCAGCGCTCCGGAAGCCTTGAAGCCCTTCTATGTCTCTTCCGGACCCCTGTCGGAAGTGGGTCTCAGGCAGGAAGGGGAAAAGGTATCCGTTACCCTGCCGGGTTGGACCGGGGTTTTACTCTCTGCGGATTAATCCGAACGCTCGATCGGGGCCCGTACCCGGTTTCCCCATTCCGTCCAGGAACCGTCGTAGTTCCGCACTTTCTTGAGACCAAGAAGATAGCTGAGCACGAACCAAGTGTGGCTCGACCGCTCCCCGATCCGGCAGTAGGCCACCACCTCTTTGTCCGGGGTCAGCTGGCAGCCTTGCAGGTAAATCTTTGCCAGCTCCTCGGCGGACTTGAACGTGCCATCCTCCTGAACCGCCGTCTTCCATGGCACGCTTTTGGCGCCGGGAATATGCCCGCCCCGCAACACCCCCTCCTGGGGATACTCGGGCATATGGGTGACCTCCCCCTTGAATTCTCCGGGCGAACGGACGTCGATCAGCGGCTTCTTTGCCTGGCTGAAGGCGAGCGCATCCTCGTAAAAGGCCCGGATTTCCCCGTCCAATCGCTTGGCCGGCGTCGGATAGGTGGCAGGCTTTGCCGTCACTTT
>DDPU01000062.1:0-6509 GCA_002342345.1 Verrucomicrobia bacterium UBA2460
TTCCCTCGGCGGAGGAGGAAAGGGTGCTGGATTCCTTCCGGGCAAAGCTGGAGGCAAAGCGCGCCAAGCGGATCCGGCCGGGAAAAGACGACAAGGTGCTTTGTTCCTGGAATGCGATGGCGATTTCCGGCTACGCGCGGGCGGCCCGATGGGGAGGAGAGGCGGCCTATTTGGAAAAAGCCGAGCGAATCCTGGCATTTGTGGAAAAGGAGATGACGAGGCCGGATGGCAGCCTGATCCACCGGTGGAGGCTGGGGAAGAAGGATGAGGTGCAACTTCTGGAGGATTATGCGGCGATGGTGCAGGCACTGGTCGACCTGCATCAGGCTTCCCTGAAGCTTGAGCCGTTGCGGAGGGCCGGCGAATTGGCGGGAAAGATGCTGGAATGTTTCGAGGACCGGGAGGAGGGTGGCCTTTGGGCCACGGCCGACCGGAGCCTGCTTTTCCGGATGAAGGATGATTACGATGGGGCGGAGCCCAGCGGGAACGCCACGGCTGCTTTGGCGCTGGCGGAACTGGGGCGCCTGACGGATGAGCCGCGTTGGCGTGAGGCCTCCCGCCGCATTCTGGAATGGCTAGGGGATCGGATGCGGAGGTTGCCACAGGCGGTGCCGCACGCTTTGTTGGCCCTGCAAAGAAGCTGCGAGCCTCCGGCCCGGTTGGTGCTGGCCGGAACCTGGCCCGGACGGGAAGTGGAGGCCCTGCGCCGGGCGGCAGGCACCGTTTACCGGCCCGATGTGCTGATCACCCGGGCGGAAAAGGGGCATCCGAGCGAATGGGTGAGTTCCCTGGCCGTCCCGGACGGACGGGCGACGGCATTTTTTTGCGAGGGCAATGTCTGCCGGCTGCCGGTGCCCAGCCCGGAGGAGTTGATCCGGGAACTGCGCCGGGCCGATGCGGGCAGAAGTCAGCGCGGGCCGAGTTCTTCCTGTTCGTAGATGATCAGGTCGTCCAGGGCGCGGGCGAAATCCTCCATGCCGCTGGCGGGCATAATGATCCGGTCGCGGCGCCCGCCGACATCCTCGGTGATCCGCAGAAAGCGGCCCCGGTCATTTTCCTTGAGATCGAGGAAAAAGGTCTTTCGTTCAATCTGAACCTTTTCCGAGCGTAATGTACGTTCCCCTTCGCGATCCATATGGCATCCCTCCCTTTGGGATAAAATCGTAAAGCCAGCCGGTGAAAAGCTCAATCCAGATTCCGCATCATCAGGTCATCCTCATCGAAGCCGAGGAAGTGGCCGAGCTCGTGAAGGTAGGTGGTGCGGACCTCCTCGGCGAAGATTTTTGGATCGCCCCCGGCAAGATTCCAAAGATTTTCGAGATAGAGAATGATGCGCGGGGGGGAATCGGAGGAGATGGGGTCAGCCTCCATGCGGCTGGCCCCCTCGAAGAGGCCGAGGAGGTCCGGCTCGAATCCCTGTTGGAGGACCGCCGGGTCGGGGACATCCTGATACAGCGTGACGACCGGTTCCGAGGCGGAGCGGAGCTCGGCGGGCAGGCGGGAGCGGATGTGGCGGACGCTTTCGGCGGCGAGGCGGTGGAGATCGGTTTTCAAGGGTGAGGATCCGGATTGCCTCCAAGATTACTTTGAGGATCGAGGGAAGGGGAACCGGCAAAGAGGGGTGAAAATTACACTTAAACTTGGTTTGGACGGGAGGCATTGTGAAAGGATGCGCAGTCTGCGGGTCTTTTTGCTGGGAGCACTGTGGGCAACCGCCGGGCATGCCCAAGGCAAATGGGGAATGGTGGATACCAACGGGACCGTGCGGATCGCGGAAAAGTATGATGAGATCGGGGTTTTCCAGGGGGATCTGGCCAAGGCTTTGCCCCTGCCGGAATTCCTGCCGGGGCTGGCGGGGGCCAAAATCGTGAAATGGCTGAAGACCGAGGGGCAGGAGGTGAAGAAGGACGAGCCCTTGGCGCAGGTGGAGCTCAAGGAACCTTCGCTGCCGGTGACTGCCCCGGTGAGCGGCATGCTGACCAAGATATCCATTCCGGTGGGAGGGGAGGTGATGCCCGGTTCCCCTCTTGGGATCGTGCGGGTTCTGGGCAAAGTGGATCTTTTCGCCCGGAAGCAGTTTGAGGTGGAGTGTCCTGGTTATGGTCCGAATTCCGGAGCCGCCAAGGTGATCCGCTGGGTGAAGCTCGAGGGGGATGCAGTGATCAAGGGGGAGAAGATTGCGGAAATCCGCCCCATGCAGGCGATGGCGGCGGTCCTTTCCCCGGGAACGGGCACGCTGGTCGCCATCGAGGTGGCGGAAGGTGCGGAGGCCGTGACCGGGCAGAGCATCGCCCGGATGGGGGTCGGCCGGGTTCCGGTGCGTACGGGGCGGGACTGGTTTTACGTGGACGAGCGGGGAAACCGGGTGATGGCCGGGCGTTTTGACATGGTGGGAGTAATGCGCGGCGGCATGGCCCCGGTCAGGCTCGGGGAAAAATGGGGATTTGTGGATGCGGAAGGAAAGCTGATCGGAAAAGCGGAGTACGACGAGGCCAGGGAAGTCCGGGGGGGGCTGGCGGCGGTGAAGAAAAAGGACCGTTGGGGTTTTGTGGCTTACCAGCAGGGCGGTCTGAAAAACGCCATCCCGGCAAGATTCCTGCAGGCAAGGGATTTTGCGGAGGGTTTGGCGGCGGTGGAGGAAAGCGAGGACGCCCCGCTGGAGGAGGAGGCGGAGGAGAAATGGTTCGGGGAAGAGAAGGCGGTTGCCCGGCCGGTCGGCCCGGCGGCGTGGGTTTACGTGATTCCCAGCGGGCGACTTTGGATTCGCGACCACTTTGTGGAGGCGGGCAACTTTTTGGAGGGCCGTGCGGTGGTCCGCCGGGAGGAAACAGCCGTGCGGGTGCTGATCGACAGCAAGGGCAAGGTGCGGAGCGTGGGCGCCTATGAGGGGTTGGTTTTGTTGGGAGAAAGAAGGGTGGCGTGGAAGCGCGGGGGCGGATGGGGCATGATGGATTTCATGGAGAAGGTCATGGAAATTTCTCCGGGAGAGGAAAAACAGAACGAGTTGGCGGCGATCGGACCCTTTGGGAATGAGCGCGCTCCGGCCAAGGATAAAACCGGACGGTGGGGTTATCTCGATCCCACGGGAAAGTGGGTGATTCCGGCCAAGTTTGAGCAGGCGGGAGTTTTCCGGAACGGGCTGGCGCCGGCGCGGGAACCGGGGGGGCGGTGGGGTTTTCTCCGGCCGGACGGAAGCTGGGGAATTGAGCCAAGGTATGCGAGGGTTCGGGGTTTTTCCGACGGGCTGGCCGCAGTGGGAGAAAAGGGTGAGGTGGAAACCGGCCCGGAACCGGAGACCGAGGGGCCGTGGCCATGACGGAGTACAAGGACTACTATGAAATTCTCGGTGTTACCCGGACGGCTACGCCGGAGGAAATCCGCAGCGCCTTCCGCAAGAAGGCGCGGGAGTACCATCCGGATGTGGCCAAGGACAAGGTGCAGGGGGCGGAGAAGTTCAAGGAGGTAAACGAGGCCTACGAGGTGTTGAGCGACCCGGCGAAGCGGGCGAAGTACGACCAGATGGGACGGGAGGTGCCGGGACAAGGCTTTGGTTGGCCGTCAGGCCCGGGCGGGGCCGGGGCGCCGGATATGGAGGAGTTTCATTTTGGCGGGACGGGGTACAGCGATTTTTTCGAACACCTGTTCGGAGGCATCGGCGGGAGCGGCGGGTTTCGGGGGCCGTCCGGCCGGCGGATGGCCCGGCGGGGATCCGACATCGAGGGGGATCTGATGGTGACTTTGGAGGAGGCGTTGCGGGGGGCGACACGGGAGGTGACCCTGCAGCGCGGGGAAGGAAAGACGGAGACCTACCGGGTGAAAATTCCGTCGGGCGTGCGGGAAGGCCAGCGCATCCGTCTGCCGGGAAAGGGCGAATCCGGGCGAAGCGGCGGGGGATCCGGGGACCTTTACCTGCGGGTGCGGCTGGCCCGTCATCCCGATCTGCGGGTGGAGGGAAGCGACCTTTTTGCCGATCTGGAAGTGGCGCCTTGGGAAGCGGTCCTGGGTGCCAGCGTGGCGGTGCCGACCCTGGAAGGAATGGTGATGCTCAAGGTGCCTGCAGGATCCACCGCGGGGCAGAAACTGCGGTTGCGGGGCCAGGGGCTGCCGAGGGAGGATGGGAGCCGTGGGGACCTCTACGCCCTTCTGGAAATCGCCGTGCCGCCCGAAGTCAGCCCCGGGGAAAAGGAGCTTTGGGAGAAGCTGGCCCGGGAGAGTCGCTGGCGGCCCGGGGGAAGGAGTTAGGCGATGAGGGGGAAGCGGGAGCGGATGGCGGTGGGAGTCTGGACGGAGTCGTCCCGTCCGTTGCAGTTGGCGGAGTTGGCGGAGTTGGCGGAAACCACGGTCGAGGCGGTGCGGCAGTATTGTGAGATGGGGTTGTTGGGAGAGGAGGGGAGGCGGGGATCTTTTGGCGAGGGAACGCTTTTTCTGGTGCGCAGGATCGAGCAACTCAGGGTGGAGTACGGCATGCCGCCCCCGGGTGCGGGATTGGTGCTGGATCTGACGGCGCGGATCGAGGAGCTGGAGCAGGAACTCCGCAGCCTGCGGGAGGCGATGGGGCGATGAGTGAAAAGGCAAAAAAACCGGTTCCGGGTTTGAGGAGTCCCCGGGAGGAGGTGGAGGGTCTGGTGTACTTTGGCCGGATGGTGGACAAGCTGCGCCTGGAGCAGGCCGGAAAACTGCCGGCGGATTACCGCGAAAACATGGGAAAGGGATTTGACGGCGCATGCTGCGAATTCCTCGGTGTGTCCCATGAAAAATTGCGGGAGCGGGTGAGGCAGGGAGGGTCCGACCGGGATCTTTTCGATTGGTGTCAATCCCAAGGCAGGAAAAGGGACGGGCAGGACCGGGCGGTATGGAACGCCTACCTGAGCAAACGGGGCTGGCGGGATGACCTTTCCGAGCGTCTGATTTTTCGAAAAAAGGAGGCCGGCTGGGAGTATCGGGACGAAATCCAGACCTTTTTTGACTACTTGGATGCGGATGAAGGCCGGGTCTAGCGGGATCCGATTGCCAAGGGAAAAAGGTCGGCACATGCTTTCCGGATGAAATTCACCCTTCCCCTCCTTGCTGCCCTGATCCTTGCCACTCCGCTGCCGGCCTCCGCCGTGAGCAGCATGGAAGAGAGGATCGATAAAACCATCGATATCCTCGAGCAGTACGGGAAAGCGCAGGGGGACAGCATTCCCCGGGAGGTTTTTCACGAGGCCAAGGGGCTCGTGGTGATGTGGATCATCAAGGCAGGCTTCATCGTGGCGGGAGAGGGTGGCGATGGCCTGGTGGTGATCCGGAAGGGCAAAAAATGGTCCCATCCCTCGGCGATTTCCGCGGCGGGCGCGGGGGTGGGATTCCAGGCGGGCGGGTCCTCCCAGGATTATGTTTTGCTCCTGAACACGGAGGGGGCGGTGGAGCAGTTTTCCAAAAAGGGAAACTACACGAGCAGCGCGGAAGTGGAGGGAACGGCGGGCCCCACGGGAAGGGAGCTTTCCGCGGGTGTGGCGACCGTGAACGCCCCGGTCTACACCTACAGCTTCACGAAGGGGCTGTTTGGGGGGGTTTCCTTGTCCGGCCTGGGCTACGGCTCCGCCGACGACACCAATGAAAACTTTTACGGGGAAAAGCTGACGCCCAGGGAGATTCTCGACGGAAAGGTGAAAAAGACCCCGTCCGCCGTCGAGCGTTTGTGGAAGGCCCTCGAGGATCTGGACAAGAAACCCAAGATCGAGGGCAAAACGCCGACCAAGGACAGGAAAAACTAGGTTCCCCATGGCGGAACCGACTCCCCAACCCCTGCCTGAAGGATCCCTGCCTTCCTCCCTGCCGGGGGGATCAGGGAGTTCGTTGGCCAAGGCAGCGGCAACCGGTGCTGCCAAAACGGCGGTCTCCAGCGCGGCTTCGGTGGTTGCCTGGAAAACGGCGGTTCTGGCAACGGCGGCAATCCTGGGGTTGGGCGGCGGCGGCTACTACTATAGCCGCGACCATCAGGCGCGCGGCCAGCTGACCGAAGCGGGGGAAAAGATCAGCAAGCTGGAGTCCAAGGTGAAGGCATCCGAGGAGGCGGCGGAAGCCGCCCGGGCCCAGACGGATCAGATGAAGGGGGACTTGGACAAGCTGAAGCGGGATTCGCTGGACCTGGAGAAATCCCGGGCGGAACTGGCAAAATTAAAGGATCTTTCCGCCTCGGAAAAAAAGGTCCTGGAGCAGAAAATTTCCGAGCAGCAGCTGGCGATGGAAAGGATGAAGGCATCGTCCTCCCAAGCCGACGCCAAGCTTGAGGAAAATCTCAAGAAGGAGCTGGCCGACAAGGATGTGATCATTTCCCGCCTGAAGGACCAGCTAAAGGTCACGGTGGCCAGCGAGATCCTCTTCCCCAGCGGTTCGGCGGAACTTTCCCCGGAAGGGGTGGATGTTTTGCAGAAGGTGGCCAAGGCCGCCAACAAATCCCAGGACGAGGTGCGGGTAGAGGGGCACACGGACACGGATCCGATTGCCCCGCTCCTTGCCCAGTATTA
>DDPU01000062.1:6575-6962 GCA_002342345.1 Verrucomicrobia bacterium UBA2460
CGGCCGATTGCGCCCAACGACGAGCCCCAGGGCAAAGCCAAAAATCGGCGGGTGGAGATCGTTTTCACGCCGGAGAAGGGGCGCTAACCGCATCAAGCGGGTCCGGGAGTTTTCCCTCGGGGCCCGGCTTCAAGGAATCCTTCCTGAGCACGGGTGCAAGGCATAGGATGGAACCATGACGCCCGTAGTCCCTGCCCCCGCGCCTGGCGAAGGATATGCCGGCCTGCTTCGTCTGGCGGGCAAGATCGGCCGTGAGCCGGCGCTCCGCGGCCTGCTGGAGATGATTTTGGAAAAAAGCCGGCCGTGGATGCGGGCCGAGGCCTGCTCGGTTTTTCTTCCCGATCCGGGCACGGGGGAACTGGTGATCCATTCCGCCCACGGGGACAG
>DDPU01000062.1:7083-8251 GCA_002342345.1 Verrucomicrobia bacterium UBA2460
TGGAAAACGCGGGCTTTATTGGCGGCCCCGCTCCTCGACGGGGAGGAGTGCATCGGGGTGATCGAGTTCCTCAATCCACAGGGACGGCCGTCCTTCAGCCGGGAGGATGAGGAATTGATGGAATATTTCTCCGGATTGGTTTCGGCGGCCTTGGTCCGCATCCGGGCGCATGACGCCGCCCTGGAGCGGGCCCAGGTGCAAAGGGATCTCGATCTGGCCCGGGAAATGCAGCAGGGGCTTTTGCCGCAAGCGTTTCCCGGTCCGGCACAGAGTCCCAGGGTGGAACTGTACGCCAGGCTGGATCCGGCCAAGGAGGTCAGCGGGGATCTGTACGACTTTTTTCCGGTGGAGGCCGGCAAATACTGTTTTGTGGTGGGGGACGTTTCGGGAAAAGGCGTGGCCGCCGGGCTTTTCATGGCAGTGACGCGGACCCTGATCCGGGCCACCGCGATTCCGGGTCGTGCGCCGCTGGAAATCCTGCAGCGGGTCAACGCCCAGCTTTGTGCCGAAAATCAGGCCAATCTTTTTGTGACGATGATCCTGGGGATCGTGGATACGGGCACGGGGCGGATGGTCTACGGGCAGGGAGGGCACAACCCCCCGATTTTGGTTCCGGCCAGCGGGGAGCCCGTGTACGAACCCTCGGGGGGCATGCCGCTCGGCGTGTTTGAGGATGCGAAGTTTGGAGAGCGCCAACTGGAACTGCGACCGGGGGATACCCTGTTGGTGTATACGGATGGCGTGACCGAGGCGATGAACCCCAAACGGGAACTTTTCGGCGAGGATCGTCTGAAGGACGCGGTCCGCGGGCAGGGGAAATTATCGGCGGAGAAACTGACGGAGCGGGTGGTGGGGGAGGTTGCCAAGTTTGCCCGCGGTGCCGAGCCTTCGGACGACATCACCCTGTTGGCGCTGAAACACCGGCCGGGATGAGTCCGGACCTGCGCCGGCAGATCTGGAAGGAAATGCAGGCCACCGGGGACCGGTTGCGGGGGGTTCTTCCGGAGGATTCCCGGCATCCGCAGGGCAGGAATCCCCACGCCCATGTGGCGGGATGCGTGAAGGAAAGGTTCGGTTGCAGCTACCGGGATCTGGCGGATGAGAGTGCGGAGGAGGTCAGGAAATATCTGCGGGAGCTGGAGGAAGCGGAGCGGAAGAACGCCTCGGC
>DDPU01000062.1:8282-10469 GCA_002342345.1 Verrucomicrobia bacterium UBA2460
CCGTGATCCAGCTCGATAGCCCTCTTCACGTGGGACTGGGCGGCGGGCAGGTCTCCCCGTTGGGCGGCATAGCAACCGAGGTTAAAATGGATGAGGGGGTCCTTGGGATGCAGGGAGGCGGCCTCGGAAAGGATCTTGGAGGCGGTCTCCAATGAATCACTTCTGCGTTTGGCAAAGGCCCAGGCGACGAACCAGCGGGCCTCATCGGGGTGGGTTGCGGCGAGTTTGGCCGCCAAGGCGGCGGCTTCCGACCATTTCTGGGCCCGCTCTAGCAGGCGGAGTTTGAACTCCAGAACCCCCGGGTCCCCAGCCATGGCCGGGGAAAGCAGTTCAAGTTCTCCCAAGGCGTCCGAAACCATTCCAAGGTTGGCATAGCCGACGGCACATTCCGCATGCCTGAAATCTTCCCTTAACTGATGAACCCGGCTCACGCTTCATCTTATCACAAAAGACGGAAAAATTAAAGGGACAAAATCATAAATAATTGATAATCAATGATTAGAATTGAAAGCTTTCCAGTCCATCCAGCCCACCAGAATGGCGTGGGGCAACGTGAGGACGGCGAGGAGGATGAGGTAGGAACCCACCCAGTTGTCGAGGTTGACGGGATGAAGGCCAAGCAAGCGTGGCAAGGCAGGCAACAAAGCCAGGGTGGCCACTGTCAAAGGCACGGTGAAGAGAAGCAACCGCCCAAGGGACAAGAGCCAGGTTTTCGTTTTTGAGGCTACGGTGAGTCGGTCGCGAATTTCGGCCAACCGGAGCAGGTGGCGCCAGGCGTGAAAGGCGATGAAGTAGGTTCCCACGCCCACCAAGGGAGGGGTCAGAGCGAGAAGGAGAACCAGCAGGGTTGTTTCGGCCCACTCGGTTCTTCCGGGACGGGAGGCCAGGGTCAGAGCCAGGGGAAGAATCAGGAGTCCTTGGAAGAGAATGGCGGGAGGCACCGGACCGGCTTCGGGGGCCATGAGCAGGATTACTCTCCAGGCATCGAAAGTATGGAAGGCGAAAGGGCTGAGCATGACCCACAGTCCGCGGCCAAGGCCGAAGGAAAGCCACCGAAGCCCGGGTGGAAAGACCAGGGAAGCGTCCGCTGTTCCCCAGTGCCACGCGGTCAGCAGCAGAAAGAACAGGGTGGCTGGCAAGGGGGCGGCTTTCCAGAGCAGGAGGTAAAGGAAGGAAACCGCCAGATAGAGAACGAAAAAAGGAACGAGAAAGGGGAGGCGGGAGGGACGATGGAGAAGCCAACCGGGAACCCACGGATCGCAGGCCCCATGAGGGACGCCAAGGATCACCGCGGAGGACAAAAAGAACAACGCTGCCAATCCGCTGATCTCGGCAGGAAAGAGAAAACCAAGGAGTCCGAAGAATCCCGCAAAAACCCAGGGAACCGTGTGTTGGAGAAGGGCGGGCATGGGACAAGCCTAGGATTTTGAGGACGGCGGGGGAAGCCGACCAAAAGAAACGGGGGATCCCCAGAGGGATCCCCCGTCGCATCGCGGAACGGATTCCGCGAACCAGGCAGGAATCTTATTTGCCGCGTTTGGCGAGATTCCAGACCACCAGACCGAAGCCGATTTTGTTGACGGCGTCACCAATATTGTAGACGACGTTCATGTTGGCGGCCAATTCGGTCGATCCGCTGAGCACGTTGCCCGGCAGGGTCATATACCCGATCGGGTAGATCGCCCAGCCGATGAGCACGAAGCCCCGGAGGAGGTTGAAGGCCCGGCGGACGTTGGCATCACTGCTGCCGTCAGCCAGCTGCTTGGCCTCGCCGAAGAAGATCTCATAGACGATGCCGGCCCAGCCGATGGTGGAGATCACCCCCCACCCGAAGTTTTCAAAACCGCGGATGGCCTGGCCTCTTTGGGCGGACAATTCGCCGACATATCCGGCCGCAAGCATCAGGACCGAATAAGCGACCAGGCGCCAGAGCATGTTGATGCTGGCACCCGCCGCCCGGAGCAGAAGGTAGAATTCCACGCACATCAGGGGCACCGTGAGGAGCCAGTCGATGTAGCGGAATTCGGTGGGGGAAGCCACGGAAGCGTTGTTTCCCGTGAAGGTCGTCACCCAGAACTCCCGCATGTACCAATAGTGGGCTGCGGCGATGGTTGTGATGAGACCGCTGATCAGAAGCGACAGCTTCCACTTATCCGAGACGGTTGCCCGCTCGAAGAAGAAGAAGAC
>DDPU01000003.1:0-466 GCA_002342345.1 Verrucomicrobia bacterium UBA2460
ATCTTCTCGTCCCCGCGGTGGAGGTAGCCGACGTCGGTGTCAGCCTTGGTGATCACCTCGCCGTCCAGCTCGAGGACCAGGCGAAGCACCCCGTGGGTGCTGGGGTGGGAGGGACCGATGTTGAGAACAAGCTTTTCGCCGACGTCGAGTTGCGGGGCCATCTCGGCGGTGCGGGCCAGCGTGTCGCCAAACTCCATCGTGGTGGTGGCCGTGCTCACAGGCTCCTCTCCTCAGCCGGATGGGCGCGCGGTTCCCGCTCGTGGGAAAAGGGTGCGGGGCTGGTCACAAAGGGGCCCCCTTCCAGCGGGGCCTTCGCTGTAAAGGCGATGTCGGGCATCTCGGTGGGCAGGCCCTCCAACGGAAAATCCTTCCGAAGGGGATGGTGCGGGTAACCGTCCCACATGAGGATCCGGCGCAGATCCGGATGACCGGAGAACTTTACGCCGACCATGTCCCAGGCCTCCCG
>DDPU01000003.1:552-11420 GCA_002342345.1 Verrucomicrobia bacterium UBA2460
CGGGGATCCTCCCCCTGGTTGTCGACGGCGGTGATGTCGACAAGGTAGGTCATCCCCTCTTTTTTCAGCGCGGTCATCAGCTCCACAAGCCGCTCCTTGGGAACTTCCCAGGAAGTTTCGCCGCGGAACTCCGGCAGGATTTTGACGGCGGCCACCAGGTCCGCCGAGGAATCGGCCGCGGCCTCGCTCATGCCGCTTGTTTTTGGTTGAGAACCACGCCGCGACTGCGGGCAATTTTGTCCTGCAGCGTCATCAACGCCTCGAGAACCGCCTCCGGACGCGGGGGGCAACCGGAAACATAAACATCCACAGGGACAAGATGGTCGATCCCCTGCAACACGGCGTAGCTGCGGTACATGCCACCGGTGCTGGCACAGGCCCCCATGGCGATGCACCACTTGGGCTCGGCCATTTGGTCCCAGATCCGCTTGGTGGCCAGTGCCATCTTGTAGGTGACCGTGCCGGCCACGATCATCAGGTCAGACTGCCGGGGAGAAAACCGCATAACCTCTGCTCCAAATCTGGCGATATCGAAGCGGGAGGAGGCCGATGCCATCAATTCGATGGCGCAGCAGGCTAACCCCATGGGCATGGGCCAGAGGGAGTTTTTTCGCATCCAGTTGACCGCGGCATCCAGGGTGGTGAGGACAATATTGCCTTCCACCTTGGAGTTGTAACCCATTGCTCCCGTGACAGTCCCAGCCATGTTTTTCAAGCTAGGCGGACTCCCGACGAGGGCAAGGCTGGCCGGCAAGAATCAGTTACGCTTGACCCCCTTATTAACCCCCTGCATCCAAGCACGATGCCGTTCGCAATCATGGATCTCGGAGCCGCTCCCCCCCCATGGATTTTGGCCCCCTTTGTCATCCTTCTGGGGGCCATCGCGGTCGGCCCCCTGCTGACACCGAGACTTTGGCACGATCGTTACCACATTTTCAGCGTCTGCATGTCCGCAATCGTTTTTGTCTACTACCTGGTGGGCAGGCGTGAGGCCGCCCCGCTCATCCATTCCCTCCAGGAGTACATAAGTTTCATGGCATTGATCGGATCCTTGTTTGTGGTGACCGGAGGCATCCACCTGGGCGTGGCCGGCGAAGCCACCCCCTGGAGAAACGTGGTGTTTCTCGCAATGGGCGGGCTGCTCGCCAATCTTCTCGGCACCACGGGCGCGGCGATGCTGTTGATCCGCCCTTGGATCCGGATGAACCGATACCGGATCACCGGTTTTCACATCGTTTTTTTTATCTTCATTGTTGCCAATGTGGGGGGATGCCTGACGCCGGTGGGTGACCCTCCCCTCTTTTTGGGATACCTGCGGGGCGTCCCGTTTTTTTGGACCCTCGAACACCTCTGGCCGGACTGGTTGACGGTGGTCGGACTTCTCCTTTTGGTCTTCTATATTCTCGACTCTCGGAACTTCCGCAGGGCGCCCCGACCTGTCCGGGAAAAGGAAACCGGCCGGGAAACTTTCCGGCTGGAGGGAGCCCGGAATGCGTGGTTCGTCGCGGTGATTTTAGGGGCGGTCCTGCTTCGGGGAGCGGGCGCATCCTGGGGAATTCCCGAGGCGATCATGGGCGCGGCGGCATGGTTCTCGCACCGTTTCACCGATCCGTCTATCCGGGAGCGGAACGAGTTCAGTTTCGACCCCCTCAAGGAGGTCGGGTGGCTGTTTTTTGGCATCTTCGCCACCTTGGTTCCGGTCATCCACACCCTCAGCGTGCACGCCGGAAGTTTCGGCCACCCCAGCGACCTGCATTATTATTTCATGACCGGCAGTCTTTCCGCGTTCCTCGACAATGCGCCGACGTACCTCACCTTTCTCACCCTGGCCCTGACCCTGCACCAACCTCCCCTGCATCTCCTCGATCCCCTGGATGTAGCCCGGTTTGCCGCCAGCGACCCGCACACCTTGGCCGCGATTTCGCTGGGGGCGGTCTTTTTCGGGGCCTGCACCTACATCGGGAACGGCCCAAATCTTCTCGTGAAATCGATTGCGGATGCCGCAAAAATCCACACACCATCCTTCTTTGGATACATTCTGCGCTACACCCTGCCCATTCTCCTTCCCATCCTGATCCTGGCCGGATGGCTGTTTGTTCGCTGATTTCCTCCCTTCCCCGCACTTGCCTTTCCGTTTTTAATTTGTCGCACGCATGAATTTCCCACGGGCCGCCGGCATCCTTCTTCACCCCACCTCCCTGCCGGGCCGGCATGGTATCGGGGAAATCGGGCCGGAGGCCCACCGCTGGTTGACCCACCTGCACGGCATGTCCCAGCGGCTTTGGCAGGTGCTGCCCCTCGGGCCCACCGGATACGCCGATTCCCCCTACCAGACCCTATCGACCTTTGCCGGCAACCCCATGCTGATATCCTTCGAATCCCTGCTCGAGGAAGGACTGTTGCTGGAGAGCGATCTCGGAAATTTTCCCGTGTTTCCTGGGGAACGGGTGGAATACGGGCCTGTCATCGCCGCGCGTGTACCCATACTGGAAAAGGCCGCCCGCTCCTTCGCCCGCCGTGCCTCTGCCCAACTGAAGGCGGGACTGGCCCGTTTTGAGGAGGAACACCACGCCTGGCTGGACGACTATGCCCTTTTCACCACCCTAAAAAAACACCATGGAAACGGTCCCTGGGTGGAATGGCCTTCACCTCTGGTCCGGCGGGAACCGAAAGCCCTTCAGGCGGCGCGCCGGGAACACGCCACGGGAATCCGCCAGGCCAAAATTCTCCAGTTTCTTTTCTTTCATCAATGGGATGCCCTCCGTCGTGAAGCCCGGGCCCGCGGTGTTTCCATCATTGGGGATGTACCCATTTTTGTTGCCCACGACAGTGCGGACGTCTGGTGTCGGCCCGATCTTTTTCATCTCGGCCCCGACCGCCACCCCACCGTGGTGGCAGGAGTTCCCCCGGATTACTTCAGCACAACGGGCCAACGCTGGGGCAACCCGTTGTATCGCTGGGACGCCCATGAGAACGAGGGGTACGCATGGTGGAACTCACGCCTCCGCTCCGCTTTTGCCCTTTATGACATCGTTCGGATCGACCATTTCCGCGGTTTTGCGGGATACTGGGAGATCCCCGCCAGCGAACCCACCGCCGTCCAGGGAAAGTGGGTTGCCGGTCCGGGACGAAGGATCTTTGACGCGGCCCGGGGGGTCCTCGGGGATATGCCCATCATTGCGGAGGATCTCGGCGTGATCACCCCGGACGTGGAACAACTCCGGGACGGTCTCGGTTACCCCGGCATGCGCATTCTGCAGTTTGCCTTTGGCGACGATCCCAAGGCCGCTGATTTCCGGCCGGAAAGTTACCCCAAAAATTGCGTCGTCTACACCGGTACGCATGACAACGACACCACTGTCGGCTGGTATCACAGTGGGCCCGGCAAGGATTCCACGCGCAGCGCCGAGCAGATCGAGCGGGAGCGCCACAATGTGCGCACCTACCTGCGCTGCGACGGCTCGCAAATCCACTGGGACCTGATCGCCCTTGCCCTACGCTCCCCCGCGGACACGGCCCTTTACCCCCTGCAGGACGTACTGGGACTGGACTCCTCCAGCCGGATGAACGTACCTGGAAGGGAGAGCGGAAACTGGTCCTGGCGGTTTTCCTGGGATCAGCTCACTCCGGAAATCGAGCAGAGGTTGGGTCGCCTGACCCGCGAAGCCAACCGCGCCTGAAGCCTATTTGATCCAGCTCGGGTCCTGAACGACGAACTGGAGCTTGCCCTTGTAAAGGCCAAGTTCACCCAAAAACCTCATCGTTTTTCCCTTCGGCTCAAGCCTCAGGGTATCCTTCAGGTTTTTGTCGAAGGAATGGAGAGAATAGGTTTTACCATCCACTTCAACTTCGAGAGGTCGGACCTTGGAAAAGGTGGCGTCGACAACGAAAATCTCCCCCAAGGCCTTGGCCAAATCCTCCGGGGTGGCATCCTTGAGCACCGAGGCGTTTCGGAGCTTTTCACGATCCACCCGATCATAACCAACCTTGAGCGTCTCCTTGGGCGGCACCGAGCTCCAGGCATGGGATGGAAAGGAGGGAACCCCACCCGCGGCCACCGTGAACTTTGCGACCACCGGAAAGTGATCGCTGGCCCCGCAGCCAGGCCCGTAGTTGGTCCAGCGCCAGGGAAGCTCCAGCGCACCCTGGGCATTGACGCCGGGAATTCTGATTTGCGTGAAAGTGGCGGGAACATAGTCCACCCCCTTGCCATCCCCCAGTCCGCGGCTGACCAGAAGCTGAATGAGGGTCCCCCACTCCCCCCCAAACTCGTCCGAAAAACGCTTTTCCGGTGGCAACTCAAACCAGAGGTTGTAGAGGTCCGCGCCATCCGATTGGGAAAAGATGCCTGCATCGCCCTGGGAACCAAGGACGTCCTGCAGGGCCGTTTTCGACATGAAAGGATAGCGCTGCCCCTGGTTGTATTGGGTGTTGAAGTCGCCGCCGATGATGACATCCGCGCGGGGATCTTCCTGGAAAATCTGATTGAGGCGGTCCCGCAGGGTCTTGGCGTTTCCCAGTCGGACGTTTTCCATGGCCGGATTGCCCGCCCCGCTTTTCCAATGGTTGCCCAGGACAATCACCGGGTGACCGTCCACATCCAGCTTGGCTTCCAAAATCCCGCGGGCCCTGTCCGTAGGGTGGGTCTTGTGATCCAGACAAGGAAAACGGGTGAGGATTCCAACCTTGATGGCTGTTTCATGCTCTGCGGCGCCGGAAGGAACCTCTCCCACAAGAACCGTATACCCCTTCAGGCCCTCATCCTCCAGGGCCTTGACCAGCCAGGCCTCCACCGGCAACCCGCGCATTTCGTCGTTGAGCTCGGTAGTAAGCATTTTTTCGTATGTCGTGCCACCATACTTACCCAAAAACGCGCCCATGTCGGCGACGGTGGTGTCCGGGGTGTGGTCCGCTTCCAGCTCATTCAGGATCACCACATCGGGACCCGCGCCGTTGTCCACGGATTTCAGAACCCTGCTAATCGTCTTTAATTTCCGCAACAGCTTGCCGGGGCCGTAACTATTGGGATCGCCCGGGACCTCGGCGTAATCGTCGTAAGGGGCGATCCGGTCGATATCCATGAGATTCTCGACGTTGTAGGCCATCACCGTGAAAGTCCGGGCGGTTGAGGCCACGCCGGGGTCCTTTGACCAGACCGGGAAAACAACGGAAAAGCAGAGAAGAAAGATTCCCGGGAAGCACCTGAAGGCCATGCAGGCATCTTAATCGGCTGGGGGTGGGCAAGGAAACTATTTCAGTCCCTTGACGCGTCCACGACCGCTTTTAACCTGACCTGCAGGTGCGGACTTCCCTTATCGCCAGGCATGGTTGGGCGGCTGCTTTTCTTATCTTTTTTTCCGGGGGATGGACTTTTTCGCAATCGGATTCCGGCGTGGACCTTCGCCCAAAAAAAGCCCTCTGGGGCAGCTACGGTTACGTCAATTCCGCGGGAAAATATGTCCTCGAACCCCAATACGAAAACGCCCTTCCTTTTTCGGATTTTCTCGCCGCAGTCAAAAAAGACGGCCGCTGGGGTTATATCAACGGCGAAGGAAAATTCATCATCGAACCCTCCTTCGAGGACGCCTACCTGTTCAGTGAACAGACCGCCGCCGTCAAACTCGATGGCAAGTGGGGCTTCATCAACCGGGCGGGAAAATTTCTAATTGAGCCGAAGTACGAGGACGCGGCCCTGTTTCGCCAGGGGCTTGCCGCGGTCAAATGGGACGGGAAATGGGGGTTTGTCTCCAAAACCGGGGAAATGATCGTTCCTCCGCGTTTTCAGCAGGTTTATTTTTTTCAGGAAGACCGTTGCGGCGCATGGGCGGATGGGAAGTGGGGGTTTATCGACCGCCGGGGAGAGTTCGTAATCCCCCCCAAATATGACGAGGTGCTGGCCTTTTCCGAGGGACTGGCGGCGGTGAATCTTGGCGGAAAGCTTGAGGGGGAGATTTTTGGGGGCGGAACCTGGCGTTTTGTGAACGCCGAGGGCCGGGAAGTGATCGCGGAGGCCCTTGTCTCCCACGCCTCCCCCGCGAGCACCGCCACGTCCCGGGTTGGCACCGAGGGGAGACAGGATGCGAAAGCCGAGATTCTCGGCGTGGAAAACGGGTTTCAATCCGGCAGGGCACGCATCCTTCTTGGCCCCCACATCATGAACGGGGAATCCCGAAACCCCTGTTGGGGATACATCGATGCCAAAGGAAACTGGTTGGCGGACGGGGCAACCACGATTCCCCTCAATTTTTCGACTTACACACCCGGAGAGGGCTTCACCTTCGAATCCGACCTTCTCGGGAGCAAGGGTTCCCCCGCCGATGTGCTTCAGACGGCGCGCACCGCGGAAAGCCTGGGGAAGGCCTACGAGCAGATCGAGGCGATCCAGCAGGAGGCAGACGAACAATTTGCCGCGGCCGAGCGGGCCGAGGAATTAGGCGACAAGGAAGCCGCCGCCGCGGCACGCCAGCTTGGAAAGGAACGAAAGGAGGAGGCCCTGCGGCTCCGCAAGGAAACAGAAAAGCGGGGCGGCGACTCCAATGCCAACTCCCTGAAGTACTTTGAGCAGGCCTTGAAAATTTACCAGGATTTCGCGAAGGAAAACCCCGATGATTTCCGCAAAAACGAGGCTCAGTACAAGGCCGGAGAAATGCTGGAGCAGTTGGCCCGCTACTGGGATGCCTACGAGGCCTACAAAAAAATGGTCGAGGAGTCATCCGCGAATCAGTACTGGGATCTGGCCATCGAAAGAATGTATGCCATCGGCAACGTTTTTCTCGCAGGCCAGCCACAAATGCTTTGGAAGATTCCCATGCCGGCCGACATGAACAAGGTTGTCAAAATTTATGAAACCATCATCCGGGTCGCCCCGTTTGGCCCCTACGCACCACTCGCCACTTTCTCCTGCGGCCTGGCCCGGGAAAGGCAGAAAAAATGGCCGGAAGCCGTCAAGTTTTATGAGGATGTCCTCGATAAATATCCGAAAAACGACCTGATCGACGACGCCCAGTATCAGATCGGCTATGTCTGGATGAAGGCCGCGCGGGAGCCCGGTTACGACCAAACCGCGGCTCAAAAGGGCATTGAGGCGTTTCAGGATTACCTCGCCCGGTTCAAACGCAGCGACAAGACGGAACAGGCCGCCGAAAACATCGAGGTTCTCAAGCAGAAACTCAGCGGAGGCACGCTTTCGGTGGCCCGTTTTTACGAAAAATCCGGCAACTATCCCGCTGCTGTTTTTTATTACAAGGACGTGATCAGTCAAAACCCCAATTCATCCCACAGGAAGGAGGCCGAAGAAAAAATCAGGGTCCTGGAAAGCCTCATTTCCGAGGCAAAACGTCAATCCACCCCGCCGGACCGCTCGAAGATCAGTTTGCGGCAGAACCCTGAACCCCGTAATCTGCCGCCTCCATGAAAAGCCTGGCCTTTTTCCCCGTTCTCGTGCTTTTGGCTTCCTGCGCAAATTACCAGGTGGGGAGCACCCCGAAAGCGCAGGCATTCAAGGACATCCGCCTCCTTTATGTGCCCACCGCAACGAACGAGACGGATGAAACTGCGGTTCCCGGCCCGGTCACCAACGCCATTCTGCAGGAAATCGACCGAGACGGCACATATCGCCACGCCCGCAAGGAAGAGAGTGACGCCATCCTGGAAGTCACCGTTAAACGGATCGAGCGGACATCCATCCGGCAATCGACGGAACAGTTCCTGACCACTCTCCAGTACCAGCTTACCATCACCCTCGAGTATCGTCTCTACGACCTGAAGGAGAAAAAAGAAGTTCTGCCCAAGTCCCGGGTCAGTGGTTACACCACATTTTTTGTTCAGGGCGACCAAACAGAATCCCAGCGCCAAGCCCTGCCCTTGGCGGCCCAGAAGGCCGCGCAAAATTTGGTGACGGCACTCGCCAACCGGGGGTGGTGATCTAGATCTTCAGAGACGGCGGCGCAAAAAAGCAAGCGCACCAAGACCCGCAACCATCAGAAACCCCGTCGACGGCTCAGGAACCGCTTGTACCCGCAGACTGTCGACGGAGAAATTGTAATTGGCCTCGTTTGCACTCGAATCGTTGGATGCGTCACCCTTAATCGCAATTTGGGCGGCTTGCAGTCCGGGGATGTAACTATACCCGCCGAAATTAGAGAGATCGACCAACACATCCGTGAATGTACTCGAGGAAAATCCTGAAATATCAATGGGAACGTAAATTTCGGTGTCACGGTTGGTCAAGATATAGAAATTAATGATTTTGGCGGTGTTGAAATTTTCTTTTCTCAGAGAGACATTGAATCCAGTTACACCTGCCAAATCGAAGTAGGTTCCACCTTCATAGAATCCGGTCGATCCGTTCCATACGCCAATGTCGCCGCTAAAGCCGTTGATGGCGCTAAATCCTCCCGTATTAAAGTAGGGCATATCCCGGTAACTCACTGTGTAGTAGCCAATATCCACCTGACCCGCGTTGCCTATTGCAGTCGGGGAAGCCGATGGGGATGACATGGCATAATAGTCGGCAAAGGAAGAGGTGAAGCCATATCCCACGACCGTACCGCTGAAATCATTCACCAAAGTCGAAGCTTTCCCTGCGCTCAGGAAACCAAAAGCGGCAATCAGGAAAGCGGCACCAACCCCACATTGCATCTCTTTATGTTATTACTGTTTTTGTTTTTTTCAAGGGAGAGTCTTGGGTTTTTATTTTCTCCTTAAATACCTCCCCTTTAGCTTCTTACCAATTTTCCACAGGCCCTTTTGGCACAGGGATGGAGGCCCGCCCGGCCCCTTCCCCCATATCGCCAGCGAATACAGAGGTCAGCTTGGCTGGCTGGAAGGGGGCCTTCAGATTTCCGCTTTCATCTAAAAACTGCTGTCTCCATCGAAAGTAATTGCCGAGAGCCCGGTCGTAATCCTTCCGGTTGGAAATCTGCACTGCTTCCTTCTTGAATCCACTGGACGGACCAAACTGACGGGCGTACCAGGGGATCACTTTTCGAAAAAGCACGCACCCCCTTTCCTCGCCAAAAAACTCGATATTCCTTTCCAAATGCCGGGTCATCACGCGGACCCTTTCTTCAAAGCCCGGTTCCGGCAATAAGTCCCCTGTTTCCAGATACCTGGTGGTCGCCCGGAAAATCCACGGGTTGTAAAAAGCTCCCCTGCCAATACTCACGCCTTGGCAACCCGTTTCCGCGAGCATCCGTTTGGCTCCCTCGGGAGTGGTGACGTCCCCGTTCCCGATCACCGGGATGCTTTTTACCGCCCGGACCACCTCGGCGATGCCCCGCAAATTCACAAACCCGGAAAACCCCTGCTCCCTCGTCCGCCCGTGAACAAAAATGGCGGAAACGCCGGCTCCCTCCAGGGCCCGGGCCAGGTCCGGTGCCGTGAGATTCTTTTCGTCCCAACCCAGCCGCATCTTGGCCGTCACGGGAATCTTTACTGCCGCCACCATCCCGCGCACCAACTCCGCCGTTTTGGCTAGTTCGGTCATCATGGCCGACCCTCCCCCCACTTTGCAGACCTTGCGAACGGGACACCCCATGTTGATGTCGACCGCGTTAGCCCCGAGATCCTCACACTTTTTGGCCGCATCCCGCATTTCCGATGCTACCGCCCCAAACAGCTGCACCGCCCAAGGACGGTCATCGGGCGAAGTCGCCACCAGTTCCAAGGCCCGTCGATTGTTTTCCAAGAGGGAGCGCGCGTTGACCAGATCCGTCGTGGCCAGTCCGCAACCACCCAGCTCCCGCACCACCCGGCGAAATGGCAAGTTGGTGTAACCTGCCAGAGGCGAAAGGCAGAGGTTTGTCGCCAATTCGAGCGGGCCGATTCCCAGTTTCATGGACCTGCCTCGGTGATTTGCCACAACCGGCGGGCGTCCTCGCTGCTTCTGGCTCCAGCGGAAGGGATCTTTTCCGCCCGGTTGGAGTAATACGCCCCTTGCCGGGGTCGCTCCGCACGGGCAGAGAGCCAGACAGCTGTGTCGGCCCCTTGTTGATTGGTCCGGCCGAAATTTCGCTTAAGCCAGAGAAATGCGCGGGAGCGGATTCCTTGGTTCTCGTCCCCAAAGGCGGAGTTCACCAACCCCGGATGGACCGCACAGATCCGGATTTTGGAATCCCCCAGGTTTCTGCCTTGTTCGGCCACATACAGGAGATTGGCCAGCTTGGAATGGCAGTAGGCCCGCCATCCGTCCCACTTTTTTTCGCCCTGCAGATTATCCCATTTCATTTTACCCCAACGGTGAGCCTCAGAGGCCGTGCAGAGTACCCGCGGATCATCCGATTTTTCCAGCAACGGAAAAAGCAGCTGGGTAAGATCGAAGTAAGCCAGATGGTTCATCGCCCACGTCCTCTCATACCCCTCCGAGGTCAGGATCCGTTCCGCAAACCAACCTCCGGCATTGTTCCACAGGATGTCCAGGGAAGGCTCGTAGGCGGTGACTCGATGGGCCAAATCGGCCACTTCCTTGCGAAGACTCAGGTCAGCCTGGTAAGTGCGAATCCCTGGGGCCCCTTTGGCCAGACAGGCGGCCCGTACCTCCTGCAGCCGTTTTGGATCACGGCCAATCAAAATTAGCTCTGCCCCAAGGGCAGCCATTGCCTCGGCACCGGCCCGGCCGATTCCCCGCGTTGCCCCGGTGATCAGGACGACTTTGCCTTTCATGGAGGGGAGCGGGCCGGGCATAGACCTTTTTTAGCATGAAGACGGCGAATGTGGAGCCGTGGGGATTGCCACCCGGGGTGCCCTCCGGCCATCCTAAAATCCCCTCCAGGGAAATTCATTTGATGGCTCCAGGCTTCGTCTGGAGGGATGGGAATTGCACCCCCTCAAATCTTCCCCCGCGCTATCCAAATTTTGCCTCCGGCGAT
>DDPU01000003.1:11425-12993 GCA_002342345.1 Verrucomicrobia bacterium UBA2460
TGGAGCCATGGGGATTCGAACCCCAGACCTCCTCAATGCCATTGAGGCGCTCTACCAACTGAGCTATGACCCCGAAACCAGAAACCCTATCTCAGCTTTTTGTCCCAGCCAAGGCAAACCCTTGCTTGCGGAATACGTTCTGCCTGACCAAGATAACCAAATGAACCGCCTTTTCCTCCCTCTCGCCGGCCTTACCACACTTTTGCTAGCCTCCTGCTCCCAAACCCCGCCGGGTTCTGATGCCGAGGACGAGAGAAATCCTTTTTTCCGGCAGGCCGCCAAGGATGTCGCCGACCTAAACTACCCGGCAGCCATCAAGCAGTTTGAGAAAGCGCTGGCCGTGAATCCCAATGTGGCCAAGGCCTATCTCCAGATCGGCCTGCTCTATGGGGACAAGCTCGGGGATCATGTAAGCGCCATCTACTTTTACCAAAAGTACCTGGAAGCCAGACCGAACGCCTCAGAGCGCGAAATGGTCCTCAACGCCATGGAAAAGGCCAAGATCGACCTGTCCCTGAGCCTGACCAACACCGGCCCCCAGAACGCCGCTGAAATGGCAAAAATCAGTCGCGAGAACATCGACTTGAAACAGCAGGTTACCCAGCTGCAGGGAGCTCTTGCCGCCAAGGAAGTGCAGGTCGCCCAAAGCGCAGGTGTGGCGACACCCCCCAAAGCTTCCCCTGCCGCGGTCGTCCCCGCCACCCCTCCCTCCGGCGACAAAAAAACCGCCTCCAAAGCCGAGTCGTCCCCCATGCCGGCTGTCCCGAGCATCACCCCTCCCGCTGCCCCCGCCGAGGCGGCCGTTCCCGCAAGCGGCTCCAAACAACACACCATTTCCAAGGGCGATACGCTTTGGAAGCTGGCCAAACACTATTACCCTGCATCCCTCGATCTCAATGAGGAGATCGCCAAAATCAAAGCCGCCAACCCGGGTTTGGATGACCGAAACCTGAAAATCGGTAACGTTATCGTCATACCGTGAGCCGCAGAACGCAACATTCCGAGGATGATGCCGGGCTTCCCCTGAGCGCCGGAAATGCGATGGAGGATATTGGTCAGGAACTTCAGCAGAGGCAGCAGGAGCTGATCCTGCTCCAACGTCAACAGCAGGAGCTGGAGGAACGCAAAAAACGCCTCGAAGAGCTCAATTCCCGGCGCAATGAACTTGTGCATGGACAAAGGGAGATCCGGGAACGCCTTTTGCGGGCCATCGTCATCCTCGAGCGGGCCGAATCCCAAGGGCGCAAGGAAGTCGAACAAATGCACGAGACCCGACAATCCTTCAGCGAACAGTTGGCGGAAATCAACGCCATCCAACCGGGGGAATGGAATCCTACCTCCATTGAGGAAGAGCTTTCCCGCGCCCTCGCCAAGGTCGATCAGGCCTCCGCCGTATATACACAATCCCGCGCCAAGCTGGATGCGCTGCGAGGCAGGGAACTCGAGCCTACCGAGGAAGAATCGGGGGAGGCAGGAACCGCCGCAGGCACTGTTGGAGACTCCTTCGGAAATAATTTCTCGCGGGGCCTTGCCTTCAATCTGCCCCTGATCCTTGCCTTGGCCTTGGG
>DDPU01000003.1:13009-24123 GCA_002342345.1 Verrucomicrobia bacterium UBA2460
CGTTACCCCGGGGTTGCCGAGCCCGAGAAAACAGGTTGAAATCAGCGTATGTCGATTCCTGGTTTCCGGCGCGACCCCATCCAGGAGGAATTGCGAAGACTGAACCGTGAATCCGTTCGCCTCGGTCATACGGCACGCCGTTTGGTTGAGGAGTCCGCGCACAGATCCTCCCTGCACGGGGGGTCATCTGGTTCGCCTGCAACTCAGGAACCAGAACAGCGCGCCCCTCACCTCAGGGTGGAAAGCCGCCTAGCGAAACGTAGGGTCCTGCTGGCGCTTGCCTTGGCCGTTCTCCTGGCCTTGGCCCTGTATTTCCTGTTGTCGGGAAACTCCGCGTAAAAGCAGGATCATCAGCCCTCTCCTCCATCAGGGAGGAGAGGCTGATCCCCTCACTTTTTTTTGCCAGGCTTGGGCTTTACTTCGGTTTCCTTGCGGGCTTTTCCGGAATCCTTTTCCTGCTTGGCAGGCGCCGCCTCGGCAGCGGGCCTGTCCACCCACTCGAGCAGGGCGATGGGGGCAGCATCCCCCACCCTGGAGCCAAGCTTGAGTATCCGGGTATATCCTCCCGCCCTGTTTTTAAAACGAGGAGCAATCTCCGCGAAAAGTTTGTGGACCAGGTCGTTTTCATGAAGGGCCGCGATCGCAAGCCGACGGTGGTGGAGGGAGCCTTTCTTTCCAAGGGTCACCAATTTCTCCGCCACCGGTCGCGCTGCTTTCGCCCGCGCCACGGTCGTACGGACCCGCTCATGCCGAATGAGGGATCCGACCAGGTTCGCCAGCATGCTGTCGCGATGCTGGGAAGTCCGGCCAAGTTTGACGGTGCGCCGCAGATGCCTCATGACTGACCGTTCGCGCCGGCCGCTTCCACGGGAGGAGGAGGCAGGCTGGCGAGCAGGGCGCTGTCAAACTTCATCCCCAGGGAAAGCCCTAGGGAGGTCAGCTTGTCCTTGATCTCGTTCAGGGATTTTTTGCCAAAATTCCGGTATTTGAGCATCTCAGCCTCACTCTTGAGGGCGAGTTGCCCGACGGTGGTGATGTTGGCGTTGTTCAGACAGTTGGCCGCACGAACCGAGAGTTCGATCTCGTTCACGCTCATTGCCAGCAGCTTCTTCAGGGCGGTGTTCTCCACCGGGGCCTCGAACTTGACTTCCTCAAACTCGATCGGCTCCTTGTCAAAATTGGCAAAGATATCCAGGTGGTGGCGAAGGATCCCGGCTGAATGAAGCAGGGCTTCATCCGGGGTTAGCCGGCCGTCCGTCCAAATCTCGAGAACCAACTTGTCGTAGTCTGTCCGTTGGCCGACCCGGGTGTTTTTGACTTCGTATTTGACTTTTTTGACCGGGGAAAAGAGGGAGTCAACCGGGATGAGCCCGATGGGGGAATCTTCCCTTTTGTTCTCTTCCCAGGTGGCATAACCGCGACCCACCCTGACCTCGAGTTCAGCCTCAAATTTCGCTTTTTTGTCGAGGGTGCAGATCACCTCCTTGGGATTCAGGATTTCGATCCCCGCGTCCAGCTCGATGTCGGCTGCGGTTACCGGCCCTTCCTTGTTGACCTTGAGTGTCAGCAGCCTCGGTTCACGGTTCGGCAACTTGAATTTGAGCTTTTTGAGGTTCAGGACGATTTCGGTGACATCCTCCACCACGTGATCCACCGTGCTAAACTCATGCTGGACTCCGGCGATTTTCACGCTGGTGATGGCCGCTCCTTCCAGCGAGCTCAGCAGAACCCGGCGGAGGGAATTTCCCAAGGTATGGCCGTAACCGGCCTCGAAGGGTTCCGCGGTGAACTTCCCGTATATTTCGGTTGAGCCGTCCTCGTCCTTCTGCAGGCGGTTCGGCAATTCGAATCGTCCAAGTCTCAGGGGCATGGTGTTATCTCTTTCCGGCCGGGTTACCCCTTCCCCGCTACCAAGGGACGGGACCGACGGCCGAGCTGATGTTGCTGTTTTTCTGCCGCCGGTAGCGGGCGGCAGATTTTTATGACCTCGAGTACAACTCCACGACCAACTGTTCGTTGGCGACGGGGGTCAGTTCCTCGCGGGTGGGAATCCTTGTCAGGGTTCCCTTAAAAGCGTCCTTGTTGAGGGAGAGCCAGTCGACGAGCGGGCGGATCTGCGTGGCTTCCAGCCCGCGGGTCCCCAACTGGCGGGATTTAGGGTTGTCCCGCACCTCGACGACATCTCCGGGGCGGCAGGAGTAGCTTGGAATACTTACCCTGCGGCCGTTCACGTTGATGTGTCCGTGCGTGACCATTTGGCGGGCCCCACGCCGAGTGGAGGAGAAGCCCAGACGGTCGACCACCGTGTCCAGCCTGGTTTCCAGTATCTGAAGCATTTTTTCACCCGTGACGCCGCGGCTCTGCATTGCTTTGTGGTATACGCGACGGAACTGCTTCTCCAGCAGCCCGTATCCAAACTTCATCTTCTGCTTTTCCCCGAGCGCGATCGCATAATCGGATTGTTTTCTCCGACCCTTGGCACCATGAACCCCGGGAGGGAAATTCCTCCGCTCCAGGGCCTTGGAGGCACCAAAGATCGGCTGACCGAAGCGGCGGTTAATCTTGTCGCGGGGACCGGTGTAACGTGCCATGGAAAATCCTTTTCTTTAAACGCGGCGCGCCTTGCGCATGCGGCAACCATTAAAAGGCACCGGGGTGACATCCCGGATCGTGCTGACTTCCAGTCCAACCGCCTGCAGGGCGCGCACGGCCGACTCGCGCCCCGTGCCAGGGCCCTTCAGACGCACTTCGACCTCCTTGACCCCGTGGGCCATGGCTTGCCGACAGGCGTCTTGTGCCACCACTTGGGCCACATAGGCGGTGGATTTCTTTGAGCCACGGAAGCCCATCTTCCCGGCGCTGGACCAGGCGATCACATTTCCCCTGGGATCCGTGATCGAAACAACGGTATTGTTAAAGGTAGCCAGCACGTGGGCGACCCCGTGTTGAATCTGTTTGGCTCCCTTGATTTTCGGGATTTTTACTTTGGCTGCATCATCCAAGCCGTCCAGGGTGAGGCTTTCCGGGGCGATTATCGGCTCGGCCTTTTGCTGCGCATCCTTGCCGGAAGACTTTCCCGCTGGTGCCTTCGCCTTTTTCTCTTTGGGGGTCGCAGGTTTGGCGCCCTCGGCCTTTGCCGGCGCGGGCTTCTTTTCCTGCGGTTTATTGTCGGCTTCGCTCATAAATCTTTACGTTTTCGCCGACTTGGCGTCCTTGCTGCGTATCACTCCCACCGTCTTCCGGGGACCCTTGCGGGTGCGGGCGTTGGTCGAGGTGCGCTGACCGCGGACAGGAAGCCCCTTCCGGTGGCGGATTCCCCGGTAACAGTTGATCGACTGAAGGCGCTTGAGATTCTGCTGGATGTCGCGACGGAGGTCCCCCTCGATGAGAAAACGGTTGCGCTGGATCACCCCAATGATTCGGTTGATCTGCTGATCGGTGAGGTCCTTCGCCCGCATCTCCGCGGGAATCTCCGCCTCCTCGACAACTTGGCGGGCACGGGTGGGACCGATGCCGTAAATGTAGCGAAGGCTAAATTCAGCCTTCTTCTCCCCGGGAACATCGATGCCAAGAATGCGCGGCATATCCTCAGCCCTGCCTCTGTTTAAGACGGGGGTTTTTCTTGTTGATGATGTAAATACGACCACGCCTGCGAACGACTTGGCAGTCGCTCGTGCGCCTTTTGACTGATGCTCGGACCTTCATGGACGTAATCTAAAATCCTATCGACTAGCCAGGCCGTTGGCAAGCAACTTCCCATCCCCATCCGCCTCAACGGATTCCGTCAAAATCTCGGCCTCACCCTCTGTGATGAGAATCACGTGCTCAAAATGAGCCGAATCCCGCCCATCGGCCGTGACAGCGGTCCACCCATCGCGAAGAATCCGCACTTCCGCACTCCCCTCATTGACCATCGGTTCGATCGCCAGGGTCATTCCCGGACGCAGGATGGGACCTGTCTTGGCTCTTCCAAAATTCGGTACCTGGGGTTCCTCATGGAGCTTCCTCCCGACGCCATGTCCCACGAATTCCCTCACCACGCTGTAGCCTGCCTTGGTCACAGTGGACTCAACGGCATGGCTGACGTCCCCCAGCCTTGCCCCGCCCCTCGCGGCCGCAATGCCCGCGTACAGTGCCGCCTGGGTTCTTTCCAGCAAAAGTCGACGGGAAGGAGTGACAGCGCCCAGGGCCACGGTCGTGGCTGTATCCCCTACCCATCCATCAAGAATGATGCCCACATCCAGTTTCACCACGTCACCATAAGCAAGCCGCCTTGGACCGCCGATTCCATGAACCACCTCTTCGTTGACAGAAATGCAGAGTTGTCCGGGAAATTTCCGATACCCCAGAAAAGCACTGCGTGCCCCATAATCCCGGATCAGGGCACCGGCAATTTGATCGATTTCCCCGGTGGTTCTCCCCGGTTCCAAGCGGGCACAGAGTTCCTCGAGGACTTTTCGGGCAAGCCGGCAGCTTGCCCTCATGCCGGCGATCCCTGCCGCGTCCTTGATGGGAATCGGAGGCATGGGCCGGACGGCCCTTAACGGAGGGAGAGAACCACACCCGCCAACGCAATGATCGCAATGAGCACGAGCAGCCAGGCCATCTGCCTCTCGGAGATCGTCCCGGAAGCGCCGCCTGTTCCACCAGGGGTTCGCCCCTTGATCCTGCCCTTACGCAGAAATCCGTCGTAGTGCCGCTGCAATAAATAGGTTTCTGCCTGCCGCATGGTATCCAGCATCACCCCGACAATGATGAGAAGCCCTGTTCCGCCAAAAAACTGAGCGGTGATACTGGGAATTCCCAGAAAGGTTTGCACGATCATCGGCAGAACGGCCAGCACAGTAAGAAAAATGGCCCCCGCGAAAGTCAGGCGGGTCATGGCGAAATCAAGGAACTGGGCCGTGGTTTCACCGGGCCGCACTCCGGGAATGAATCCCCCGTGCCGTTTCATGTCGTCAGCGATCTGGATGGGGTTGAAGACCATGGCCACCCAGAAATAGGAGAAGAAAAATATCATTCCCGCGTAAAGCACATAATGAAGCCACCCAGTGGCAAGGGCGGCCGCAATTCGGTTTGCGGTGGGCGAACCCGGGAAAAGAAAACCAAGAATACTGGCCGGAAAAAGGAGGATTGCGTTGGCAAAGATGATCGGCATGACGCCCGCGTAATTTACCTTCAGCGGAAGAAAGGAAGTCTGCCCCCCGTAAACCCGGTTTCCCCGAACCTGCTTGGCGTATTGTACGCTGACCTTGCGCAAGGCTTGGGTCAGGGCAATGGTCGAGGCAATCACCGCAAACAGAAACGCGAGCAGAAGAAATAGGACAAAAGGACTGACCGGCTCCCTTCCGGCGCCTGCAGGCGGCACGAAGACCTGCCATCCGGCCACCAGGGCGGCGGGAAGCCTCGCCACAATGCCGATGGTGATGATCATGGATATCCCATTGCCGATCCCCTTTTCCGTGATCTGCTCCCCGATCCACATCAGGAACATGGTTCCGGCAGTGAGGGTGATCACGGTCATGATCCGGAAAGCAAGCCCGGGTTCCGGGACCAGCGGCCCCATTCTTTGAATCACCTGGTCAATTCCCGAGAAGATCGGGATTTTGGCGGGATTTTCAAAACTGACCGCCAGCAGGTACCCCTGCACCACACAAAGAATCAGGGTGCCGATCCTCGTGTATTGGGTGATTTTTTGACGCCCGCCCTCTTCCCGGACCATTTTGCCAAGGGAAGGAATCACTCCCGTGGCCAGCTGCATGACGATGCTGGCACTGATATACGGCATGATTGTTAGGGAAAATATCGCGCAATTTTCCAAGGCGCCGCCGCTGAAAAGGTTGAAAAGTCCGATGACGCTTCCCTGGTCCTGGGAGTCGATCACCTGCTTAAAGAATTCCCCCAAGACCAGCGGATTGATCCCGGGACACGGGATGGAGGCCCCGATCCGCACCACCACCACCAAAGCCAGGGTAAAAATGATCCGCTGCCGGAGTTCCGGAATCTTGAAGCAATTCAGCAGGGCGTGAAGCATGGGCCGGTAGCCGGCGTATCGGCTAGGACTTGAGGAGGGTCAACTTCCCCCCAACCGCCTCAAGGGCGGCCTTGGCGGAGCCACTGAAGGCGTGAGCTTCCACCGTCAGGTTCTTCGGCTTCAGTTTTCCTCCACCGAGAATCTTCACCCCGTCCCAGTTCCCCTTGACGATGCCGCGACTCCGCAAAGCCGACTCATCGACTTTGGACCCGTCGGCAAAGGCGTCGAGGGCGCCAAGGTTCACGGGCGCGTAACGCGTGGCAAAATCGCTGTTATTGAATCCCCGCTTTGGAATGCGGCGGATCAGGGGCATTTGCCCCCCCTCGAAACCGAGACGAATACTGCCGCCGGAACGGGCTTTCTGCCCTTTATGACCCTTTCCGGAAGTCTTTCCGTGTCCGGAGCTCTCCCCGCATCCGACCCTTTTTCTCCGGTGCCGTGCTCCGGGCCGCGGTATGGTGGTGCTCATTAGGATTCCTTGCCCTTCTCAGGGCGCTTTTTGCCCCGTGTTTCCAGAATTTGCGAACGGGTGCGTAGGCGGGAAAGGGCATCCACGGTGGCCTTGACCACATTTGCGGGATTACTGGATCCCATCGATTTGGCGAGAATGTCTTTCACCCCGGCAGCCTCTAAAACCGCCCGAACCCCACCTCCCGCGATCAACCCGGTTCCCAGAGAAGCGGGACGCAACAACACCCTGCCGCCGCCGAAAACACCGGTAACTTCATGGGGGATGGTGCTCGGACCAACGTGATAGCCGTGCAGGTTCTTTTTGGCGTTTTCCGTGGCTTTGCGGATCGCCTCGGCAACTTCCCGCGCCTTGCCAAAACCCACTCCGACCTTGCCCTTGTTGTCCCCCACCACCAGGAGGGCGCTGAAGCTGAAACGCCGTCCGCCTTTGACGACCTTGGCGCAGCGGTTCACGAAGACAACCTTCTCGAACATGTCCGAAGGGGTGCGCGTACGATCCCGGCGTGAGACCGGCGGTTCCGCTGTGGGAATGAATTCTGATGTCTTGGAAAAGACCTTGCCTGCGGGAACTTCGGTTTCCGCGGGGATAGGCGTCTCTTCGGTGGTGGTGGCTGGGGTCATTCTATGGTCCTTCCTAGAACTTTAATCCGGCTTGGCGGACGGCTTCGGCAAAGGCCTTCACCTTGCCCTGGTAAAGAAAACCACCCCGATCAAAAACCACGGAAGTGATTCCCTTGCCGGAAGCTTTGGCCGCCAGAGCTTGGCCGAGTTTGGCGGCACCCGCGATATTGGGTTTGGCCCCCTTCAGGGCCGCCTGGGTGGTGGCAACGGCGGCCAGCGTTTTGCCGGCCGTGTCGTCGATCACCTGGGCGTAGATATGTTTTCCGGTGAAGGCAACGCAGAGTCGGGGTTTGCCGTTTTCTCCTCGGACCCTTTGACGGATCCGGGCGTGAATCCGGTGCCGGCGTTCCCGCCGTCTTTTGGAGGGGTTGGGCATAGTGCTTAGGCAGACTTGCTCTGGGCAGTCTTCCCCTCCTTGCGTCGTATGTTTTCCCCGGCGAAACGAACGCCCTTACCCTTGTAGGGTTCGGGCGGATAATAGCGCCGGATATCTGCGGCCACCGCGCCCACCAACTGCTTGTCCACGCCCTCGATGGTCAGTTGGGTGTTTTCCGTGACCGTCACCTTGATTTCGGCAGGAACGGGATAATCGATCGGGTGGGACTTGCCGAGATTCAGGACCAGTTTTTTCCCCTGAAGGTTGGCCTTGAAGCCAACCCCATGAATTTCGAGCTTTTTGGTGTATCCGTTGGCGACCCCATCCACGACATTCTTCACAAGACTCCGGGCCAATCCGTGAAGCGAGCGCGCCTCGCGGTCTTCGGCATCCCGAGAAAGAACGATGAGGTTTTTGTCAACCTTGGCGCTGATCCGCGGAGGCAGATCCAACCCCAGCTTGCCCTTGGGGCCTTCCGCCTTCAGCCGCGAGCCGTCCAGAGCCACTTTGACGTTGGCCGGGACCACCACCGGGGATTTTCCTATGCGCGACATTACCAGACCACGAGGAGCAATTCCCCGCCCACGTTTTGTTTTTTCGCATCCTCGCCTGTCAAAACACCCCTGGGGGTGGAAAGGATCGGCACACCCAGACCGCCAAGGTATTTGGGAATTTCCCGCGAACCAACGTACCTTCGCAGACCGGGTTTCGAGAGCCGTTTGATGCAAGTGATCGCACGGCCATTCCGGTGCCGGGAAGCCTTGAGGATGATGTGGAAATCCGAGTGGGAGCCGTCCTTTTTCAATTCAAAATCCTCGATAAAACCCTCCTTCTTGAGGATGGAGAGGATGTCGCCCCTGACGCGGGAATGGCGGGCTTTGACGTTCCGGAGACCGGCGACGGAACCGTTGCGCAGGATTGTCAAAAAGTCGGCAAGAGGATCGGTAACCATGGGATTCGTCCTTCTACCAGCTGGCCTTGGTGACTCCGGGAATTTCCCCGTTCAGCGCCATCTCACGGAACTGAATGCGGCTGATCCCGAAACGGCCGATATAGGCACGACGGCGGCCGGTGATCGAGCAGCGGTTGTACTTCCGGCTCGAAAACTTCGCCTTTTGTTTCTGCTTAAGCCGCCAGCACTTCTTGGCCATGGGTTTTCTCCTTGGGGGCCGCCTTGGCGGCATCGGGCGCGTGGGACCGCTCGATGAACGGCATGCCCATGCGCAAAAGCATTTCCCGGGTCTCTTCCCGATTCTTTCCGGTGGTCACAAAAGTAACATCAAACCCAAGATTTCGCTTCACCTTGTCGAGTTCGATCTCGGGAAAGATAGTGTGGTCCCGGACCCCGAGGGTATAGGCGCCCCGGCCGTCGAAACCACCGTTGGGCACCCCGCGGAAATCACGGATTCTGGGCAAAGCCATCCGGGTGAAACGGAGGAAAAATTCGTACATGCGTTTCCCCCGCAAGGTAACCTTGCAGCCGATCTCCTGGTGAAGGCGGAGCTTGAAATTGGAGATGCTCTTTTTGGAGCGTGTTTTCACCGGCTTCTGCCCGGAAATCAGGGTCATGTCGTTGACCGCATCTTCGAGCGCTGCCTTGACGTCCTGGGCGGATCCGGTGGAGCAGTTCACCACGATCTTCTCCAGTTTCGGAACCTGTTGGATGTTCTGGTATCCACGCCCCTTCATCATCGCGGGCATAACTTCTTTCCGGTAAAGATTTTTGAGATCGCACTCCATGGCTTATTTCTTCCCCTTGGCGGGCTTGTCTTTGGCCTTTTTCCCATCCCGCTTGCCGGCGGCTGGGCGATTTACCAGGCGAACATTGGAAACATGCAGGGCCCCTTCCCGTTCGACCACGCCACCCTTGGGATTGTCCTGCGTCGGTCGCACATGACGCTTGATCATGTTGACGCCCTCGATGAGCACCCGGTGGGAGTCCGTCTTGATCTCGAGAACCTTTCCCTTGCGACCCCGGTTGGCCCCGGTAATGACCTCCACCTCGTCTCCTTTGCGCACGTGAAATTTGGTCATGACATGCGCCTCAGATGACCTCGGGGGCCAAGGAAATGATTTTCATGAAATTTTTTTCACGAAGTTCCCTCGCTACCGGCCCAAAGATGCGGGTCCCACGGGGATTGGAATCCTTGTCGATGATCACGGCGGCGTTGGTGTCAAAGCGAAGATAAGAGCCGTCCGCCCTCCGCACGGGGAAGCGTGTGCGCACCACCACCGCGCGAACCACCTCACTTTTTTTCACCGTACCGTCGGGAGCGGCCTCCTTTACATTCGCGGTGATGACATCCCCCACCCTGGCAAAGAGGGTTTTCCGTCCAATCACCCCGATCATGGTCGCTTTCCTTGCGCCGGTGTTGTCGGCGATATCGAGCCAGGAGCGGATCTGGATCATTGGACACCTCCCACTGGATCCGCGGCCAGAGAAATCACCTCGACCAGTTTCCAGCGCTTCAATTTGCTCAAGGGTCGACACTCAGCAATGCGCACGGTGTCACCCTGCTTGGCCTTTTTCTCGCCGTCATGGGCATAAAACTTTTTCCGGAACCGGACGATCTTTTTGAACTGGGGATGGGGAAACCTTCGCTCCACCTGGACCACGATGGTTTTATCCATTTTGGCGGAAATCACTTCCCCGATACGCTCCTTCACCACCGGTTTGGTCCCCGCCGTGCTCATGAAACGCCTTTCCGGCCGGGCGCCTTCCGGTTTTGGCTTTTCGTGGTCTCAATCCTTGCGAGCGTGCGGCGGATCTCCCGAAGACGGTTGGGCTTTTCCAGCTGACCGGTCTGTTGCTGGACGCGCAAATGGAAGCGCTCGCGGCGAAGTTCCTCCGCCACGCGCCCCATCTCGGCCTCTTTTAGGCCGCGTATCTCCTCAATCTTCAAAACACCAGCCTCCTTTCCCGGGTCACAAAACGGTTCCGCATGGGCAACTTGCTGGCCGCCAAGCGAAAACACTCCTTCGCGTCCACCTCTGCCAAACCGTCGAGCTCAAAGATAATAGTCCCTGGCTTGATCACCGCCACCCAAAATTCCGGTTGGCCTTTTCCTTTTCCCATCCGTGTTTCCGGAGGACGGGCGGTGACGGACTTATCGGGAAACACCCGGATCCAAAGTTTTCCGCGACGGTTCATGTTCCTGGTCAGGGCAACCCGGGCGGCCTCAATCTGGATGTTGGTCAACCAGCAACGCTCCAAGGACTGCAGGCCATAGGAGCCGAAGGAAAGATGGATGTTGCGGGAGGCAAAGCCCTTGCGACTTCCCCGCTGGGTCTTCCGGTATTTGACGCGTTTGGGAAGTAGGGGCATGGCTTAGTTTCCTTCCCCTTGGCAAATCCAAACCTTCACGCCGATCTTGCCGGCGACGGTATGGGCCTCCGCAAAGCCGTAATCAATGTTCGCCCGAAGGGTATGCAGCGGCACTTTTCCTTCGTGGTACTGCTCAGAACGGGCGATTTCCCCGCCGCCCAGTCGGCCACCAACGCGGATTTTGACCCCACTCGCCCCGAAATCCAGTGCGGTCTGCATGGCTTTTTTCACGGCGCGCCGGAAGGAAACACGCCTTTCCAGCTGAAGGGCGATATTTTCCGCCACCA
>DDPU01000003.1:24178-28916 GCA_002342345.1 Verrucomicrobia bacterium UBA2460
CAGGCCAGGCCGTGCGGTGTGCAGGGTGACACGCACGCGGTTGGAAGCTCTTTCGATGACTACCTTGGAAATGGCCGCGCTCTCCAGCCTCTTCTTGATGAAATGGCGGATCTGGTAATCCTCGTGAAGGAAAACCGGGAAGTTTTTCTTGTCGGCGTACCAAACCGAGCGCCAGTTACGCTGGACGGGGAGCCGGAATCCGACGGGGTTGGTTTTTTGTCCCATAAAACTTTATTCCTTTGCCGGCGCCTTGGCTTTGGCCGGTTTCCTTTCTTTTTTCTCTTTGGACGAGGATGTTTCGCCTGCCGCCTCCTTCAGGGTGATGCGGATGTGGCTGGTACGTTTGCGGATCGGGCCGGCGCTGCCCCGGGCCTTGGGCTGGAAACGGTGGAAAGTGGGCCCCTCCCCCACCATCACTTCATGCACCACGAGTTTTTCCGCGGGAATGGATAGCTGGCTCTCGGCATTCGCCACCGCCGACCGTAGGGTTTGCACCAAAAGGCGGGCGGATTTTTGCGGGGCAAAACGAAGGCGGGCGTCGGCCTCGGAGGCCGACAGCCCGCGCAGGCAGCGGGCAATGTCACGGATCTTGAAAGCGGACATCCGTGCGTATTTCATCTCGGCGCGGGCGATGCGGATTTCTGTGCTCATTTCTCGGCCAAAACCGCCACGCGGTCCCCCACTTCCGGCTGGAATCCGGACACGACCTTCTCGGGTAGCCCCGCGGAGGTCATCTCCCGCACTTCGATCAAACGGCAACTTCCAATCACCTGGTCCTTCCGGAGTATCCGGAAAGGCATGCCCTCTTTCGCCCCCTGCAGGCTGCCCAGGTTCAGGACGAGCGCCTGCTGTTCCCGGTCAACGGCAACCACCTGGGCGTCTTTCAGGCCCGGCGAGAGGGGCCTCGGGTCGGCGCCCCTGCTCATCGCGGCCTCAAGGCTTCGTTTGGCAGATTCAAAATCCCCGCAAGCCACCGCTTTTTTTCCGGCATCGCTTTCGCCGGCCCATTTCCCCGCAGCCACCAAGGCTGCCTTGGCTTTTACAATCACATCCTCACGCGCTTTTTCCGAGCGAATGAGCTCCCCGGCGAGCCTCGCCACTTTGTCATGGCTGTCGCGAGCATCCGGACTGAGCGCAGCGATTCCGAGAAGTTCGTCCCGGCGCCTAAGTTCCATCCAAGCCTCACGGTAGGCCCTGGCCTCGGCCTGGGCCATGGCAAGCTCGTCCACCTTGGCGTTCGCCGTCGCCAGGGTCGGCATTGCCAGGGAAAAAAAGAGGACAAGGACGCGGATCATTTCGTCACTTTCTCCGTATGTCCGCCGTGCTTCTTGAAGACACGAGTGGGCGAAAATTCCCCCAGACGGTGCCCCACCATGTTTTCGGTCACAAAAACGGGGTTGAAGGCCTTCCCATTGTGAACAAGGAAGGTATGCCCGACAAATTCCGGAGAAATCATCGAACGCCGGGACCAGGTTTTGATGGGTTTTTTGGCGGCGCCCATTTTCTGGATTTTCACCATGAGATGGTCGTCGATAAACGGACCTTTTTTCAGACTGCGGCTCATGACGACTTCTTCTTTCTCCGGTCTTGGACAATGAACCGGTTGGAGGGTTTATGGCGATGGCGGGTCTTCAGTCCCTTGGCCAACTGGCCCCAGGGTGAAACCGGGTGCTGCCGACCGCCGCCACCCTTGCTCTTTCCCTGGCCTCCGCCCATGGGATGGTCGATAGGATTCATCACCATCCCCCGCACATGGGGACGGCGTCCAAGCCAGCGGGCACGACCCGCCTTGCCCATGCTGACCTTTTCATGGGCCACATTGCCCACTTGGCCGACGGTGGCGTAGCAATCCGCATGAAGACGACGGATTTCCCCGGAGGGAAGCTTGAGAAGTGCGTAATCCCCGTCGATCGCCGTGCAGATCGCGGCGGTTCCCGCAGAGCGAACGATCTGGGCTCCACGCCCGGGCACCATTTCAATGTTATGCAGAGGCAAACCCTGGGGGATTGCCCGCAGGGGAAGTGCGTTGCCCACTTCTGCCGCGACGGAGGCCCCGGCAACCACTTTGGTTCCGACCCGCAGACCTTCCGGGGCAAGCATGTAGGCGCGGTCACCGGGACCGTATTCCACCAGCGCAATCCGGGCCGAGCGGTTCGGATCATACTGGATCCCCAGGACCGTGCCGGGGGTGGTCCGTTTGCGACGGTTCCACTCGATGATCCGGAACTTCTTTTTATGTCCGCCACCACGGTGTCGCGAGGTCATCCGGCCGTAAGCGTTGCGACCACCGGTCCGGCGCTTGATTTGCAGAAGGCTTTTCTCCGGCTTCGAGTCCGGTGTCAGCTCGGAGAAATCGCGCAACACGGTGTACCGCAGCGACGGTGTCAGGGGACGGAATTCTTTGAGGGCCATGATGGTCTCCTTACACCGTTTCGATCTTTTGGCCTGCCGCCAGGGTCACGATCGCCCGTTTGGTGTGGTTCTTTCGGCCCGGCTCGCCACGGCGGGAGCGCCGGGCCTTGCCGGAACGCCGGAAAGTGTTTACCCGAAGAACCTTCTTACCGAACAGGGAGGCGACCGCCTGACGAATCTCCAGTTTGGTGGCGTCGGTGGCCACCTCGAAAAGGTACTGATTATGGGCGGAAGCCAACCGGGTCCCCTTTTCCGAGACACACGGGCGCACAATGACCTCGGTGGGGGATCTCATGACTTCACCTCACTCTTGGGCTTGCCCTGCAAACGCTTACCCAGTTCGCCCCACGCGTCTTCGGCGATCCAGACCTGGCTGCGGCGGAGCAGATCCTCGGCGTTCACCTCTCGGGCGGTCCGGAGATCGACTTCCCTCAGGTTTTGCGCGGCCTTGAGAAGGTTTTGTTCGGGCTGCTTGCCGGTGACGATCAGGCAGGAAAGAGGAAGCCCCGAGTCCTTGATCCACCCGATCAGCTCCTTGGTCTTCGGGGCCTTCAGGCTCGGCACGGATCCTGTGTGGATGGTTCCCTTGGAGACCAGATCGCTGATCGCGCGGCGCAGCGCAGTCTTCAGAACCGTCTTGGGAAGATTCTTCCGGTAACTGCGGGGATGAGGACCGAAAACCACACCTCCACCGACCCAGACCGGCGAGGACTTGTAGCCTGCGCGTGCCCGCCCGGTTCCCTTCTGCCTCCAGGGCTTTTTTCCGGAGAGATCGACCGTGGCCTTGGTAAGGGTGCTGTGGGTGCCGGAGCGCCGCGCCGCACGGTAGGCGGTGACCGCCTCGTGCAACGCCTGGCTGGCCTTCCGGTTTTTGTAGAGCTCGATTCCGAGAGCCTTCTCAGCGGCGGCAAGGTTGATGGCTTTTGCTTTGCTCATGGAAAAATTCTCAGGCTTTCACCTCGGCCTTGATCGCATCCCGTACGATCACCAGGCTGCCGTTGGGACCCGGAACAGCCCCGCGAACCAGCAGGAGTTTGTCGCTCTCCCGGACCTGAACGATTCTCAGGTTTTGCACGGTGCAGTTGTCTCCCCCGAAAGTTCCCGGCATCCCGGCGTTTTTATACACACGTCCCGGGGTGGAGCGGCAGCCGATGGCTCCGTTCCGCCGGTGTGTCGTCGAGCCGTGGGCATCCGCCTGACCGGCGTAATTGTGCTTTCGCATGACCCCGTGGAAGCCCTTCCCCTTGGAGACGCCGAGTACGTCGACAAGCTGACCGGCTTTGAAGCGCGTCAGGGAGACCTCCGCGCCGACGGAAAGGTCCGCCGGGGCGGCGCGGAACTGACGAAGAACAAGGGGGTTCTTTCTGCCCAGCTTTTCAAAGGCCACCCGCTGGGCCTTGTTGGTGCGGGAGGCCTTGCGCTCGCCTGATCCAAGCACCACCGCTCTCACTCCGTTCTTTTCGGGCGTGCGGACCTCATAAACGGTGTTGGTTTCGGCCGAAATGACGGTCACGGCGGTCGCTTGGCCCTGGTCGTCATAGACCCGGGTCATGCCCACCTTCTTTCCGATCATGCCAAAACGCTCGATCATGGGTTTCTCCTTTTAAATCTTGATGGTGATGTCGACACCGGCCGGAAGATTGAGTTTCTTCAGTTCGTCCACGGTCTTTCCGGAAGGTTCGAGGATATCGAGAAGACGTTTGTGGGTGCGGATTTCGAATTGCTCCATGCTCTTTTTGTCGCAGTGCGGGGAGCGATTTACCGTGTAACGCTCGATCTTGGTCGGAAGAGGTATCGGTCCGGCAACCCGCGAACCTGTCCGGTTGGCGGTTTCGGCGATCTCCCCCGCCGCCTTATCGAGCAGGCGGTAGTCAAAGGACTTGAGGCGAATGCGGATACGGGTGGCGGCCATGGATTATCCTTTCTTTTGCTGGGTCACGGTCGCCAGCACACTGGCAGGCACCTGTTCGAAATGCGACGGTTCCATCGAATAGGCAGCGCGACCCCGGGAAAGGGACCGGATGGTGTTTACGTAGCCGAACATCTCCGCCAGCGGCACCTCGGCCTTGACGATGGAGGTGAGACTCTTCGAGTCGACGTTCATGATTTTGCCCCGGCGCCGGTTAATATCGCCAAGAATGTCCCCCTGAAACTCATCGGGGGTTGAACACTCCACGGACATGATCGGCTCCAGAAGGATGGGGCCCGCCTTTTGCATGGCATCCTTGACCGCAAAAATCGCCGCCATTTTGAAGGCCAATTCGTTGGAATCCACCTCGTGGTAGGAGCCGTCCATGATCTGGATCTTCATGTCGATCACCGGACT
>DDPU01000003.1:28924-33089 GCA_002342345.1 Verrucomicrobia bacterium UBA2460
CCGTGGATCACCCCGTTGAGGAGGGCCTCCTCCACGCCTTTTTTGACTGCCGGAATGTATTCCTTGGGTATGTTTCCCCCGGTCACCTTGTTTTCGATCTCGATCCCCTTGCCCCGCTCCTGGGGCGCCACCTGCAGAATAACGTGCCCGTACTGACCGCGACCGCCTGATTGCTTGATGAGCTTNNCCCTCGCCAGGGGAAGCCTTGGTGATGGTCTCCCGATAGGCAATCTGCGGGGCCCCTGCGTTGGTCTCGACGCTGAATTCGCGCTTGAGCCGGTCGCAGATGATTTCAAGGTGAAGCTCTCCCATCCCGCTGATGATCGTTTGGCCGGTCTCTTCGTTGGTCTTCACCATGAAGGTCGGATCCTCCTCGGAAAGACGCTGTAGGGCCTCCCCCATTTTCTCCCGGTCTCCCTTGGTCTTCGGCTCCACCGCCATCGAAATAACCGGCTCAGGAAAACTGGGCGGCTCGAGGGTGATCTCAAACTCCTCGTTGCAGAGGGTGTCCCCCGTGGCGATGTCCTTCAGGCCTACCGTGGCGGCGATGTCGCCGGCAAAAACCGTGTCAATGTCCTCACGTTTGTCCGCCTGAATCTGCACCAAGCGACTCACCCGTTCCCGTTTCCGCGTCCGGGAATTATAAATGAATTCCCCCTTGCTGAGCTTTCCGGAATAGACGCGGAAAAAGATCAGCTTGCCGACATACGGATCGGTCCAGAGCTTGAAAGCCAGGGAGCAGAATTTTTCCCCGTCATCAACCTTGACCGGAATCCGTTCCTCGGGATTTTCCGTGCTGTGGCCCACCGCCGGAGGAATGTCGATCGGGCTGGGAAGGTATTCCACAACCGCGTCGATCAACCCCTGCACCCCCTTATTTTTGAAGGCAGATCCCCCCACCACCGGCACCAGCTTATTGGCGATGACCACGCGGCGGATGGCCTCCTTGAGCTGCTTGGCGGTAGGGCGTTTTTCCTCCAGGAAGAGATTGCCGACCTCTTCGTCGACATCGGCGACCGCCTCGACCAACCGGTCAAGGGCCTTCTTGGCCTCTTCCTTGTATTCCGCGGGAATTTCCGCGATTTCATAGGTGGAGCCTAGATTTTTGCTGTCCGTGTAAAGAAAAGCCTTCTGATTGATTAGGTCGATCTGGCCAAGCAACTTGTCTTCCTTGCCAAGGGGCAGAAGGATGGGAACAGCATTCGCACCCAGCTTGGTGCGCATCTCATGAACTGCTTTTTCAAAATCCGCACCGGTCCTGTCCATCTTGTTGACGAAGGCGATCCGCGGAACCCCGTATTTGTTGGCCTGCCGCCAAACCGTTTCACTCTGCGGCTGCACCCCGGCGACTCCGCAAAAAACGGCAATGGCGCCGTCCAGCACCCGGAGGGACCGTTCCACCTCCGCGGTGAAATCCACGTGCCCCGGAGTGTCGATGATGTTGATGCGGTTCTTGGTTTTCTCAAAGGACTTCACGAGACCGGGCTCCTCCCGCACCGGCCAGAAACAGGTGGTGGCGGCGGAGGTGATGGTGATGCCGCGCTCCCGCTCCTGCTCCATCCAGTCGGTCACCGTTGTGCCCTCGTGGACTTCACCGATTTTGTGGATGCTGCCGGTGTAAAAAAGGATCCGCTCCGTCAGCGTTGTCTTCCCGGCATCGATATGGGCGCAAATCCCGATGTTGCGGGTGCGCTCCAGGGTGTAAGGGCGGGCGGTACCGTTGGCGGCGGGAGGCATAAAAATCCTTACCAGCGCAGATGGGCAAAGGCCCGGTTGGCTTGAGCCATGCGGTGGGTTTCATCCCTCTTTTTCACGGCGTTCCCCTGCCCCGCCGCAGCGTCCCGGATTTCCTGGGCCAGAGCACGCTCAAAGGCCACGCCCTTCCGGTTGTTGGCCAAGTCGACAATCCAGCGCAAAGCGAGGGATAGCTGTCTCTCCGGCGTGGTTTCCACGGGGACTTGGTAGGTGGCGCCGCCAACACGCCTCGACTTCACCTCCAGGCGCGGTTTCACATTGTCGATGGCGCGGTTGACCACGGCCAAGGGATCACCACCGGAACCGCCTTCGTTGGCCTTTTTAATGGCGTTGTACACCAACCGGCTGGCGGTGGATAATTTGCCCCGCCGGAGCACATAGCCGATCATCCGTCCGACCAAGGGGCTTTCATAAACCGGATCCGCATGGATCGGGCGGGCTTCGTGACGTCTACGGCGTGCCATAAAACTTTATCCTTAAGCCTTGGCCGGCTTGGCTTCCGCGGCAGCCTTGCCACCGCCCTTGGGACGCTTCACCCCGTATTTGCTCCGGGAGACTAGACGCGCAAGTTTGTTGGTGTTGCTCGGGCCGGAGGCTCCCAGGGCATCCAAGGTTCCCCGGACGATATGATAACGAACTCCCGGCAAATCCTTCACGCGCCCCCCTCGGACCAGGACGATCGAGTGCTCCTGAAGGTTGTGGTTTTCCCCGGGAATGTAGGCGATCACCTCTTCGCCGTTGGTCAGGCGCACCTTGGCAACTTTTCGGAGGGCGGAATTCGGCTTTTTCGGGGTGCGGGTCATCACCTGCAGGCACACTCCCCGGCGCTGGGGACATCCGTGCAGTGCGGGGGCTTTCGTACCGCGCTTGAGGGCGGTCCGGCCAAAACGCACCAACTGGTTGATTGTCGGCATCCCAATTCTCCTCCGCGGGCATCCCAAGAAAGAAGGCACCCCGGGCGGGTTCCATGAAGCGCGTTACGCACGCATGGAGGACGACCCCATCGGACCGTCACATGCCGACTGACTTAAACCGGATTCCTTAAGGTTCCCGGCGGCTGACAGCGGAAATGAAAAGCCTGCCGGAATAGAGCCCTGATGACAAGGATTTTCCGCGGTTTTTTTCCTTAACTGGCCAACGCCGCGGGAATATCCAAAGCCACCTTGCGGGAACGTTCCTCCTCCGGGGCGGTCACCACCAGGGGATCCCCCACAGGCTCGCCCAGATGGACCAGCTTGATCTTCCGGTAGGCACTGAAGCCAGTACCCGCAGGAATCAGGTGCCCCATGATCACGTTCTCCTTGAAGCCCTGGAGCTTGTCGATTTTCCCGAGGGTGGCCGCATCGGTCAGCACACGGGTGGTGTCTTGGAAGGAAGCTGCCGAAATGAAGCTGTCGGTTTCCAGGGAGGCCTTGGTGATCCCCAAAAGCACCGGGGTCGCCTCGGCCGGTTTCCCGCCCTTCGCTTCAATCTCCCGGTTCTCCTCCTCGAAGGCCATGCGGTCAATCTGCTCCCCCCAAAGGAAGCGCGTGTCACCGGGCTCGGTAATTTTTACCTTGCGGAGCATCTGGCGGACGATGATCTCGATGTGCTTGTCGTTGATCTCGACGCCCTGGAGGCGGTAGACCTCCTGCACTTCGTTGACCAGGTACTCCTGCAATTCCTGGGGTCCGCAGACCTCAAGAATTTCATGAGGAACCACCGGGCCCTCGGTGAGCTGCTGTCCTTTTTTGACCGAATCACCCTTGTAGACAATCAGGTGCTTGGACAGCGGGATGAGGTGCTCCTCTTCCGCGCCGGTTTCCGGATCCTTGATGACGAGCTTCTTCTTGCCGCGGACATTCCCCTGTAGATCGATCACGCCGTCAATCTTGGCGATTTCTGCCGCCTCCTTCGGGCGACGGGCCTCGAACAGTTCGGCCACACGCGGCAGACCGCCGGTGATGTCCTTGGTCTTGGTAACCTTTCGGGGCGTCTTGGCTAGTCTTTGGCCGGCACGGACCTTTTCGCCGTCCTTCACCTCGATATGGGCACCCGCAGGAATGCTGTAGGCGGCAACCACCGCGCCCGCTTCGTCCACAACGGCAATCTGCGGATGGAGGTCCTCCTTGTGCTCGATGATCACGGTGCCGACCAGCTTGGTGGCCTCGTCGACCTCTCGCTTCATGGTAACCCCCTCGAGGATGTCCTTGAACTCCACGCGGCCGGCCTTTTCCGTAAGAATCGAAATGTTGTAGGGATCCCATTGCACAAAACTCTGGCCCTTCTTCACCTTGCCCTTTTCGGGAACGGAGATCATTGAGCCGATCACAACGGGATAGCGCTCCAGCTCGCGACCGTCATCGGCATGAATGCTGATGAAACCGTTCTTGTTCAGAACGATGTCGTGGCCTTCCAGGGCCTTGACCGT
>DDPU01000003.1:33163-33951 GCA_002342345.1 Verrucomicrobia bacterium UBA2460
CGCTTGGTCTCACAGGTCAGGGCGGAGCGGATCTTCACCCGCTCCATTCCCAGGTTTTCAATTTGGGCGGAGGCCTTTTCATCGATGATCTGACCAGCGGCGACCACCTTCTTTTTGCTGACGGGATCGACGATGTCATCGCAGGAGGTGCGTCCATAGATACGATCCCGCAGTCGGACAATTTCATCGTCCCCTTCCAGGATGGCCTTGACCCAGATTCCTCGTTCCGTGCCGCAGTCCGGCTCACGCACAATGATGTCCATGGCCACGTCGCAGAGCTTGCGGGTCATGTAGCCGGAATCCGCCGTTTTCAGGGCGGTGTCCGCCAGACCCTTGCGGGCGCCGTGGGTCGAGATGAAATACTCCAGCACGGAGAGCCCCTCGCGGAAACTGGCGGTAATGGGCCGCTCAATGATCTCCCCGGAAGGTTTGGCCATCAGGCCGCGCATCCCCGCGAGCTGGCGGACCTGGTTGCGGTTACCCCGCGCCCCGGAATCGACCATCAGGTAGACAGGGTTGTAATCCTTGCGGCCCTCGTTGTGCTCGAGGGTGCGGTACATCGCCGCGGAAATTTCCTCGGTGGCCTGGGTCCAGATATCGACGATCTTGTTGTACCTCTCCCCGTCCGTGATCGCACCCATCCGGTACTGCTTCTCCACCTGGGCGACAGCCTGGCGCGCCCGGTCGATCACCTGGGGCTTGTCCTCCGGGATGATCATGTCGTCGATGCCGATGGAAACACCTGCCCTGGTTGCCGAGGAGAATCCAAGATCCTTCAGCTTGTCGAG
>DDPU01000003.1:34014-35219 GCA_002342345.1 Verrucomicrobia bacterium UBA2460
TTGAAAAAGCCGATTTCTCCCGGCCAGATTCCATTGAAGCGGACCCGACCCGGGGTGGTTTCGATGAATTTCTTGGCGGCATCACCGAAAACCGAATCCCTTCCGAAGTCAGGATTCTTGAAGAGGATGAAATCGTGGGTGCGGATGCTTCCCTCGCTGATCGCGAAATCCACCTCGTCGGCATTGGCAAAGACGCTCAGCCGCTTTTTCTTGTCGGAGGACTTCTCCGTGGAGCGGACCGGGTTCTGGGTCAGGTAATAACAACCCAGGGTGATGTCCTGGCTCGGCGTGGTGATCGGGCGCCCGTTGCTGGGCCCGAAGATGTTATTGGGGGCGAGCATGAGCAGCCGGGCCTCCAATTGCGCCTCGACGCTCAGGGGAACGTGCACGGCCATTTGATCGCCGTCGAAGTCCGCATTATAAGCAGTGCAGACCAGGGGGTGAATCCGGATGGCATCCCCTTCAATCAATTTGGGCTCGAAAGCCTGCACCGACAGGCGATGCAGGGTCGGGGCGCGGTTGAGAAGCACGGGGTGCTCCCGCGTCACCTCGTCGAGGGTGTCCCAGACGATGGATTCCTTTTTCTCGATCATCTTTTTCGCGCTACGCACGGTGTGCACCTGGCCGAGCTCCTTCAGACGGCGAATGATGAAGGGCTCGAAGAGGACCAAGGCCATCTTTTTCGGCAAACCGCATTCGTTCAGCTTGAGTTCGGGACCAATCACGATGACGGAGCGCCCGGAGTAATCGACCCGCTTCCCCAGGAGATTCATCCGGAACCTCCCTGTTTTTCCCTTAAGCATGTCGGAGAGCGACTTCAGCGGGCGGTTGCCTGCCCCGGTGACGGCACGGCCATGCCGCCCGTTATCCATCAATGCGTCGACCGCCTCCTGCAGCATCCGCTTTTCGTTGCGGATGATCACCTCAGGGGTTTTTAACTGCAGAAGATTGCGGAGACGGTTATTCCGGTTGATCACCCTGCGGTAAAGGTCGTTCAGGTCCGAGGTGGCAAACCGGCCGCCTTCCAGCGGCACCAAGGGTCGCAGGTCGGGAGGAATCACCGGAAGAACCTCGAGGATCATCCATTCGGGACGGGCCCCCGCCTCCATGAAGCCTTGCACCAGCTTGAGTCTCTTCGCCACTTTTTTGCGGGTTTGCTTGCTGCGGGTCTGTTCCAGCTGCTGCTCCAGTTCCACCGCCAGGGC
>DDPU01000003.1:35318-36619 GCA_002342345.1 Verrucomicrobia bacterium UBA2460
AGATAGTCCTCGTAATAAATCACCCTTTCAAGATCGCGGGCGGTCATGTCCATCATCAGCCCGAGGCGACTGGGCATGCATTTATAAAACCAGATGTGGCTTACCGGAACGGCAAGCTCGATGTGGCCCATGCGTTCCCGGCGAACCCGTGCGAGGGTGACTTCCACGCCGCAACGGTCACAAATCACGCCCTTGAACTTGATCCGCTTGTACTTGCCGCAGGAGCACTCGTAGTCCTTGGTCGGACCGAAAATTCTCTCGCAGAACAAACCACCTTTCTCAGGCTTGAAGGTCCGGTAGTTGATGGTTTCAGGGTTCTTCGTCTCCCCGCGGCTCCAGGAGAGGATGGCCTCCGGCGAGGCCACGGTGATGCTGACTTCGTCAAAACCGACAGAACGCTCCATGCCGAGGATTTCACGTGCGGATTGGGTCTGTTTGTTCATGGGATGGATTCTCTTGGTTTTGGGTTATGCCGCCACGACTTCCAGCGGGCTGGGTTTTTGCAGGTCCTCGTCAATCACACGGCTGCGTTCGCCCACCTTCACATCCAGGCAAAGGCTCTGCATTTCCTTGATGAGCACGTTGAACGATTCCGGGGTTCCGGCCTCCAGGGAGTTGTCCCCCTTGACGATGCTCTCATAGATTCTTGTTCGCCCGGCCACATCGTCCGACTTGACGGTGAGGAGCTCCTGCAGGGTGTAGGCCGCCCCGTAGGCTTCCATCGCCCAGACCTCCATCTCGCCGTAACGCTGTCCCCCGTACTGGGCCTTGCCGCCCAGGGGTTGCTGGGTAACCAGCGAATAGGGACCAACCGCTCGAGCGTGGATTTTGTCCGCCACAAGGTGATGAAGCTTCATCATGTAGATCAGTCCGACAACGACACGCTGGTCAAAGGGCTCGCCGGTCCTTCCGTCGAGGAGCAGGGACTTGCCGTCCTCATCCAGCTTCGACTTCTTGAGGAAGTCGCGAATCTTCGTCTCGCTGATCCCGTCAAATACCGGCGTGGCCACGTTGAAGCCCAGCGCCCGGGCGGCGATGCCCAGATGCGTCTCCAGCACCTGGCCAACGTTCATTCGCGAAGGAACGCCGAGCGGGTTCAGGATAATGTCCACGGGCGTGCCATCCGGCAGGTAAGGCATGTCCTCTTCCGGAACGATCTTGGCGACGACACCCTTGTTTCCGTGGCGTCCCGCCATTTTGTCGCCCACCGAGATTTTCCGCTTGGCGGCGACATAGACCTTCACCTGTTTGATGATGCCCGGATCAATGTCCTCACCGGCCTCCACCCGTTCCAGTTCCAC
>DDPU01000003.1:36687-37781 GCA_002342345.1 Verrucomicrobia bacterium UBA2460
TGGTTATAGACGTCCGCGATTTTTCTTAAGAGCGTTTTGGTGATCTTCCGGTTCGCGGGGATGATGATCTCCCCGGTCTCCGCGTTGACGACATCCAGGGGAATTTTTTCGTTGAGCAGGATGTTGGAGAGGGCCTGGGTGAGCTCCTCCTTCATCTCCGCATGCTTTTTGATGTACTTGTCCTCGACACCCTTGGCGTGCTTCTTGGCCTCACCCGGGGCCAGCTTGATGACATCCTTCTTGAGACCGCCTCCGGTGACCTTGACGTCCATCACGATGCCCGAGGATCCCGAAGGTACCACCAAGGAGCTGTCCTTCACGTCGGCGGCTTTCTCGCCGAAAATCGCCCGCAGCAGCCTTTCTTCCGGTGCCAGTTCGGTTTCGCTCTTGGGGGTAATCTTGCCCACAAGAATGTCCCCTGCCTTCACCTCGGCCCCGACACGGACAACGCCGTCCGGTCCAAGGTTCTTGAGGGCCTCGTCGCCCACGTTGGGGATGTCCCGGGTGATTTCCTCCGGACCAAGCTTCGTGTCCCGGGCGGAAATCTCGAACTCCTCGATGTGAATGCTGGTGTAGATGTCTTCTTTCACCAGGCGCTGATTCAGGAGAATGGCGTCCTCGAAGTTGTATCCATGCCAGGGCATGAAAGCCACGACCACATTCCGGCCCAGGGCCAGTTCCCCGCCGTCCGTGCAGGGACCGTCCGCAATCACCATTCCTTTGGTGACTCTCTGGCCGACCTTCACAATCGGCTTCTGGTTGATGCAGGTGCCGTTGTTGGAACGCATGAACTTGCGCAGCGGGTAAACGAAGATTCCCTTTTCCGCGTCGGTTTTCAGCCGCTTGCGGTTCTCCGGGGCCTCACCGTCTTCCGTGACGATGATCTGGGTCGCCGTGACCGAGGCCACCTTGCCCGGACCTTCGCTGATGACCATCGCATGGGAATCCCGGGCCACTTTCGCCTCCATGCCCGTGCCGACCACGGGAGCCTCCGAGATCAGCAGAGGAACTCCCTGGCGCTGCATGTTCGAGCCCATCAGGGCTCGGTTGGCATCGTCATGCTCCAAAAACGGAATGAGCGAGGCGGCCACCGA
>DDPU01000030.1:0-323 GCA_002342345.1 Verrucomicrobia bacterium UBA2460
CCCAACGCCTTGCCGGTCAGGGCCGGTTGGATGTCGATCCCGCCGACGATCTCGAGATTTTTTCTTTCCGCGAGGAGGCGGACGCTGCTCTGCCCAATCGGGCCAAGACCAAACTGTGCGACCTTGATTTTACGGCTCATCGGGGGATCATTCTTTATGACTTTTGTGCCAAGACAAAGCGCAAAATACCTTCTCCCGCACCTGCTTCTTTTTCTCTTTTGTCTTCCGGACGGGCTCTTTGCCGCCCAAAGGGCGGAGTCCACCGCGGGAGTGGTGGTCTCGGGAAGCCCGCAGTCAACCGAGGCCGGAATCCGCATCCTCAA
>DDPU01000030.1:347-2236 GCA_002342345.1 Verrucomicrobia bacterium UBA2460
GAACCCTTCAACTCCGGCCTCGGGGGCAAGCTCGTCGTCCTGTACTACGACGCCGCGAGCGGAAAAGTCTCCTACCTGGAAGCCCTGGAAACAGCCCCGGCGGGAATGTCCGTGGAGGCGATGCGTGCGCGCCCCGCGGAGGAAAGAAAACGGGGCTACCCGAGTTCCGCCATTCCCGGCTGCGTCGCCGGGCTGGAAATGATGCAGAAGAAATGGGGAAAAATGTCCTGGCGGGATCTGGTGAAACCGGCGGTGGGTTACGCCCGGGAGGGCTTTCCCCTGGCCGACAAACAGATCGTGGAATTCCAGAACAAATTCGACTTGGTCACCAAGGATCCGGAGGCGGCGAAGATTTACTATCCGGGCGGCAAAGTGCCGACCAACAACGCCATCCTGAAAAATCCGGATCTGGCCAAGACCATGGAGGAGATGGGGGAAAATGGGCCCAGGGCGTTTTACACGGGGGAAATCGCCGACAGGTTGGTGGCCGCCTCGAAAAAAGGAGGCGGCGCCTTTGCCAGGGAGGATTTTAAAAACTACCGGGCCCGGGAATTCCCTCCGCTTGTCCAGGATTACAAGTCCTACCGTATCTTTGCCGGCGCCCCGCCCATCACCGGGGGTGCCACCGTCCTCCTCACCCTGAAGTCCCTCGAGACCAAGGACTGGGCCAAAACCGCCTCGATGAGCCTGGGACGGGTGGAGCAGGTGGCCAGGGCCTGGCAGGCCATTCTCCCGATCGTCTCCTCCAACTTTGGCGACACGCCGGACCAACCTCAGCGGATCGAAAAGGTTTTCTCCGGGGAAAGCCTGTCCACCTTGGCGAAAACGGTGCTCGGGTCGGGCCCGGGACAGCCTCCCGCCGCAGCCGATGAGGTCACCCCCGAGAGTTCCGAGACCACCCACTTCATCGTCATCGACAAGGCCGGCAACATCGTCTGCGCCACACAATCCCTCAGCCTCCACTGGGGGGCGGCCGTGGTGGCCCCGGGCACGGGCATCCTCCTCAACAACAGCCTCTCCAACTTCGGTTTTGGTCCGAAAAAATACGTGAATTCCGCCGAACCCGGCAAACGCCCCCGCAGCACCATGGCCCCCGTCATCGTCATGGAAAAAGGCAAACCCTGCATCGTCCTCGGCTCTCCCGCCTCGGACCGGATCCCCACCGGCGTCTACCAGGTGCTCAGCAACCTGATCGACTTCGGCATGGACCCGGTGGCCGCGATTGATCAGCCCCGCTTTCACCTGAACCGCGCCAAGAGCCCGTCCGAACCCAAAAACGCCCTCGATCTGGAGGAGGGATTCGACGCCGTCCTTGCCGAGGAACTGAAAAAAAACTGGCAGACCAGCTTCAAGCAGAGAAACCAGTACTATTTCGGCAGCGTCAACGTGGTCCGCATCCTGCCGGATGGCAAGCGGGAGGGTTTCGCCGACGAGCGCCGCACCAATGTGGCCGCCGGCGAGTGACCCTTTCGCCGTGCGCCTCCTTTTTCCAGTCCTGATGGCCGCCGCCCTTGCCTCCGCCCGCGCCACCGAGGGATACGTCGCGTCCGTCCAGCCACTCGCCACCCGGGCCGGACTGGATGCCCTCCAAGCCGGCGGCAACGCCATCGATGCCGCTGCCGCCGTGGCCCTCACCCTCGGCGTGGTCGACGGCCACAACTCGGGAATCGGCGGCGGATGCTTCTTCCTCGCCCGGCTGGCAGACGGGACGTTCGTGGCCATTGACGGCCGGGAAACCGCCCCCGCCAGGGCCACGCGGGACATGTATCTCCGTGAGGGAAAACCCGTGGACGATCTGAGCAAAACCGGCCCCCTCGCCTCCGCCACGCCTGGCGCCCTCGCCGTCTATGCGGAAGCGGTGCGTCGACACGGAAAACTCCCCTTCGCCA
>DDPU01000030.1:2282-7094 GCA_002342345.1 Verrucomicrobia bacterium UBA2460
AGGAAGCTGGCGGGGCAGGCCACCAACCTCGCCCTTTTTCCCTCCTCGAAGGCGATTTTCCTCAAACCGGACGGCTCCCCTTACCTCGAGGGCGAAAAAATCGTCCAAAAGGATCTGGCGCAGAGTTACCGGACGATCGCCAGGGAGGGGACGGACTGGTTTTACCGGGGCGCCTTTGCCAAAACCGTGGAGAAATACATGAAATCGAGCGGCGGCATTCTCAACGCCGAGGACTTCCGGGAGTACAAACCCAAGGAGCGCAGCCCGCTCCTCACCGGCTACCGCGGCTGGACGATCGTGGGATTTCCCCCTCCCAGTTCCGGCGGCATCCACGTGGCCGAGATGCTCAACATCCTCGAGGCGATGGAAGGCAGGATGCCCAAACCGGGCACGCCGGAGTTTCTTCACCGGATGACGGAAGTGATGAAACTGGCCTTTGCCGACCGCGCTTACTGGCTGGGCGATCCCGCGTTCGTGGATGTGCCTCGCGGCCTGACCAACGCCGTCTACGCCAGGGAACTGGCCGCCAAGATCGACCCCAAAAAGGCCACGCCAGTGACCCACGGAACGCCGCCGGACTGGCAGGGCAACGTTTTCGACAAACACACCACCCATTTCTGCGTGGCCGACGCCGAGGGCAACTGGGTTTCCTGCACCGCCACGATCAACACGCCATTCGGTTCCAAGGTGGTCATTCCGGGAACAGGCATTCTTATGAACAACGAGATGGATGATTTTGCCGTCGCCCCCGGGATCCCCAACTACTTCGGGCTGGTGGGCGGCGAAGCCAACGCCATCGCCCCGGGCAAGCGTCCCCTCTCCAGCATGAGTCCCACCCTGGTAATGAAGGAGGACCGGGTGGTAATGGCCATCGGTGGCGCCGGCGGTCCGACGATCATCTCCCAGGTTCTCCTTGGGCTAAGTTATGCGCTGGATGCAAAAATGAAGCCAAAGGAGGTGGTGGCGCAACCACGGTTCCACCACCAGTGGTCGCCGGACCAGATCCGGATGGAAAAGGCGGTGCCGGAGGAGGTGAAGAAAAAGCTCCAGGCCATGGGCCACCAGCTGAAGGAGGAGGAAAGTTTTGGATTCACCCAGATCCTCGTCCGGAATCCGGATGGCTCGTTCGACGGAGCCACCGATCCGAGGTGCGTGGGTCTGGCCGCAGGAACACAGTAGGGACCGGTACCCTTACCGGTCCATGTTGGCTGCCTGTCGTATGACCCCCCGTGCATCGGTAGGGACGGGTATCCCTACGCGTCCATGCTGAACCACTCAACAATCGGCGCCCAGCATGGTCGGTTAAGGGTAACCGACCCTACCGATTTTTCAGCGAATCCTTTATTCTTTTCGTCGGTTTAATACTATGTGGACATTCTTTTTAGCCATCGCAAGGTTCTGGATCACTGCCCCCCACCAGGAATTGAATCACCAGAATGGTTTCTGACGATATGTACCCGCCCCCATGGGCTCAATCAGCTTTGCCATCTCGAAACCGGTCATGAAATCATAGATCTGATCCAAGATTACCATCACCGAAGAATCTGGCATGTGGATCTTGTCGTTCTCATGCCGGACCATCTGCACGCTATACTTTCTGTTTTCGGCAATCGAATTCTTGAATCGACAGTATCCTCATGGAAACGTCTCGCGGCGAAGCGTCTAAAGATTCGATGGCAACGGGGTTTCTTTGATCACAGGCTTCGTTCTGAATCTAGCGCCCAACAGAAGTGGAAATATGTGATGCAAAATCCAGTGCGTGCGGGGTTCGTATCAACACCCGAGGAATGGCCTTACGTACTGGTAGGGACGGCGACCCCTCGCCGTCCATGTTGATGATTCAACGATCGGCACTCCGCATGGTCGGTTAAGGGTAACCGACCCTACCGACTAAAAAACTTAAACCTTCCGCCGCAGTGCCCGCGCGGCGGTCAGACCGGCGAGGCCCAGCAACATCAACGAGGAGGAGGAAGGCTCGGGGATGTACTTCACCACGATATCGCTGCCCACTTGGTCGATGGAGAAGGAGGCGCCGGAGCGAGCCGCGGTCAAGGAGGCCCCGGTGGCATCGTTGAACGCGGTGTTGATCAGGCTCAGGTTGCTGGCCCCGGTGGTGTTGCCGGTCACGTCGTAAAGGATCCAGCTGCGCTGACTGTCCCAGAAGGTGTCCGCCCAACTGACCAGGGAGCCACCGGCCGTCGTGCCGAAGTCGAGGGTGATCCCGTTGGAACCGTCAAACACCAGGTTACCGCCCACCACGACTTGGTCGAAGGTGACCGGGGAATTCACCTCGGTGTTGGCCCAGAGTTCCCACACCATGTTCACGCCGGTATTGAGGGTGAGGTCGGATCCAAAGGTGAGGATACCCGGCGAATTCCCGGGCCGCAGGAGGGAGCCCGATTGCATCGTGGTGGCCCCGCTGATGGAACCGGAGCCGCCCAGGACGTTCCCGGAACCCACCGTCAGTGCCCCGCTGCCAAAGGCAGATCCGGAAGTGTTGTTGACGAAGATGTTGTTGGTGCTGCCTCCCACCGCAGCCGCGATGGTCGTCCCACCGCCGTAGGTGCTGGCCCCGGTGAACGAAACCGTTTTGTTGCTGGCCACGATATTCAAACCGCCGTTTTGGATTTCCCCGGAGAAATAGGTGGTGTTGTTCATGGTGAGGGTACGGGTGGCGCCGTTCAGATTCACGTTGCCTGCGAGGTAACTGGAGTAGGTGCCCGTTCCCAGAGCCACATTCCCCTGAAGGCTAAGGTTGTTGGCAACGGTCCGATCCGCGGTGGTCCCAGCTATGGCGGCCGACTGACCGAAGGAGGTTCCATCGGAAAGGGTCACCGTCCCGAGGCCGAGAGCATTTTTATTTCCAAAACCGAGAATCCCCTGCTGCACCGTCACGCCGGCGATGTTGTTGGAATTTAGGAGCTCCAAGGTCGCCACGCCCGTTTTGGTAATGGTAAAGGCTGAACCATCGATGGCCTGGTACCACTGCAGGTTGCCCACGGTGTTGAGGGTGGAGTTTTTGGAAAGAATCGTACTCCCTCCGGCGTTCGTTGAAATTGCGATACGGCCAACTTCCCCAGCCGCGCCCGAAGTAAAACCGCCGTTTAAATTGACACTGTTATAAAGACTCCGCCCGGTTGTGGTATTGAGGTCGGTTCCAGCAGAGCTGGATTGGATGGCTCCACCCTCCAGAGTAAGCGTCCCCTTACCCAGTGCATGTGTCTGCATCTGGTTGTTGGTGTCCAAAGCCCCGTTACCGATGATTCGCACGTTTCCATCTTTGAGGACGAAGCCTCCGGTCCAGGTGTTGTTTGTGCCAAAGCTTTGGATTCCCGTTCCCACTTTGGTCACTATGCCTGTTCCCGTGAGATTGCCGGAAAAACTGTTGCTGGCGGTATTGTAGCCGATCGTCAGATTGTTGGCACCAATATCGATGGAGGAAGAAGTCGCGGCCGAGCTTAAGGCTCCCACGGACTCATTCCCCCCAAGCCGGATAGTGGCGCCCGTCCCGGGAGCCAGCACCACCGAGTTGTGAATTCTCTCGTTGCCGGATGTGCTCAACACACCGCCGTTAACCGTCAATGTGCCGCTGAACTGATTGTCTCCCGCGAGAACCAACTCCCCCGATCCTGTCTTACTAAAATTCGCCCCACTCCCACCGAAAGAGGCGGAAACGATATTAGTTCCCGAAGTCACCGCGACCGCAAATGAGGATCCATTTAAAGTGCCGCCTCCATTTACGGTGGTGTCGGTAAAACTGACATTGCCGGCGGAATTGGTGGTGGCGCCCAAGTCCAATGTGGTGCCAGCAGACATGGTTAGAGATCCATTCAGCACGCCGGAAACACCAGTCTTCAACCTGCCCGCTGTCACCGAAATTCCATTGGTAAACGAGTTGGCTGAGTTGTTGGCAAGCTCGAGAGTGGAAGCCCCGCTTTTGCTGATTCCAGCTGCATTGAAGCCTGTTCCATTGATCAAAGTATTGGTAGATCCGGAAACGTTGACGGCTCCGGCGGTCACGCCTCCCGCACCGACGGTCAAAGTACCGCCTGAAACATTGGCCTCTTTGCCATTCACCCAGTTGCCATTATCCCACCCTCCCGTGCCTACGGCCCAAGTTCCCGCCCCCCCGTTCCATGCATAAGGGGCATTCAGGGCCGTGAGGAACCCCGTCAGCGAAAGATCCACGTTGTTGGCTGCGGTTCCGCCAAAACGCAAGGTACCGCCGGTGGCGTTGGTGTTACCTTGGAAAGCTGCCAAGCGGAAGGTGATCGACTGACCTTCGCCCACGCTGAGGGGAGTCGTCGCCCAGGAGCTTCCCAGACCGGTTAAAGATGTACCGACGCCAGCGGTAGTGGTGACCCCGGTGGTGCCGGAAGGACCTTGGCCGGCCAAGGTGTAGGCCGAACCTCCGATGCTGTAATATAAACCGATCGAGTTATTGGTGTTACCCGCACCGGAAGCGGAACGAAACATTCCCAAGGTTCCGATGCCATCCAAGGATAAGCTGTAGCCTGTCGCAACACTGACGGACCATTCAAAGAAATCACCCGCGGCCAAGGCGTCGGTCAAGGTTTTGACAGCCGTCCAACCAGAAAAATTTTCTCCGCCCCAACCGCTGCTCGATGTCGCCGCAGTAGCCGTCAGTCCCGAGCCGAGTGTGATTTGCGTTCCGCTCAGCCCCGTGACAGCCGTGACCGTACCCGCACTGGTTCCCGTGGCCGTTGAGCCCGTCGGAATATCCCAACTAATCAAAACACTGCCGGCGAACGAACCATGAAAAGCGATCAGCAAGGAAGACAAGATAGACGC
>DDPU01000029.1:0-1393 GCA_002342345.1 Verrucomicrobia bacterium UBA2460
AGCATCGCCTGCGATGAGCCGGAGCGGATTGACGAGGCGGTGAAACGGTTCGGGCCGGAGAAGGTGGTGGTGGGAATCGACGCCCGCAACGGCGTGGTGGAGACGAGGGGCTGGACCAAGCCCAGCGGGTGGATGGCCAAGGATCTGGCGGCCCGGATGACGAAAGCGGGAGTGATCCGGATTATCTATACCGACGTGATGCGGGACGGGATGATGACCGGACCCAACATCCCGGCTGTGCAGGAAATGGTGAAATGTTTTCCGGGCAAGGTGATCGCCTCCGGGGGGATCAGCGGACTGAAGGATCTGCAGGCGCTGGACAAAGCCGGCGGGGTGGAGGGGGTGATTGTGGGCCGGGCGTTGTATGAGGGGGCCTTGGCGGACGAGGTGTGCGGGTGGAATACGTTTTAAGGGAGGAGGGCCGCCCGGCCGGCGGTCCGGCCATTGACTACGCGGCGGAGTTAAATCCGGAGCAGTTGCAGGCGGTGACGGCCCCGCCCGGGCCGATTCTGGTGATCGCGGGGGCGGGCAGCGGCAAGACGCGAACACTGACCTACCGGGTGGCGTGGCTGGTGGAGCAGGGCGTCTCGCCCGAGCAGATCCTGCTCCTGACCTTCACCAACAAGGCCTCCAAGGAGATGCTGGCCCGGGTGGCCTCCCTGCTGCCGCATGATCTCTCGCGGCTGTGGGGAGGGACGTTTCACCACGTGGGGAACCGGATCCTGCGGCGGCACGCCGACCGCGTGGGGTATGCCAAGGATTACACCATCCTGGACCGGGAGGATGCGGAGGACCTGATCTCGGCGAGTCTCGGGGAAGCGGGGGTGGATCCTAAGGACAAGCGCTTTCCCAAGCCGGAGGTTCTGGCGGAGATATTCAGCCTGGCGGCCAACCACCGGACCACCGTCGGAGCCATTTTGAAAAAGCAGTTCGGATATTTTATCGAGTTGGAGAGCTGGATCAGCAAGGTGGGGGAGATCTACCTGCGACGGAAACGTGAAAGCGCGGCGATGGATTATGATGATCTGCTGACGCTTTCCCTGCAGATCCTGGAGCAGCCGGATATGCGGGAGCGGTACCGGGACCGGTTCCAGCACGTGCTGGTGGACGAGTACCAGGATACCAACCGGTTGCAGTCGGACTTCGTGGACGCGATCGGCGGGGGACACCACCAAATCATGGCGGTGGGGGACGATGCCCAGAGCATCTATTCGTGGCGTGGCGCCAAGGTGGAGCACATCCTGAGCTTTCCGGACCGTCATCCCGGCACGAAAATCATCCGGTTGGAGACGAATTACCGCAGCATCCCGCAGATCCTGGATCTGGCGAATCACGCGATCAGCCACAATCCCAAGCAGTTTCCGAAAAACCTCCGGGCGGTACGGGAGGCGGG
>DDPU01000029.1:1435-3805 GCA_002342345.1 Verrucomicrobia bacterium UBA2460
AGAATTCTGGAACTCCACGAGGAGGGAACGAATCTTTCCGATATCGCGATCCTGTACCGGGCGCATTTTCATGCGATGGAGATGCAGTTGGAGCTGACCCGGAGGAACATTCCCTACACGATCACCTCCGGACTGCGGTTTTTTGAGCAGGCCCACATCAAGGATGTGGCGGCCCACCTGAGGGTGGGGGCCAATCCCAGGGACGAAGTCGCCTTTCACCGTTTGGCGAGGTTGTTGCCGGGGGTGGGGCCGAAATCGGCCACCAAGATGTGGAATGAGGTGGCTGGCGGGAAGGCGCTGGGACAGGTGAAGGTGTCTGAAAAAAGCGCCAAGGGCTGGGCCCAGCTGGTGGAGACCCTGCGGCAGATTGCCGGGAAGCCTTCGGCGGAGCAGGTGAAGCTGGTGGTGGAGGGGAGCTACGGGGACTACGTGCGGGCCCGCTACGCCAATGCGGTGAACCGGCTGGACGACCTGCGCCAACTGGAGGATTACGCCAACGGGTTCACCAACACGGCCGATTTTCTCGCAGAGCTGGCCTTGTTGGGGAATACCGAGACCGAGGTGGCGGCGCGGGGGGCAGACAACGAGGGTGAGGCCGTGAAGCTCAGCACGGTGCATCAGGCCAAGGGGCTGGAGTACGGGACCGTGTTTGTCATCATGCTTTGCGACGGGCTTTTCCCGTCAGCACGTTCGATCGAGACCGAGGAGGGTGAGGAGGAGGAGCGAAGGCTATTTTACGTGGCGGTAACGCGGGCCAAGGACGAGCTTTACCTGACCCATCCCCGGCTGCGGATGGGTAAGGGTGGGGATGCGTGGCAGACACCTTCGCGGTTCCTGAACGAGTTGAACCGGGACCTCGTCAATGTTTGGCGGGTGAAGGGCAGCGGCGGTTTGGGCGACTGGAGTTAGCCAAGGCGTGATTTTTCTTCTTGGGCCCACGGCTTCCGGCAAGACGAGGCTGGCCATGGAAGTCGCCCGCAAGACCGGGGCGGAGATCTGCTCGTTGGATGCGTTCCAGGTTTACCGGGGGTTGGACATCGGCACAGCCAAGCCGTCCGCCCAAGCGAGAAAGGAAATCCCGCACCATTTGTTGGATCTGGTGGAACCGGAGGAGGGATTCACGGCGGCCGATTATCTGAAAGCAGCCGGAGAAGTGTTGGCGGGGCTGAAGCATAGATCCCGCAGGGCAGTTTGGGTGGGGGGTACCGGTCTTTATCACAAAGTGTTGACGGAGGGATTGGCCCGGGCGCCGGGGACGGATGGAAAAGTGGCTGCGGAACTGGAGGCGCGCTCCACGGAGGAGTTGGCCGAGGAAATTCGGAGGGTGGATCCGGAGTGGTCGGAGAAGGCGGATCTGCAGAACCGGCGGCGGTTGGTCCGGGCCCTGGCGGTGTGGCGCCAGACGGGGCGAAAGATGTCCTCGTGGCAGCGGGAGGAGACCCAGCCCGGACCTTTGTCCGGGGCCAAGGCGTTTGCCTTGGTTCCCGATTTGGACGCTTTGGTGGCGGTGATTCGCGCCCGGGTGGCGGGAATGATCCAGGACGGCTGGCTGGAGGAGGTAAAAAAGCTGCAGGAAAGGCAAGGATGGCGGGGATGTCCGGGAGGGCGGGCGATCGGTTACCGGGAAATCGAGATGGTCGTGGCGGGGCGACTTAACCGGGAGGAGGCGGGAGACAAAATCGTGGCGGCGACCCGGGCCTATGCGAAGCGTCAATTGACCTGGCTCAAGCGGGTTCCTAATTTGGAAATCATCGAGGCGATTTCTGGACAGCTCCCGCCAGCCACGGGGGTGGAGAAACTGGCGAAAGCGCTGGGCGGGGGAAGTTTCTCCGGATGATCATCACCACAAACCGGGAGCGGCCGACAGAGCGGGCCTTTTTGGTGGGATTGGAGACCCCCCGGAGCAGCCGATGGGAGGTGGGGGAATCGCTGGACGAACTGGGCCTGCTCGTGGAGAGCGCGGGCGGGGAGGTGGCGGACCGGGCCACCCAAAAAATGGAGGCTCCGGTGGCGCCGACCTACATCGGCAGCGGCAAGGCGGCGGAGCTGGCCAAGACGGCCCGCGACAAAAAGGCGGACACGATCATTTTTGACGACGAGTTGAGTCCGGCCCAGGCGCGGAACCTGGAGCAGATTTTTTCCTGCAAGGTGCTGGACCGGACCCAGCTGATCCTCGACATCTTCGCGCAGCGGGCGAAGTCGAGGGAGGGAAAGCTGCAGATCGAACTGGCCCAACTGGTTTATCTGCTGCCGCGGCTGACGCGGATGTGGACGCATCTTTCCCGGCAGACGGGGGGCATCGGGATGCGCGGCCCCGGGGAAACGCAGCTGGAAGTGGACCGAAGAAGGGTGCAGGAGCGGATCACCCGG
>DDPU01000029.1:3967-15887 GCA_002342345.1 Verrucomicrobia bacterium UBA2460
CTGACGGACACGGTGGGCTTCCTGAAGAAGCTTCCCACCCACCTGGTGGAGTCCTTTCAGTCGACCCTGGAGGAGGTGGCCTTTGCCGATGTGCTCATCCATGTGGTGGACGCGGGCCATCCCCAGCGGGCCGAACAGATGCGGGCGGTGGAGGAGGTGCTGAAAAAGATCGGGGCGGGGGACAAGCACACCCTGACGGTTTGGAATAAGGTGGACCGGGTGGAAAACCGGGTGGGCCTGGCCCGGGAGGCGGCGGGGGTGGCCCATGGGGTGCTGGTTTCCGCGAAGACGGGCGAGGGTATGCCGGCATTCTTTGCGGAACTCTCGGCGATGCTTTCAGCCTGGAGCATGAGGGTTCATTTGAAAGTGCCGCAGAGCGAGGGATCCCTGCTGGCCCTGTTGGCCCGGGCGGGGCGGATCCTCGAAAAGAGGTACGAGGGCAACGAGGTGGAGTTGCAGGCGCACATTCCCCCTTTCTTGAGGGGAAAGGTGGCTCCCTTTATTGTTCCGGGAAGTGAACAAGATCCGGGAATTGCCGGCGGAGGAGAGGCCCAGGGAGCGCTTGATGACCCGGGGACCGGAGGCGCTGGCGACGGCGGAGCTGCTGGCGATCCTGCTGGGGACCGGCAGACCGGGTAAATCGGTGGTCGAACTGGCGGGGGAAATCCTGCAGTCGCGGGAGGCGCTGGGTAGCCTGGCCCGGATCACGCCGCAGAACCTGCAAAAGGAGTTCCGGGGGTTGGGTGTGGCCAAGGCGTGCCGGATTGCGGCAGCGATCGAACTGGGGCGCCGGGTGGGGTCGGCCGAGGTGGCCGGAGAGGTGATGGATGATCCCTCCAAGGTGGAATTGGCCATCGGTGCGGAACTGCGGAAGAAAGACCGGGAGGAGGTGTGGGCGCTGCTTTTGAACACCAAACTCAGGCTCATCCGGAAGGTGCAGATCAGCCGGGGGTCGGTGAACGAGACGGCGGTTCAGCCGCAGGATTTGTTGAGGCAGGCGCTGGGCAGTGAAACCGTGTATGCGCTCGTCGCGGTGCACAACCATCCGTCCGGGGATCCGGCACCGAGTCCGGCGGACCTGGAGTTCACCCGGAGGCTGCGGGACGGAGCCAAGGCGGTGGGCGTGGTGCTGCAGGATCATGTGATTATCGGCGTCGCCCGGGAGGGCCGGGCCGGCTACTATAGTTTCCGGGAGGCAGGTTACCTTTGAGCAAACGGGAAATTCATCCGACGGCCGTGGTGGAAAAGGGCGCCAAGCTCGGGTCGGGGTGTGTGGTGGGCCCGGGGGCGATCGTTGGGACGGAGGTGGAGCTTGGGGATGGCTGCGTGGTGGGTCCCCGGGCGGTTTTGGAGGGGCGGGTAAGGATGGGGGCGGGAAACCGCATTGGCATCGGCGCGGTGATCGGTGGGGAGCCGCAGGATCTGGCCTATCAAGGGGCGAAGAGCGGTGTGGTCATTGGGGACGGGAACGTGATCCGGGAATATGTGACGATCCATCGTGGAACCAAGGAGGGGACGGACACGGTGATCGGCAACAACTGTTTTCTCATGGTGGGGGCGCATGTGGCCCACAACTGCCGGTTGGCTGACGGGGTGACCCTAGTCAACAACGTGCTCCTGGCCGGGCATGTGGAAGTGGGGGAGAAGGCGTTTTTGGGCGGGGCGGTGGTGGTGCACCAGTTTGTGCGGATCGGGAAGCTGGCGATGGTGCGGGGACAAACCCGGGTGGGCATGGACCTTCCTCCCTACTGCATGGCTGTGGCGACCAACGGGGTGTGCGGGCTGAATTCCGTCGGATTGCGGCGGGCGGGGGTGAAGCCGGACAACCGCAAGGCGCTCCAACGGGTCTACGGGGAGTTTTTCTTTGGAGGGAAAAACCGGGCGCAGGCGCTGGAGGCGATTCGGAAGGGAAAGGATGCCAAGGTCACGGAGGTGCGGGAGTTTTGTGATTTTATCGAAAGTACCAAGCGGGGGATCTGCCACGGGCTGAAACCGGGGGAGATCAGCCTGGAGGAGAACTGAGCCCGGGGAACTAAAACCGGGACTGGATGCCGACTTCGATGGCGAAGTTGTAGCTGTTCTCGAACTGGTAGTTGCCGATGACCGGCATGAATGCGCTGAGCATCTTGAAAGCGCCGTAAAAGTCCAATCCGGGCTCGATCGTGTAGGTGGCCCCAACCTCGGCATTCCAGCCGAACTGAAAACCGCTGCGGCAGTAGTTCCCCTGAATATCCGTGTTGGCGAGGTAGTAGTTGTTGACGTCGAGCTGTTGCCAAATGGCACCGATGCCACCCGCGAGGAATGGCCTAAACTTCACATTTCCGGGCCAACGGAGGATTCCGTTGATTTGCACGGGAACCTGAACCAGTTCCCCATCGGCGGACATGTTGTAGGACCCGGCCGGAAGACCTCCTCCCGGACTGGTGTTGAAGGTGACGTTGTACTGGTTGATGCCGTTGTAAGTGAGGCCGGTTTGCAGGCCAACCCCGAGCCATTCGTAAAAGTTGTAGCCAAACTCCATGTCGAACCGGAAGCCGGGGTTGAAGGTGAAATTTTCCCCTCCTACGACCGCACCGTTGAAGGTCCCGGATGGGTATTGATAAGGATAGGCCTGCCGGTTGGTTCCGTTGTCGACCCGGCGGGCGGTGAGCTGGCCCTGAAGGGAGCCGCCGATGCCGCCGTTAAGGAAAAAGCTGTCCCAAGCGCCGAGCTGGAGGGTGGTGGCATCGCCGACGATCGGGGCCGGTTTCCCGGAAACCGTCTGCAAAGGCGGTGTGGACGGGTTGGCGGCGCCGGAGAGCGGGTCGGGCGGGGCGGCTCCTCCTCCTCCCATGGGGTCGGCGGCGGGACTTCCGCCCATGGGATCACCGGCAGCCGTTGGCAAGGAGGGGGTCCCTCCCAGGCTATCGGGTGAGGCGGGGAGAGTGGCCGGGACGGTCGCAGCGTTCCCATTGTTGCCGATGGGGGCAACGGAAAGTCGTTCCGGCGAGGCAGGGGTAAGGCGGTCGGAGCGAGGCGCGGGCTCGGGGTAGAGGGAAAGTTTGGGGGGCCCCCCGAAGGCGGCGCCGTCGTCACGATAGTTCAGCGCCACGAGGGGAACGATTTTTTTCGTGCCGTCGGGATAGATCTTTAAAACCAAAGCTGTGTCGCCGAGGCCACCCTGCGAAGCCGGTTGTGCAGGGGGAAGAGAAGTGGTCGAGGCGGGGTTGGAGTCGGTGCTTGGGGGCACCACCAGTCTCTGGGCAAAGAGGGTTTGAGAGAAAAAAACAGATGCCCAAAAAAAACAAAACCAGGTTTTTGCCCCAAATCGCCTCATGGATTTCCATGAACTTTGGGTACAACCAATTGGGGCTACAAAGCAAAGAACACTTCTTATGTAAAAGTTATTAACATAATTGCTGGCAAAAATTACGTATTTATGCGTGAAAAATCACCCCGACCGGGGGATGGGAACTGGGATCAGGGGATGAGAAGAGCGCTGGTCAGAGCGGGAAGAGTGATGGAGAGCTTTCCATTTTTCACCGGGAATTTCCCGAGCTTTCCCAGGCGATCTTCGAGAGTGCCGTCGACAAATTCCGGCCCGAGTTCCAGATCGAGCTTGGCGGGGGATTCCGAGCGGTTGTAGAGGACCAAAACACGGTCCTGGAGGTAGGCCCGGGCGACGGCGTAGGTGGCTTGGTCGGCCTGGATGGCCCGGCGGCTTCCGTAACGGATGGCGGGATGTTTGGTGCGCAGGGCATTGAGCCTGGAAACATGGTCCTGCACCGACTTTTCCGCCCGCGTCAGCTTGGCGGGATCGGGGAACATCCTGCGGTTGTCGGGATCCTGGGCCCCGGTCATGCCGATTTCGTCGCCGTAATAAATCGTGGGGGCCCCCGATGCTGTCAGGACAAAGGTGAAGGCCAGCATAAGTTTGCGGTAGGAGGATTCGTGATCGACCTTGGGAGGCTTGGTCCATCCCACGGTAAATTCATCCTTTCCGGAGGGATCGGGAAGATCCCCGTCGGCATAGGCAAGGAAACGGGATTTGTCGTGGTTCCCGAGGAGGGGGGACATCACCGTTTCCGGACCGAAAACCCTTTCGGAGGCCGCGGAGGACTTTTCCAGCTCCCGGAAGTCCTCTTTGCCCGTGCCAAAGACTTCGAGAAGGGTGTCGTACAGGGGGAACTCGAACTGGCCGTCCAGCCGGTTGGGCCCGATGAAGGAGTTGATGCCCCGTCGGTTCATGAAGGTTTCGCCGACGAGGTAAAAGGAGTCTTGCCGGGCTTCGGGCAGTCCCTGACGAAGGCCCTGGCGGAAGGATGTCCAGAACTTCGGGGGGATATGTTTGACGGCATCGAGACGGAAGCCGTCCAGGTTGAAGCGTCGGACCCAGTCCGCTGCGTTGTTGATGAGAAAGGCGGAGGCGGCGGGGACCTCGTAATTAAAGCGGGGGAGAAAGGGCTCAAACCAGGTGGTGAACTGGGTTTCGTTGTCCCACTTGCGGAGGTTCCTGGTTCCGTCCGGGAGCATGAGGGAGCCGAACCATTCGGGATGTTCCCGGAAGGCGGGGTGTTCCTCGTGGACATGGGCGAGGACGAGATCCAGCAGGATCCGGATTTTTTTATCCTTGGCCGATTCGGCCAGGGCGGTCAGGGCGGCATTGCCGCCGAAACGGGGTTCCACCTCGGTGGAACTGACGGGCCAGTAACCGTGGTATCCCGTGTACCATCTCCGGGGCTCCTTGTACTCCTGGTAGGGGGGCGGGGGATTCCGGTTCACCGGAGAGAGCCAGAGCGTGTTGATGCCGAGTTTTTCGAAATACCCCTCCTCGACGAGTTTTCTCACGCCGGCCAGATCGCCACCGAAATATTGCGCGGGGGGTTCCACCCTTGGGTCGGGCTTGGGGTTATTGGAAGGGTCGCCGTCGACCAACCGGTCGATAAACGCGAAATAAATGATGTGATCGTGGCGATCCGTTCCCGCCGCGGGATCCTCGCCGACGCGTGCACGCGCCGGGAAAGCGGGTGTCCCGTCGGAGCCGATCCCCATGATCCTGACCCAGGCCCCGCCGGGAAGTCCCCCGGTTGCCACCTTCCATCCGCCATCCGGGATGGCCTCCACCGGAAGAAGCGTGGAGGTTCCGTCCGGGTGCTGGGCAACCGCCGAAACTTGCGCGGGCTTCCCGGATCCGGGATGGCAGGAAAAAACCAGGGAGTCGGCCGAGCGGGACTGGGCAAAAAACACGGGAGGGGTTGAGGCCGATCCGGCGACCCGGAGGACGGAATTTTCGTTGCCGGTGCCATCCCCGCTTTTTTCGGTGTTGGCAGGGTCGAGCCGCCACTGGCCATCCACCACCAGTTTGTAGTCGTGGGATCCCGGGGGTAGCGCCAGGGAAATCTCCCAGGCGTTGCCTGCCGTTTTTCTGAAAGGGTGGGCAGTGGGGTTCCAGCCGTTGAAGGTGCCGGCCAGGCAGACCGATTTTTCCGATCCTTTGCCGGAGTAGCGGAGGACGGTTTCCGGAACAACCGGCGCAGCCACGGTCAAAATCCCGCCGAGAGAGCCGCCATCCGCCTTTTGGATCCGCAGGGGAAGGTTTCCGATGCCGGCCCGGCCAGGAGCGGGTGGAAGACGCAAAATCCTTTTGGAGGAATCCAACTCGGCGGTGATTTTTTCCCCGGAACTCTTTTTTTCCATCTCCAAACGGTCCCCCGGTGCAACAAACAAAAATCGCGACAAATCGATTTCCAGGGACTCACCCGGGTCCACCGTTTGGACCGGAATCCACCCGATGAAGGAAGGTTGGGAAACCTCCGCCCGCAAAACCGCCGAAAAAAGAACCCAAACGACCGGAAAAAGGAAGGCAAGACGAGTATGAGTGCTGTTTCTCAAGCGTGCAAAAATATCAAAGGATCAATTATTTAGGTAATAAAAAACCATTTGTTTTTACCATAAAACAGGTAAATTGTATTTCTTGAAAACTTTATCTTCCGATAGACGGGTAGGGAGCGGATGGGGAATTCCCGCCCGTGGAGGGGCTTCTTTTTTGCGGGTCGCCCGGATGCTCCCCATGGGAGTTGCAGGCCTTTTTCTTTTGGCGGTGGGGGTTGGGCATGCGCAGGAAAGCCAGTGGCAGTCTCTGGCCGGTGAGGCGAGTGCTGCAGCGAGAAAAGTTTCCCCGGAAAAAATGGATTACAACCTCGATCTTGGTCCGGTGTTGCTGAATGTGGGGGCAGGCCTGACGGCGGGATACAACTCCAACACGACTTTGAGCCAGAACAATGCCAAGGGGAGCGCCTATGCCACCCCCGTGTTGAACACCAGCATCTTTTGGCCGATCACGGATCTGAACATGATCGCCTTCTCGGTGGGCGTCGGTTACGCCTACTACTTTGACGTTGCCGAATCGCAGAGTCCCGGAGGGCTTTTCATTAGTCCCAACAGCGCGCTGAAGGGGACATTTTATGTCGGGGATTTTCGCTTCAGCCCCTACGACCAGTTTTCCCTGCAGAACGATCCCACCCAGGCGGGTGAGTTGAGCAACGTTTCCCGTTTTTCCATCTACCAAAACAGCGCCGGTGTGAATGTGGACTGGGATCTGGCCGATTTCATCATCACGGCCGGGTTCGACTGGTTCAACCTGTGGGCGGGGCAGACCGCGTACCAGAATCTGGAGCGCCGGACGATGACCCCAAGCCTTGCCACCACTTACTATCTCACCAAGACCCTGGTGGTGGGGGCGGAGGGAGTGGCGGCGATCACGGACTACACGAATTCCCAGATCCAGACGGTCACCGATCCGGATGGCAACACCACCACAACGGTGAATGGGCAAAACGACAATAACATCTATCAGGTGGGACCGTTCCTGAACTGGCAGGTTTCCGAATACATCACCGTGACGGGGCGGGGGGGGTGGCTCTGGGGGGAGTTCACCGGTAGCAACACCCCGGAAGGCGAGGCGGGAGGAAGTCCTTCCACCTGGTATCTCAACGTGGGCTGGTCCCACCGCATGAACGAATACCTGAATTACACGCTTTCCGCTAGCCGGAGCACGCAGCTTTCCGCAATAGTTGGCAGCAATTTCGTGCAGGTTTGGAACTTTGGGGCGAACCTGAATTGGAACCTGGTGAATGACCTGAATCTGAGCACACCCTTTTCCGCCCAGCTGGGCCAGGTATCCGGCAACCTGTATCCGGAGAACTACCAGCAGTACACCGCAGGGATCCGTCTTGGCTACCAGATCACCGAAAAACTCGGCAGCAGCCTGAACTTCACCTACATTCTCAAGGACTCCGACCTGCCCGCAAACGGATATCAGCAGTGGAATGCGGCTGCCGGATTCAACTATGACTTTTAAGATTTCCCCCTGTTTTTTCCTGCTGCTCCCGTTGCTTCCCGCCCTGTCGCATCCGGCTCCGAATTCCTCCCCCTTCACGCTTCGGGTCGGGGAAAGCGCGCAACCCGCGGAGGGTACCGTCACCCCGCTTCCTTCCCCGGCTTCCGCGGACCCCGCCCGGAACAATCCGATGGAATCCCTCGACGACAAGAAGCCGATCGCGGTGGGAAACCTGCTTGAGTTCCGTGTTCTCGAGGATCTCGACGAGGAACCGGACCCTCGCAGCGAGGCAAACGATCCGCAGCGGGTCGCCATGAACCGTCTGCAGGTTTCGGACAGCGGAGAGGTGGAACATCCCTACTTCGGGCGGGTGATGGCCAAGGGAAAGACCCACCGGCAGCTTGCCGAGGAAATCAAAAAAATCCTCGAGCGTCCCGACGGCCTTTACTACCAGGCAACCGTACTGATTTCCCTGGCCACCTCCGGGGTGTCCCGGGGGAAGGTCTATATCAGCGGCGCGGTCGGCAAGCCGGGGCCCTTTGACATTCCCGTCAACGAGAACATGACTGCCAGCAAAGCGCTTTCCTCGGTCGGGATTCTCGAGGATCGGGCCGCGATCCAGCAGATCAAGCTGATCCGCAAGGTCCCGGAGGGGGCTCCGCCCCCCGAGCCCGTCGTGATCAACCTGGACGAGATCCGGCGCGGGGTGACGGCCTCGGACCGCGTGCTCGAGCCGGAGGACCAGATCATCGTGCCGGCGGTGACCAGCCGCGGGCAGGTCAGCATCGCCGGAAACGTCGCCCAGGTGGGCAACTATCCGATCCCGCTCGACCGGGAACTGACCGTGAAGGATGTGATTGTGCAGGCCAAGTTCGGCGATTTTGCGGACAAGAGGAGGGTCAAGCTGTTCCGCAAGGGGCAAAAGGGGGAGCCCATGGAGATCGACATGGTCAAAATTCTTGAAACCGGGGAGGAGGAGAACAACCCGGTGCTGCAGGATGGGGATCATATCTTTGTCCCCAAGCGGCTCTTCAACTTCTAGGCTGATCCGATGGCGGAACTCGGACAGGAACTTGGCATCGGGGGACCGCTTTCTCCGGCGGTTCTCCGGGCGCGCGTCTACCGCTACCACCTGCTGCTGAAAAAATACTGGTGGCTGCCGATGATGGTCTTGTCCGCTTCGCTCCTCGTCCAGGGGGTGCGCTATTTCCTGGGGGAACCGCTCTACGTCAGCACCGGGCGGATGATGGTGGCCCCCCGGATCATGACGAAGGAGAGCGCCGTCTACACGGAGGAGCTGACGAATTATTTCGGTACCCAGGTTTCCCTCATGCAGAGCGACGAGATCAAGCGCCGGGCGGAGAGGGCGATCGAGGCTTCCCATCCGGAATTCCGCGAGATCAAGGCGGAACTCTCGGTGCAGCAGGAGCCGAAGGCCTCGATCTTCATCCTCAAGGTCACCAGTCCTGATCCCAAGTATTCCCAGATGTTCGCCGATGCCTGCATGAGCGAGTTTCTGGAGTTCAAACGGGAGATGCGCGGGGAGACCTCCCAGAAAACGGTGGACGCGGTCGCCAAGCAGCTGACGGAACTGGAAAAAGCCATCGCCGGGCTCGACCAGAGGATTTTCCAGTTCAAGCAGGAGAACAACGTCATCTTCCTGCAGGAACAGGGCAACTACGTGGGTTCCTACCTGGTGGACCTGAACAAGCAACTCGCGGAATTGAAAAAGGAGGCCCAACTCCTCGACCTGATGAACATCGATCAGACCCTGGAACGCCAGGCCCAAGGCCCCGAGGGGGCGCCGACCCGGGACGGGGCGGGCTCCGCCGCCCTGATCGAGGGACCCCAGTCGGAATACATCCAGACCAAGCGGCAACTGCAGAGGGCCAAGGCGCGTTTGGAGCAAATGTCGAAATATCTGCGCCCGAAGCATCCCAAGATCCTCGCCCTCAAGGATGAAATCACCCGCTACGAGCGGAGGCTGGAAATCGTCCGGCAGCAGAGCCAGGAGTCCATCCAGGAGAAACGGCAGGGAATCCAGCTGCAGATTTCCAACCTCGAGAAGATCGTGGCGGAGTCGGAAACCAAGGCCCTTGAGGTGGGGCGAAAAATGGCGGAGTTTGAAAAACTGAAAACCGAGCGGGACCGCCAAAAACAGCTTTATGATTCCCTGCTTGGCACCGTCCAGAATGTCAGCGTCAGCCAGGACGTCAGCCAATTCGACGTCAACATCCTGGAGCAGGCCACCCCCGCGCTTTCCGTGAAGCCAGGGCTGATCCGGACCCTCCTGCTGGGAATCGGGGTGGGCCTGGTCTTGTCGGGGGGATTGTTGTTCCTGCTCGACCGCTTCAACGACCGGGTATCCACGGTGGTGGAACTGACCGAGCACTTCACCGAGCCGATCTATGGCCAGGTTCCCGAGGAGGTTCCGGACGCCGAGGGACGTCTGCCCCTGCTCCACCCGCAGGACACCCGCCATGTTTACGCGGAGAGCTTCCGGAACATTCGCTCCAGCCTCAGGTTTGTGGGGCCCGACGGGCAGAAAAAAAACAGGGTTGTTTTGGTCACCAGTCCGACGCCCGGCGACGGAAAATCAACCGTTACCGCAAACCTGGCCCTGACCCTCTCCTTCGCCACCACCCAGAAGATCCTGCTGATCGACGGCGATATGCGCCGCGGCGGTCTTCACCGCCTCTTCGGGCTTACAGGCGAACCGGGGCTGGCCGAGGTGCTGGGGGGCGAGGCGGAGTGGCGGAATGTGGTCCAACCGACGCGCTACAAGAACCTGTTTTTCCTCTCTGCGGGGGAACCCACCGGTCATCCCGGCGAGCTGATTTTCAGCGCAGCCTGCGAGCAGCTGATGGAGGATCTCCGCAAGGAGTTTGAAGTCGTGGTGGTGGACACGGCTCCGGTGCTGGCCGTGGACGATACGCCCAGCCTGGCTCCCAAGGCGGATGGCACCCTGGTCATTTATCGGGCCGGCCGGACCTCCTGCCGGCTCATGCGAAATTCCCTGGAAGCGCTTTACTCCCGCAATGCCAAGGTCCTCGGGATCATTTTCAACGGGGTGGATCCCAAACAGCCGGAATATGGATACTACAAATATACGGAATACTATTACAGCAAGACGGTCAGCCGGAAACGGACTCCGGCGGCGTCCCCGGGGGAAACTTCTCCGGAAACGGCTTCCAATACCGGTGGGGCGGGCGTCCCGGTTGTCACCGTGGAACCTGTCCGGGCCGGGCCCGGGGGGCCGCCTGCGATCACCGTAAAAAAAACTTAGGGCAGAAGGATACCGGATTTCCGGAGGGCCTCCGCCAGATCCGCCTTGGGCGGGAGGTGGATGGTTTTCCACCCCATCCGGGCAGGGACCTCAAGGTTTTCCGCGAGATCGTCCACGAACAGGGAGGATTCGGGGCGGGCCCCGGCTGCGGCCAGCGCGTGTTCATAAATTTTCGGGTGGGGTTTGCGGGATCCGACCTGATGGGAGTAGGTCCGGGTTTGGAAAAGGGGAAAGAAATCGAAGTTGGCCTCGAGGTGGCGGATATGGGCGGCGCAGGTGTTGGAAATCAGTCCGAGCGGGTGGTGGGCGGCCAGTTGGCGGGCGATGGCAACCCGTTCCGGGAGGGGCTGAAAGATATCGCAGAAGGCCTCCCGCAAGGCCGGTTCGGCCTGGGTGAGATCCAACTCCTCTGCGAGCATGGAAAAGTATTCCGCGCAGGTGTGTTTGCCCCGCTCGTAATCGTGGGACCGTTGGTCCGACCAGATCCGTTCGCAGAATACGGTGAGATCCTGGCCGGTCTTCCGAGCCAGGGCCCGGAGTTTTTCGCCGGCGTGCAGGCCGACAAGGATGTTCCCCAAGTCGAGAAAAATGTGGGTGACGGTCCGGTTCACGCCGAAACCTTGTGGCTGGCCCGGCTTATTTGGAAGTCTGGATGTACTCCCCGGCCCAGCCGTCCGGCGGGGGGTTCTTCAGAAACCCTTCGCAGATTTTCCGGTAGGCCTTGGAGGGGCCGTCGTGGGGGTCGAGCTTCAGGGCCTCGTCAAAATTGGTGATCGCCTCCTGGAATTTTTTTTCCGCGTGGAGTTTCCAGGCCGCCTCAAAAATTGCCACCACGCGGGCTTTGGTTTCCGGAAGTTCCCCCTTTTTGGCGAGGAGTTCATAGCAGGGGACCGGCTCGGTCTTGCCCTTGACGATCATGTTGGCGAGGAAGCGGGCCTCGATCTTGTCCTTCGCCATCTCGTAGGTCTTGCCCCCGATCATGATGTGGGTGTCGAACGGCTTGTTGGCCGGCTCGAAGCGGGCGGCCTGGTTGACGGCGTCGCCCATCACCGTGTACTGGAATTTCTGTTCCGAGCCCATGTTGCCCGCGGCCACCTCCCCGGTGTTGATGCCCATGCGGGCGTCGATATCGCAGCCGTATTCCGCTTTCAGTTCCTGCTTGAGGGTCTGCAACCGCTCCTGCTGTTCGAGGGCCGACCAGCAGGCTTTCCAGGCGTGGGAGTGGGGATCGGGATCGGTCCAGACGGGGACCCCGAAGTCGGCCATGATGGCGTCCCCGGCATACTTGTCGATGTAGCCGCCGTACTTGGTCACCA
>DDPU01000029.1:15981-17340 GCA_002342345.1 Verrucomicrobia bacterium UBA2460
TTCTCCCCGGTCAGGCGGAAACGGTCGGGGTCCGCCTGCATGTAGGCGAGAACCTCGGGACTGACCATGGTGGAGAACATGCCGCGCACCCGCCTCTTTTCGCGTTGCTCGAGGACAAACTCGTAGCTGAGGCAGCCGATCCCTCCCAGCAGGAGGGTGAGAGCGGGGTTCACCACCGGCAGGACCAGGCTCAGCTTGTCCTGGACGAAGAAGGAAAGAACGGCGTAGCCGACCGCCGAGAGAAGAAGGAGGGCCAGGCGCAGAACCGGTTGGGTGGTGGCCAGGATCAGCAGCAAGGCCAGCAAGGCACCCGCGGTGAGAAGGGCGGGGGAAGCCCAGGCGGGGGGGAGCTGCAGAAAGCTCCCGGTCAGGGCCGCGCCAAGGGCGGCGAGATGAACCTCGGGGCCGGGCATGGGGTTGGGGTAAGGGGTTTTGAGGAAATCCTTGGACCAGTTTCCGTAGGGGCCCACCAGGACAAGTTTGTCCTTCAGCATTTCCCCGTTTTGAAAGACCTTCTCCCATGTCGAGGGCACGAAAAGTTGGTAGACGGGGATCGCCTTGTAGTTGAAGTTGGGTTGGCCGGCGTAACGGATCAGGCCCGAGGCACCCTCGGGAATCCGGTCACCGAGACCGGCCTTCTCCAGCATGCGGCCGCTGAGGGAAATAGCGGAGGTATCCTGAAAGGTGCGGCGATAATGGGCGGTGCGGATGATGCCGTCGGCGTCGGGCCAAAGGTTGACGTAGCCGACGCGACCGTCGGGATTGTTGGAGGAGATTTCGTTCACGCCCTGGGCTGCCAGAAGGGCGGGGAGGGAAAGTTGGACGGAGGTGCGGCCAAGGTTGCTGACCTCCTCAAAGGTTCCGCCGACCACCGTGCGTGATCCGAACTCATTCAGGGCCAGCAGCAGTTCATCGTCCCCTTCCTTGGGGGTGGGAAACATCAGGTCCAGGGCGACGACCTTGGCGCCCGCCCCGGCGACCCGGCGGATGACATGCCCCCAGACCGAGCGCCGCCACGGCCAGGAGCCGGTGGACATTTCCGCGAGCGCCGGATGGGCGGCGATCTCCTCCTCCAGGAGGACGTCGTTGTAGGACTGCTTGTCGATGGCGAGAAAAACCACCTCGGGCGCGATCGGGGCCTCTTTGCCGAAACGGATGCGCAGGTCCCGTGTGTAATTTTCCGCTTCCTGGAGCGGCTTGAACTGGATCAGGGCGAGCGAGGCGAAAAAAAGGCCGGTGCCGGCGCAGATGCAGGCAAGGATGATCCGCCGGATGACGGCGTCTTTTTTGGCGGTGCGGGCCATGATCTTTTTTAGGGAACGGCGGAGGGGCGCGACAATGCCGATTCCTGGCGGTTGG
>DDPU01000031.1:0-129 GCA_002342345.1 Verrucomicrobia bacterium UBA2460
GCCAGTAGCGCGGCGATGGCCAATCCCGTGCCGCCGCTGTCCGCCACCGGAACGGGCATGGCCATGGCGGGCGCAGGCCCCCTCTGCGGGGCGGGTCCGGGCTTTACCCCCGCGGGAGCGGATGCCGGA
>DDPU01000031.1:223-11692 GCA_002342345.1 Verrucomicrobia bacterium UBA2460
TTGCGAAGATCCGCCGGGGGCTTTTGTATGCCCGGGACGGCCGGCGCCTGGGGCCCTGAGCCAGGAACAGCCGGAGGAGGAGTGGCGGAAGGGGTGGGAGCCACCGGAACGGCAGGAGCCGGAGGGACCGGAGCACCTGGCGGCTTGGGAGGAGGGGTCAAACGCATGGTCTCCTTTTTCATCCCCGGAAGGGCACCGGGAGGAGGAGGAACAGGCACCGAGGAAGGAATGCCTGCTGGTTTTGGTAAACCGGGAACGGGGATGGCCGGCTTGGCGATGGGCGCTGCCGAAGGAGGAACAGGTATTCCCGGAGGCCTCGGAGGTGGAGGCGGAGGCGTGGGCAAAGACATCCGAGAAATAAATGAGAGAAAAGGCCTGGGGTCAAATCATTTGCCACTAAAGTTATTCACAGAATGCCATCATTCCAAAATCTCTCAAAAGCCTCCCCCCATTCCCTTCCCCGGATTGTCCGGTTTCTGCGCTCCTCGCGGGAGCGAAAATCCATGGCTTGCGAAAATTGCGCCTGAATGGCGGCAACCCATGCGGCGGCGTTTCTCGGGACAACGCAACCGTCCGCGGGATCCCGCAGCAACTCCCGGGGACCACCTTGCTCGGAAACAAGGACCGGCAGGCCAGAGGCCAGAGCCTCGAGGACCACATTCCCGTAGGTATCGGTGGTGCTGGGGAAGACAAAAAGGTCGGCCGAGGCGTAAGCTTTGGAAAGCTCGGCACCGTGCAGGGGGCCAGTAAAAATTCCGTGAGGGACCCTCTTCTTCAGCTCAGGCAAATAAGGACCGTCCCCCGTGAACGCAAAGGTCACCCCTGGTTCGGCCCTCATCCGAACGGCAACCTCCGCCAAAAACCCAAGTTCCTTCTCCTTGGAAATTCGACCCACATAAAGAACCACCCGGCCCCTTGCCCCGCGCCTCTTCCAGAAATCATCTTCCCGGTGTTGAATCGAGAAAACCTCGGTCTCCAGCCCGCGGGGAAGAATGGCCAAACGATCTCTCGGCAGGCCGTTTTCCGCCCAGCGCTCCAAATAGTGGGGGGAATTGACATAGACCCTGTCGACCTGGCTATGGAACCAGTTCATGAAATTCCAGGCGATTCCCTCCATCATCGGGTCATCACCGCTGAGAAAACGCGCATATTGGGGAAAGTCTGTGTGATAGATGGCGCTGACCCGCAGACCCAGCAGCTTGGCGGCCAACAGTCCGGTGAGCCCCATCGGCCCCGGAGTGCTCAGGATCAGTTCCGTGTAGCCGCGCCGGGCCACATGATCGATCACCTCCAGAATCGGGGGGAAACTCAGCTTCTGTAGCTCGTATTCCGGGATGGTGAACACACCGACTGGCGAAAAGTTAACCACCCCCTCTTCTGGCTTCAGATCCGGACGACTTGTCAGGATGGTCAAATCGGCTCCTTGTCTTCTCCCGACTGCTGCCATCGTCCGGATGGTTCGAGCCACCCCGTTGACATCCTCGAGCGTGTCGGTGAACCAACCCTTGCTTCTGTTCTGCATATCCGCGGGCCGAAAACCCGTCATCCGTTGCGCCACATTGCCCCACAGCTCCCGGTTCACACGCAGGGTGTGAAAGGAATAAAGATAAGGGGCGGTGGCCAAGCCAAGCGGGAGAACCCCTGCCAAAGGTTCCAGTCCCGCCACCAGGTCCCCCCGCGTGGCCCGGTCGATAAACCGGGTCACAATCCGGAACCCAAGGTCATTGATGACCTTGGAAGCCAGACGAAAACTCCGCCGTTCGGGCGTCTTCTCCTCATCCAGAACTTTCTGGAGTGTTTTTTTGGTTTCGGGATTACCCAGATAGTGGGCCAGTTCCTTGCTCAACCCCCCCTCCGGAGCCTTCCAAAATTCGAGGATTTTCCCGCTCGCCACCATGTCAACCGCGGCCCTGGCTTTTTCCAGAAAGCCCATCTGTACGGGGTTTTCGCCCGCCAGGAAACGGTTGATAATGCGCAGGAGTAGTTCCGATCCGCGGGGCGCCCGGGAACCCACCCTCTCCCGCAGAAATTCGAAGAGGATGTGGAAGAGTCCGTTGACAAACCGCGCCGGATCGCCATCCGGGCCGTGCGGGATTCCCCGCCCCTCCATGACGCCGCGCAGGAAGCCTTGCGCGTCCTTCGCCCCGCAGACCTCGGTCCAAACCTGGCCGGCATAAAGACCGCAGTGATCGTTGGAACCGCCCACCCTCCCCTTTTTCCAGGGCTCCTTTCCGGGCGGTTCCAGATGATGGCGTTCGGCCATTTGCCGCATCTTTTCGGGGGTCAGAGCGTCCAGACAGAGCCGCACGACCTTGTGGGCAATCCCCGACCTGAGGCCGTTGATCGTCTCAAAAACGGGAAAAAGCAGGAGAAGTTTTTCAAAATGATCCGGGGTCATCCGACCGTCGACACTGATCAGGGGATGGGCGACGGCATGGGCGATTTCCTCGCGGCGAAGAAATGCTGCCAGCTCAAAAAGGTTGTGGCGAAGCCTGTCGATTTCCCCGAATTGTCTCTCGTCCGGATTCCATGCAAGCAGGTGAACCTTGCACCGGTCCTCCGGAAAATAGCTGGTGATCTCCACCCCCGGGAAAAACCCCTCCCGGCCCCGCAACTCCCGTAGGGCGCCGAGGGAATTGTGATCCGTCAGGGTGACGAAATCGTGTCCCTGGCGGCGCAGCTGGTCGTAGAGTTGTTCCGGCCGGGAAAGGCTGTCCGGGACCCCGGCCTTGCGAAGGATCCACTCCGAAGGCCGGCCGGAATGCCGGGAATGAAGATGAAGGTCACACCTGGACATGTTCGGCGTATGAGACTGACCGATATCCCCGCGCCGACAACTCTTTGAGAAGGGTGCCCACTTGCCTGCGGACAAAGGGGACTTCCAGATCCATGGGATGAAGACTCAAGCGCACCAAGCGTTGCCCGGAGCACAGGGCCTTCCAGACAGGATGCCATCCCCGAGCCAATCTCCGCCTCCATGGGGACCGGAGGCTGTAGGTCCCCGCCCAAGCCCGATCACGACGCCCCTCCGCAAGATGAACCACTTCCGTCAGGTGACAAGTATAGGCGAAGCCCTTTTGACGCAGGATCTTTTCGGTGGAAGGACCATGGAGCCATCCGGGAGCCACAAATCCCCTTGCCTGCCAACCGTGGCGCCCCCAGATGGCCAGGGCCCGCCCGATGCGTGACTCTGCTTCCGCCGAATCGAGGCGGAAGAATTCCGCCTCCCGGTCCGTGTAAATTCTCGTCCAGAAGAACGATTCCTCCGGCAGGCCGGATCGATCGTGAAAATACCCATGGATGGCCAGATCATGCCCCTCCCGCTCCCAGCGCGACAACTGCTCGAGACTTTCGCCACAGCTCTCGATTCCCCGCCCGTGATGATACTCCGGGATCACAAGGATGGAGGCACTCCCCGGGCAGGCCTGCAGACAAAATTCCAGCTGTTCGGCGATCTGTGCCCGGCTTCCGGGATGGAAATCGTGCAGCGAAAGCAGGAGTTTTCTTTCGATTCGCCCGTGTTTTCGCCCGCCCTTCCGATGCAGATCCTTTCCATACAGCAACGGGGATTCCGCAAGATCCTTCACCACGGTGCACAAATGAACCTCCTCTTCGGAATAAGACCGGAATTTGGTCACTTTTTTGCGGTCGGTGACGCGGAACCCGTACCTTGCGAACATCCGTTCTCCGCGCCGCCCCCCGCGGGTAACCATTTGCCCGTAAACGCACCGGATTCCGCGGCGTCCCGCCGAGAGGAGAAACGAATCAATCAGGGACCGTGTTGCTGCGACGCTTCTCGCCCCGGGGAGGAGATTGATGTGAAAATGGGCCGCATTCCGGGGGGCGGACGGGGTTTCCCTGCGTCCACGAAACAACAGCCAAAGAAGGTATCGCCGCGTGGCCGGTCGATATCCGCCCAGACATCCCCGGAGCGCACGGACCAACCAACCGGGGATTTTTTTCAGAAGGTAGCGGCGACGGCGGTTTTCGTCGGAGGATGCAGTCAAATATCCCACCACCTCCCCGCTCCCGCTCTCGAGAACATGACAGTTTTCCGGTTCGGCATCGGTGTAGGGTGAGGTCAAAAAATCCGCAAACAGCTCCCGATCCTCAAAAACAGGATCGATCGGTGTGCCCAGAAATCCCGTATCCGCGCAAATTCGCCGGACCATGGGACGATCTTCTGCACGATACGGACGAACAACAAATTCCCCCGGTTCGTCAGCCGGATCGGCCATAAACCTCCATCTGCCGGGAGAATGTCCGTTCCCAGCTGAACTGTTCCTTCACAAAAAGCGAGGTCCTGACCCTTTCGTCCTCGTTCAGGAGGCCGGCCTTGCGGATCACCGCCCGCGCGAGGCCCAGCGAGTTCCGCTCCGGGGACCAGTCGGAAAGATTTTCCGCCTGTTCGTCCATCGCCCCGCCCCGAAAACCCACCACGGGGCACCCGCAAGCCTGGGCTTCCAGTAAAACCAGGCCGAATGTTTCCCATCGGCCCGGATGGATGAGCAGGTCGGCCGCCCGGTACCAATCCGCCAGGTCCTCGGGTTTTTTGAGAAAAGGAACCCGCCGGATATGGGGATGATGCCGGAGAAACGCCTCCACCGTCCCCGTCATCTGACCATCCCCCACCATGACCCCGCACCATGGCTTTTTTTGTGCCTCCCCAATTTTTATCCAGGCGCGCAAAAGCAGGGCCGTATCCTTGTCGGGGGAAAAACGCCCAACATACAGAAAAACCGGCCGGTCAGCCGGAAGTCCAAGCCTTTTCCGAATTTCCCCGCGTTCCCCTTTGTTAACGGGATGAAACACCGAGGTATCCACCCCCAGAGGAAGATGGATCAGTCCCCGGCATCCCCACCCATCAAGAACACGCATGAGATGCCGGCTGGCGACAAAAATGCCCCGGCTGTTGAGCGCCATGTTGCGCAGATAGTCCCCAGCCACTTTTTCCACCCAACCGCGGGCCCAGCCTCCCGCAAACTTCAGGACCGTGCGCAGAAGGGCGTCGGGAAAATGGGAGTGGTAAAACATGAAAAAATTAGAGCCCCGGCGGTTGGCCCAGTTCCGCGCGATCATCGCCGCATGGTAGGGATCTCCGGCTTCCACCACTTGCGGATGCTCGTCGTGCAGAATTCGCAAAAGGGAGGGCAAATCGAGCATCCAGCGGTACCGCGAGGTCCGGTTGACCAAGGGACCCGCCACCGTCCATAACCGGGTCCTTCCCCCTTCCACCTGCTCGGTTTTTGCCCCGGGAACAATCATCAGGTGCTCGTGCGGGGTATGATCCCGGATATATTTCCGTTTGGCCTCCAAATAGGAGCGGACTCCGCCCCCGCGGGGAGAGTAAATCTGGGTGAGATCACAGACCTTCATGGAATGGCAACTTGAGAATGCCCCTTACCCTGCTAAAGAGGAAGTCTATGAGGCGGAATGATTTTCTCCGGATGCTCGCCATGGCCGGAGCCGGTCTGGCCGTCCCAGGGCGGGCCCAAAACGGCTCGGTCGGGGAGGCCGGCGAAGTGGAGATCAACCCCGCGTTCATCAATTCCGGGCCCGGTTTCGGCAACAAGCTGGCACTGACCTTTGACGACGGCCCGACACCCGGCATCACGGAAAGGGTGCTGGCCGAGCTGAAAAAGAGGGACATGCGGGCAACCTTTTTCCTGATCGGCGCCAAGGTTGACGCCCGGCCGGATCTCGCCAGGCGCTTGGTGGACGAAGGCCACGATGTTGCCAATCATAGCTACACGCATCCACGGCTGTCCGGGATGAGCGATGCGGCGGTGGACAACCAGATCACCAGGACCCAGGAAGCCATCGCACGGGCCACCGGGGTCACCCCTGTCTGGTTTCGCCCTCCCTATGGCGCCTTTCGGCGGGAACAGGGGCCTCTTGCCTCCAAACACGGGTTGGGTGTCGCCTATTGGTCGGTTGATCCCAAGGACTGGTCGCAACCCGGAAGTGCGGTCATCGCCCAAAGGGTCCTCGCTGCAAGCCAACCCGGTTCCATCATCCTGCTCCACGACCTTCACCCGCAGACCGCTGAGGCCGTGCCCGCCATTTTTGACGGCTTGATCAGCCGCTCCTTCGCCACCGCACCCTTTCACAGTTTCGTCGGGTCCCCCTACGCCTAAGACTCAGAAATCTTGGCATTGCCCCGCCGGGCAACCGTGGCTCGTCCGCAAACTAGCAGCTGGCAAACGATCCGAATTAACCTTGGGAAGACCAGATTGTCCCCGGCAGGATTCTTGCACCCTTTGCAATCAAGCTTCCCGGATTGATCACCGCATTGCAGCCGACCGAGGACTTGTCCCCCACGATGGCTCCGAACTTGCGCAGTCCGGTTTCCACCACACTGCCGGCCACCCGCACCCGGATGGCCTGCCCATCCAGGCGATAGTTGGAGAGGATTACCCCCGCCCCAAGATTCACGTCCCTCCCGACCACGGAGTCACCCACGTAACTAAAGTGGGAGACATGGGCGCCGGAAAGCAGGATGCAGTTTTTAAACTCGCAACTATTGCCCAAAACACACCCATCCCCGGCAATCACATTCTCGCGGATATAGGCGCCGTGCCGAACCTCGCAGTTCCTCCCGATCCAGGCGGGACCCCGGATGTACACTCCGGGCTCAACGATCGTGCCCTCCCCAAGATGAACATTCTCCCCGATGACCGGCGAACCGATGATCTTGGCCTTGGAGCCGTTCTTCAGGTTTTTCTTCAGATAATCATGGATCCTGGGCAGGACCTCCCAGGCATGGATAGCCCCGGCAAACAACTCCTCGTGATTCTGTCCCCTGAGGTCGAAAAAATCGGCCAGCGCCGTGTTCACAGATCCACCCTGCCCAGAATGGGCCTTTTTCTCAAGCCTGCCGAAAAGCCTCCCGTAACGCCTTCCTGGTGATCTCCAACTCCTTTTCCCCGTGAGCCGCCGAGAGAAAACAGGTTTCAAACTGGGAGGGAGGGAAATACACGCCTTTTTCCAGAAGCCCGTGAAACAGCCGGGCATATCTCCCGGTATCACATTTTCGGGCCTCCTCAAGTTTTCGGACCGGTTCGCCGCCGGGACGGCAAAATAGGCAGAACATCGAGCCAACCCGGACAAAGGGATCCTTCCAACCCGCGGAACCCAGTTCTTCCCGGAACATCTTTTCCAGGGCTGCTCCAGTCCGTTCCAGATCTCGGTAAATATTGCCCTTCGCCAGCGCCCTTAGTTGCGCCAGGCCTGCCGCCACGGCCATGGGGTTCCCCGATAGGGTGCCGGCCTGATAGACGGGTCCTTCCGGGGCCAAATGATCCATCACCTCGGCGCGCCCCCCAAAGGCCCCCACCGGAAGCCCTCCCCCGATCACCTTGCCAAATGCGCTCAAATCAGGCCGGATCGCCAGGATTTGTTGGGCTCCTCCCGGCGCCAGGCGAAATCCGGTCATCACTTCGTCAAAAATCAGCAGGCTACCGTGTTTGCCTGTCAGATCCCTGAGTTTTTCCAGGAAACCCGGAATCGGCAGGATCAGGCCGGCATTGGCCGGGATCGGTTCCACCAGGACCGCGGCAATCTCCGCCCCCCGCCGGGCAAAAAGCCTCTCCGCAGCGCCGGAATCGTTGAAAGGCAGCACGTGGGTGTCCTCCACTGCCCCGGGGGTGACTCCCGCGCTGTCCGGCCTCCCCAAGGTCAGGGCCCCTGACCCTGCAGCCACCAGCAACGCATCGGAATGACCGTGGTAACAACCGGAAAACTTCACGATTCCATTTCTTCCGGTAAATCCCCTGGCCAACCTCAGGCAGGACATCGTCGCCTCTGTGCCACTGTTGCAAAAACGAACCTTTTTCACGCTCGGAACCATCCGACAAATCAAACGCGAAAGCTCCACCTCCCCTTCATGTGGCGTTCCGAAACTGAGCCCTTTTGCCGCAGCCTTCTGCACCGCCCTGGTGACCGCCGGATGGGCGTGCCCCAAGATGGCCGGCCCCCAGCTACCCACAAAATCCACATAACTCTTTCCATCGGCATCCCGAAGGTAGGCCCCTTTTGCGGAAACCATAAATACCGGCGTGCCCCCCACCGCCCGAAACGCGCGCACCGGGGAGTGTACGCCGCCCGGCGTGACTCTTTTCGCCTGCTCAAACAGCTTTCCGGATCTTTTTCCACCACCCAAGGACATCCCCGCATCCTAACCTTTCAACCGCCCAAACGTAATCGTAAACATAAACGGGAGCCCCTTTTAATTCGTCGCCACATCCTCCTTGGCACGCTTCTCGGCCTCCACCAGTCCCTTCCACTGCCTCCAATCACCCCTTATCAGATTCCCCGCTTCCTGCTGGGCTACTTGCAGCAGGGGCAGATCTTCCGGAAGTCTGGCAAACCGGAAACGGGGAATCCCGCTTTGGTCCTCTCCCAGGATGTCCCCGGGACCTCGTAAGCGGTAATCCTCCTCGGCAATTTTGAAGCCATCCCGGTTTTGTGCCAGGAATTCCAGCCTCTGCCTGGCGACCGGCCCTCCCGATCTCTGAATCAGGACACAGTTCCCGCTTCTCCCTCCCCGGCCGATCCGGCCGCGCAGCTGATGCAATTGGGACAATCCCAGCCGGTCCGCATGGTCGATCACCATCCAGTTCGCCTCCGGCACATCCACCCCCACCTCGACCACCGTGGTCGCCACGAGCACGGCGATCTCCCCTTTCCGGAATTTTTCCAAAATCGCGATCTTCTCCCCCTCTTTCTGCCTGCCGTGCAACAAGGCCACCCCCGCCCTGCCGATCACCGTCGACAACTGCTCGTGGGTCCGCTTGACGGACGCCTCTTCGGCCGGATCCATCACCTCCTCGCCCAGCCGCGGAACAACCACATAGACCCGATCACCCGCAATCACCCGTTCCCGCAAATGAGCCCAGATCTTCTCCGTCACTGCTCCGTCCCGGACATGCGTCCTTACCTCGCCCCTCCCGGGCGGCATCTCCCGGAGAAGGGAAACATCAAGATCCCCATGCAACAGCAAGTCATATGTCCTGGGGATCGGTGTCGCCGTTAGCACCAGCAGGTCAGGACGCTCCCCCTTGGCAAGGAATGCTGCCCTCTGCCTCACCCCGAATCTCTGTTGCTCGTCGATCACGCAGAGGGAAAGGCGGGATAACCGTGTCTTTTCCGCAAAAAGCGCATGGGTGCCCACGGTGATCCGGGGAAACAGGCCCACCGGACCCGGCTTGCTATCCGAGGTCCACGTGACCACCTCCAGCACTCCCCGGGGAAGCAGTTTGCGCAACGAGGCCGCATGCTGTTCCACCAAGAGAGTGGTTGGAGCCATCAGCGCCACATGAGTGCCGTGCTCCAGTCCGCGCAACAAGGCATGGGCCGCCACCAGTGTTTTGCCCGACCCCACATCCCCCTGAAGAAGGCGATGCATCGGCCTTCCGAGCGCCAGATCTCCGTCAATCTCCCCACACGCCCGTGCTTGGTCTGACGTCATCGGCCAAGGAAGCGATTTTCTCCAAGGCTCCACCAGATCCCGCGTTTTGCCGGGCCTTTCCACCCGGATGGCCTCACGCGCAGCCCTCCTCACCCTGAGCGTGAACTGCATTCCCAATAACTCCTCATGGGCCAGGCTTCTTCGCGCAATCTCCACCTCCCGCAAAGAACCCGGGAAATGGAGAGTCTTCCATGCCTGGGACCGGGTGGGGATTCCCGCCAAACCCGGAAACACCTCCTCCAAGGTGGGCCAGAATTCCTTCAAATAATGATAAAGAACCGAACGCACGCGCCGCTGGCTTACCCCCTCCGTCAAAGGATAAACGGGAACCACGCGGTCTAAATGAATCCCCTCCTCCTTCCCCTCCTCCACCGTCTCCGTTTCCGGATGGGCAAAGACAAAAACGCCCTTTTTTTCCTCCGCCCGGCCAAAAACCGCCACCCGCTTCCCCTCGGGGAAGGCCCGGGCCATGAAAGGAAGGTTGTAAAAGACCAGCCGGACCAAGCCGCCCATGTTGCCGGCGACTTCCACATCCACTTCCACCATGCACCTGCGCCCCCGCCACCGGTTCAGTTTGGATCTTGTGACCGTTCCCTGGAAATTTACCGGCCCCTCCGGCAATCCTTGCGAGGGGTGCCACCCTCCCTGCCGGTCTTCATGTCTCCTCGGCAGATAGCCGGCCAATTGCTCCGGGCCGGACAACCCAAGCCTCTCCGCGAGGCTCTCCGCCGCCTTCCGTATGCGGTTCTGTTCCGGGCTCAACGCCAGTCGACCATCCGCCACCGGGGTGCGTCCGTGTACTCGTCCCATTCCCAGGATCCCGCCAAGTCGAACGTCGGTCGGTCCGGCGGGCGCCGGGCAAAATCAAAACCCACCACCTCAAACTTACGCTCCCCCGCTTGGGCCCGGAATTTCAGGTGGCGTTCCGCAAAGACTTTCGGCGCACTGACCATGGTCACACCATCCAACTGAAAAACCGGCTCGGGATTCCCTTTCCCGAACGGAGCCAGATCCCCCACTGCCCGCGCCATTTCCGGTGTCAGGTGCTCCGGCAGCAGAGACATTTCTATGGAAAGGCTCTTCTCAAAAACCTCCGGCCTCACGCTTTTTTCCAGCCATGCCACCAGGATCTTTCTGAATTCCGCCACCCGGTCCGCCTCGATCGTGATTCCCGCTGCCCCCTCATGCCCCCCAAATCCCTTGAGGCACGGAGCGCAGGCCCGCAAGGCGTCCATCAGGGACACTCCGGGCAGGCCACGACCGCTCCCCTTGCCCGCCCCCTCTTCCAGCGCGATGACAAAACTCGGCCTGTGATATTTCCGAACCAGCCTTGCCGCCACAATCCCGACAACCCCCGGGTGCCAGCGGTCGCTCGCCGCCACCAGCCCCAGTCCATCGGGAGATTCCCCGATCTCGGCCTCCGCCTCCTCCAAGACCATCGCCTCCAGCTCCTGACGCTTCCGGTTTTGCAAATCCAGTTCCCTGGCCAGTTTGGCTGTTTCTCCCGGATCACGGCTCAGCAGGAGGTTCAGCCCCGCCGAGGCCTCCCCCACGCGACCCCCAGCGTTGATTCTCGGGCCAAGCTGGAACCCCAGCGTGAAGGTTGTCGGTGTCCTTACTCCGCCCCCGCTCACCTCCATCAACCTCCGCAACCCCGGATGCACGGTCTGGACCAGTCGCCGCAACCCCTCCCGGACAAAAATGCGGTTATCCTTTTCCAGGGGGACAAGGTCGGCCACCGTGGCCAATGCGACCAAATCCAGCACCGTGCGCAGGTCGAACTGCCTCCCGCCCTCTGCCTTGAGGTAAGCGTGACACAGCTTGAACACCAGTCCCGCCGTGCAGAGATGATGATGCGAGGAGCCCAACTGGGGATTCACCAAGGCGTCGCTTTTGGCGGCTTCTCCCACCTGATGATGGTCCACGATGAGCACATCCATGCCGCCCGCTTTGGCACTGGCCACCTCCGCCCGACTGTTGGTGCCGCAGTCCAGGACGAT
>DDPU01000031.1:11731-12640 GCA_002342345.1 Verrucomicrobia bacterium UBA2460
ATGGCTCCCGCTCCCATGGAATCCAAGAACAACCGCAAAATGCTGGCGCTGGTGATCCCGTCCACGTCGTAATCGGAGTAAATCACCATGGCACTCCCGGTTTTCAGGTGGCGCTTGAGGAGTTCCACAGCGCCCGGTATTCCGGGAATCTCTTCGGGAGGACTGAGATGCGCCAATTTGGGCTGAAGAAAGGCCTCCCGCTCCGCCCCCGGGGAGAGCCCGCGGCGACCCAGGATCCTGTCGATCAGTTGATCGGGAGCCTGCCCTGACTCCGCCCGGCCTGGATTTCCGACCCAACGCATCCTTACGGAATAAGGAAAGGCTTGCGACCCGCAAGCCGTTCCCGACTTATTTTTTTCTTCCGCCCACGAGGAGAGCTATCGGACTGGCAATAAAGATCGAGGAGTAGGTGCCGACGGCAATGCCGATCAGCAGGATCAGGGCAAAATCATTGATCACTCTGCCGCCAAAAAGGAAGAGCACCAACACCGCCAAGAAGGTCGTGGCCGAAGTCATCAGCGTTCGGCTCAGGGTCTGGTTGATTGCCAGGTTCATGGCCTCTTTTTTATTTCCATGCAACCCCCCGCGGAACGTCTCCCGGATCCGGTCGAAGATCACAATTGTGTCGTTGATCGAGTAACCCGCCACCGCGAGGATGGCCCCCACCATGGGCAGGGAAAGCTCCCGCCCCAGCAGGACGAAAACACCCAGGCTGATGAGCACGTCATGGATCAAGGCGACGATCGCCCCCACCGCAAACGCCGACTCAAAACGCCATGCCGTGTACAAAAACACACCGATCACGCCGAAAATCAGTGCGATCAGGGCGTTCTTTTTCAATTCCTCGCCCACCACCGGAGCCACCTTGTCCAACTGGATCTGTTGAAAACCTGCCGAGGGAAAATCCTG
>DDPU01000031.1:12769-13706 GCA_002342345.1 Verrucomicrobia bacterium UBA2460
GCAAGGGACGCCACATAGGCGACCCTCCGCCATCCGAGAAAATCAAACTTTGCCTGCTCAAAAAGGCGAAACATGTGAAGCGACGCCTTGCCTCCTTTTTCCGCCAACCATTCTGCGCCTGTGCGACTGACCACCAGCGCCGCAAACAAACTGGAAAAAATTCCCAGGCAAAGAACCGTGGCAAAACCTTGAACGGGGCCTGACCCCTTCCAAAAGAGGATGGCCGCGGCGATCACCGTGGTGACGTTGGCATCCAGGATCGAGCTGAAGGCATGCTGAAAACCCGCGCCGACGGTTTCCAAACCGCTCCGATGACGGCTCATTTCCTCCCGGATACGCTCAAACACCAGCACGTTCGCATCGACCCCGATGCCGATCGTCAGGATCAATCCCGCCAAGCCCGGCAGGGTCAACGTAAAGCCGAACTGGGCCAAAAGCCCCAGCAAAATCAGCACGTTGATGACCAACCCAAAAACCGCCACCAGCCCAAGCCAGCGATAATAAAGGAGAACAAAAAGAGCCACCGCCACCAAACTGATCCAGCCCGCGGTAAAACCGCTTTTCACCGAACTTGCTCCCAGGCTGGGATCCACCCCCCGCTCATCCACGATCGCCACGGGGTTTTCCAGGGGGTTTTTAAGGACGCTGGCCAACTCCTCGGCCTCCGTGATGCTCATGTTCCCTCCCGAAATCTCACAGCTTCCATAGATGGCCGTCCGGATCACCGGGGCCGAATACACCTCTCCATCCAGCACCACGGCCATCCTTCGGCCGATATTCTGCTCGGTCAGTTTGCCAAATTTATCCCGCCCCTCCGAATTGAATTCAATGATCACCACCGGCCGGCCCAGTTGGTCCACACTGCGAAAAGCACTGGCGACGTTCTTCCCCGACATTTCCGCGCGCCTCTTCACCACCAGCGGCGTTTCCACGATGG
>DDPU01000031.1:13750-23814 GCA_002342345.1 Verrucomicrobia bacterium UBA2460
TTTCCTTTGGCCACATCGGTCAGTCGCTCACTTTCCGGATGAACCAGGGCAAATTCCAACTTGGCGACCTTCTCCAGTTGCCTCCGGTAGGAGGCCTTGTCGGCCTCGCTCACGCCGGGGATCTGCACGATGATCCTCTTGTCCCCCACCGGCTGGATCACCGGCTCCGCTACCCCCACCGAGTCGACACGCTTCCGGATCACCTCGACCGCCTGGTCCAGGGCACTCCGCCCCGGGTCACCCGCCAATTCCAGCAGGAATTGCGTCCCGCCCCTTAAATCCAGCCCGGGCTTGATCTTCACCACCCACTTTCCGTCCTCCGTTCGGATGAAAAGGGAACTCAGGCAGAGCACCACCAGGGATCCGGTCAGCGCCAGGCTCAGGCGCATCCGTTTGCGGGCGTCCGCCGTCAGGAAATAACCGACGAAGAGAACAAAGAAGACAAGGCTAAGTCCGAATTGGAGGGCGATCATCGGGAATCCTCAGGATGCGGGTTTGTCTTCGTTTTTTTCGACCGAGGTGATCGTGGAGCGCTGGACCTCAATTTTCACGCCATCTGCCACCTTCAACACCAGCACTTGGTCCTTAAGGTTAGTGACCGTTCCGTAAATCCCGCCGGCCGCAACCACCCGGTCACCCGTCTTCACCGCGGCGATCAGCTTTTCATGTTCCTTCTGTCGCTTCATTTGCGGCCGGAGCAGCACGAAATACATCAGGGCGAGGAGAACCACCATCGGCAGGAATGTCACCCAGCTGGGCGCAGTGCTTCCCTCCGCCGGGGGGGGCGCCATCAACAGCGGCCATGCGGCCGGCCAGTTCATCAAGCTCATTGGTCCTGTTCCTTCCTTCCCCTTTGATACCGCCCCAGGAATTCCGCGGACCATCCGGCCCACCGTCCTTCCAGGATCGCCGTCCGGGCCTGCCGGACGGTCTCAAGGTAGAAATGGAGATTATGGAGGGAAATCAACCTTAATCCCAATAACTCTTCCGCCTTGATTAAATGTTGAACATAGGCGCGACTGAAGCGCGAACAAGCATAACAGGTGCAACCCTTTACAATCGGATTTTCGTCCCTTGTCCAGGTGGGTTTCCGGGCGGAAACTGGCCCCTCCAGTGTGCAGGCCGTCCCGTTTCGCGCCACCCTCGTCGGCAGGACGCAGTCGAACATATCCATGCCCTTTCCGATCATCCGCACGATCTGGTCAGGGTGCCCCAATCCCATCACATATCTTGGCCGGTCGCGGGGAAGCCAGGGCTCGCTGTCGTCGATCGCTTTCATCATCAGGTTTTCGGGCTCCCCCACGCTTACTCCGCCTACCGCATAGCCATCGAATCCGATTTCCTGCAGTTCCGTCAGGGACTTTTCACGGAGATCGGCATGGTCCCCGCCCTGGCCGATTCCAAAAAGCAGGTTTCGGTGACCGATCCTATCCTGCTCCTCGCGACAAATCAGCGCCCAGCGGTGTGTCCGCTTCAGGCTTTCCGCCATCCTGTCATGCTCGCAGGGCCAAGGGGGGCACTCGTCGAAGGCCATCATCACGTCCGAGCCCAGCGAGTCCTGCGCCTGGATCGCTTCCTTTGGTCCAAGGAAAAACTTTTTTCCATCCACATGACTGGAAAACACCACCCCCTCCTCCGTCATCTCCCGGATCTTCGCCAGGCTAAAAACCTGAAACCCTCCGCTGTCGGTCAGGATGGGCCCATTCCAACCCATAAACCGGTGCAACCCTCCCATCTGCCGGATCACCTCAAGACCGGGCCGCACCACCAAATGATAAGTGTTCCCCAGGATGATCGGCGCCTTCAGCTCGATCAACTCGTCCGGACTAACGCCCTTGACCGAGGCCTGCGTGCCCACGGGCATGAAGACCGGAGTCGGAACCTCCCCGTGTGCCGTCTTGAGCGTCCCCGCCCGCGCCAGGCCGTCCGTTTTTTCCAGCCGGAAAACCTCTCCGGCACTTCTCAAGGAACGATCACCTCAACCCCTTTTTTCTCGAGCCGGAAGGCGACCGGAGTCTCGCCGCCGTATTCCCCGTCCACCTCAAGCGCGACCTTCTCCTGGGCCTCAACCGTCAATGCAGGGGTCTGGAGATATTTAACCTCGGGAAGTGACTCAGGACCGCCCAGGAGCACTCCCTGCAGATACCAAAGCAGGTCCAATGGCCCTGACTTGGGGAAAATGCACACATCGAGTTTGCCGTCCGACATGTCCGCTTTGGGGAAAAACCGGAAAGGCCCACCATAATGCCGGCCGTTTCCGATCAGCACCATTGCGCCGGGATATTCTTCCCCGCCCGACTTCACCTTGAGGTGCGGGGCCGGGGCCGCAGTCACCTGCGCCACGGTGAGAAGATAGCTCCACGGCCCCCACGCCCGTTTGGCTTCCGGATGGGTCTTTTTCACCACCTCCGCATCCAGCCCCACCCCGGCCAGCTGGATGAAACGGCGTTGGTTCGCATACCCGAGGTCGATCTGCCGGCGTCTTCCCGCGCGGATCACTGCCAAGGCGCGCTCAAGGTCGGGGGAAATTCCCAGCTCCAGTGCAAGGACGTTCATCGTCCCCACCGGCAGGATGCCCAACGCACACCTCGCAGGATCGATTCCGTTAAGCACTTCGTTGACTGTCCCGTCACCGCCGGCCGCAACGATTGTCTGGAAACCCATGGCAACCGCCTCCCTGGCCCGGCGCTCCCCATCCCCCGGATTTTCCGTCAGCAGGATTTTTGCCTCCGGGGCCAGCTTGCCCATGCGATCGATGGTTTTGCGCGCCTGATCGCCCTTGGCGGCGGGGTTCAGGATGATACACCAAGGGTTGCCGGATGAGGTCGACATCCCCACGTCATACCGAAGGAAAGCGTCCGAGTCACCCCCGGCGGAGCGGGACCGGCCATCTTCGCATCACCGGGGGGATTCATTGCAGCCGGCGCCTGGAGGTCCCCATGATTCCCGGCCTGCGCCCGGCCCAGGACCGCGTCCGCGCCGCCGTCTTCTCCGCCCTGGCCAACTGGGTGCACGGCGCCCGTATCCTCGATCTTTTTGCCGGCACCGGGGCCTACGGCCTTGAGGCGCTCAGCCGGGGGGCCGGCTCGGCCCTCTTTATCGAACAAAACCAGCGCACTGCGGAATCACTCCGCCACAACCTGGAGTCCCTCGGCTACAATTTCCCGGTCCTCGAGACTCCCGTGGAGAGCTGGTTGCCGACCGCCCCCACCGCCTCCTTTGACCTGATTTTTCTCGATCCGCCTTACGACCAAACCCCGGAGGAGCTGTCGACCTGGAACATTACCGCCGGTCTTGAACATCTGCTGGCCCCCAAGGGTCGGATTGTGTGGGAACATTCTCACCGCGCCAAATGGAGCACGGAGGCGCCCCTGAAGGAGGTTTGGCGGCGCGAATATGGCCAAACCTGTGTCTCCTTCCTGGCTCGCTAGCCTCTCAGGAAAATCTCACCCTCATTGACTCTGCGACATCATCGTCGCTAGGGTTCTTCCCTTAAATCTATGGCTACCAAACACAAAATCGCGATTAATGGATTCGGCCGGATCGGCCGACTGGTCTTTCGGGCACTCTGCCAACAAGGCCTGCTGGGTAAGAAATTCGACGTCGTGGCGGTGAACGACCTCGTTCCCGCAGACAACCTCGCCTACCTGGTAAAGTACGATTCCGTCCAGGGCCGATATCAGGGGGAGGTCCGCAGCGAAAAATCTTCCCCTTCCGCCGCCGAGGATGATGTGCTGGTGGTCGACGGCCATAAAATCAGGTGCCTTGCCGTTAAGGAAGGGCCCGCCGCCCTTCCTTGGAAGGACCTGGGAGTCGATTTCGTGGTGGAGTCCACCGGACTCTTTACCGAGGCGGACAAGGCCAGAGGCCATATCGCTGCCGGTTGCAAGAAGGTCATCATCTCCGCCCCTGCCAAGGGCGAGGACATCACCGTGGTGATGGGTGTGAATCACACCAAGTATGATTCCGCCAAACACCACATCATCTCCAATGCCTCTTGTACCACAAACTGTCTGGCCCCCGTGGTCCATGTCCTCCTCAAGGAAGGTTTTGGGATAGAGGAAGGCTTGATGACCACCGTCCACAGCTACACGGCCACCCAAAAGACCGTCGACGGCCCGTCCCGTAAGGACTGGAAAGGAGGCCGCTCCGCCGCCATCAACATCATCCCCTCCGCCACCGGTGCGGCGAAGGCGGTCGGCCTCGTTTGCCCCGAGGTGCAGGGGAAACTCACCGGAATGGCCTTCCGCGTGCCCACCCCCACCGTCAGCGTGGTCGACCTCACTGTAAAGACCACCAAGGACACCTCCTACCAGGAAATCTGTGCAGCCATGAAGAAGGCCTCGGAGAGTTACCTCAAGGGAATCCTGGAATACACCGCGGATGAGGTCGTCTCCTCAGACTTTATCCACTGCCCCTCCTCCAGCATCTTCGATGCCGGTTCCGGCATCGGTCTCAACAAGCGCTTCTTCAAGCTGGTCAGCTGGTACGACAACGAGTGGGGCTACAGCAACCGTTGCGTCGATCTCCTCAAGCACATCGCGGGTTGAACGGGTCGTGGCCAAGCTGACCGTTCAGGATCTCCAGCCCAAGGGCGAACAGGTTTTCGTCCGGGCGGACTTCAATGTCCCCCTGGAACCCTCCCCTGAGGGCCCCAAGGTCTCCGACGACACCCGGATCCAGGAAACCCTGCCAACCCTGAGGCTCCTGCTCGAGCAAGGCGCCTCCCTTGTCCTCGCCAGCCACCTTGGGCGACCCAAGGGCAAGCCGGAGGAGAAGTATTCCCTGAAGCCGGTAGCCGCGCACCTGGCCAAGGCGCTCGGCCGCCCGGTGCATTTTGCGGCAGACTGCGTGGGCGCCGAAACCAGCAAGCTCCGGGCCGCCCTCAAGCCCGGCGAGGTTCTTTTATTGGAAAACGTCCGCTTTCACGCGGAAGAGGAAAAAAATGATCCGGCCTTCGCGAAAAAACTACTCGGACCCGCCAAGATCTATGTGAACGACGCCTTCGGATCCGCCCACCGCGCCCATGCCTCCACCGAAGCCTGTGCTCGGCTCGCCCAAAAAGCGGCGGCTGGCCTGCTCATGGAGAAGGAACTCCGCTATCTTGGCACGGAGCTTGCCAATCCCAAGCGGCCCTTCCTGGTCATCCTGGGCGGCGCCAAAGTGGGGGATAAAATTGGCGTACTCCGCGCTCTTTTGGGGAAAGCCGATACCATCCTGATCGGGGGCGGAATGACCTACACCTTCCGCCTCGCCCAAGGTAAAAAAATCGGCAAATCCCTTTGCGAACCCGACAAGGTGGCCCTCGCCGCGGAGATCCTCGCGGAGGCGGGAAAGCGCGGCGTGAAACTGCTTCTTCCCGAGGACACCCTCATCGTGGAACAGCTCGATTTTGCCGGTCGCAAGGTCTCCCCGGGGAAATTCACCCAGCCTGCCGGGGACATTCCCGAAGGCTGGGAGGGCGTCGACATCGGTCCGAAAGCACGGGAAACCTATGCCAGGGAGATTTCCGGAGCCGGCACCATTCTTTGGAACGGTCCCATGGGGGTTTTTGAGATTCCCGCCTGCGCCGAGGGCACCTTCGCCATTGCCAAGGCAGTGGCAGCCAACTCCAAGGCGGTTTCCATCATCGGCGGCGGGGATTCGGTGAAGGCGGTCAAAAAAGCCGGCGTCGGCAATAAGGTCACATTCATCTCCACCGGTGGCGGTGCCTCCCTGGAGTTTCTTGAGGGCAAGACCCTGCCCGGGGTGGCAGCCCTGCACGAAAAATAAAGATGGTCCGGCCCAAAAAAAACATTCCCCGCCGGCCTTTTGTGGCCGGCAACTGGAAGATGCACCGGGCAGCTTCCGACACCAAGATCCTGATCGAGGAGATCGTCCAGCGTGTTCAGAAAGTCGCCAACGTTGACATGGTGGTCTGCCCTCCGTTCACCTCCCTGCCGGCCGCCAGCGAAACCCTTGGCCGCCACAGTGTTCTCGCCTTGGGCGCCCAAAATATGCATCAAGCCAAGGAAGGCGCCTTCACCGGCGAGATTTCCGGTCCCATGCTCCGCGAAATCGGCGTGCGCTATGTCATTCTCGGTCATTCCGAGCGCCGCCAATTTTTCAACGAAACCGATGCCGCCGTGGCGGCCAAAGCGGTGGCGGCGGTGGGCTACCATCTCCGACCTATCGTTTGCGTGGGCGAAACCCTCGCCCAGCGGGAAGCCAAGGAGACGATGGTCGTGGTCGAAACCCAGATCCGCGGCTCCCTCCTTGGCTACCCCAAGGATCAGATTTCCGAACTGGTCATCGCCTACGAGCCGGTCTGGGCCATTGGCACCGGCAAGGTGGCCACCCCCAAGCAGGCTAATGAAGTCCATCACAGGATCCGAGCCATCCTCACCGACCTGTTCGGCGCTGAGGGGGGGGATATCCGGATCCTTTACGGAGGGAGCGTGAAACCGGAAAATTCCGCCGAACTGATGGCGGAAAGGGATATCGACGGCTTCCTGGTCGGCGGCGCAAGTCTCGACGCGCGCTCCTTTTTCCATATTATCGAATCTGCCCGGCCTGTCCGGGCATCCGACCATGATTAATATCGCCATCTACATCCTTCTTGGGGTGAATCTGCTCGTCTGCGTCCTCCTCACCCTGCTTGTTCTTATGCAAAAACCCCGCTCCGAGGGCCTGGGCGCGGCTTTTGGAGGGAGCTTCACCGATTCGATTTTTGGCGCTCAAACTTCGGATGTCCTCACCAAGGGCACCATCTGGCTCGGTTCGACTTTCATGCTCCTCACCCTGGTCCTCGCCCTTCTCTACAGCCACCGCCAGACCTCCGGGCCCAAATTGCAGGAGGAACTCACCAAGCCCGTGGCGGCCACCACCAACAATCTTTCCACCAATGCCGTGGCCCCATCCCCGGCAGAGACAAGCGCCCCCGTCAACCCGGCCCCCGCCAACCCCTGATGATCTTCCGCCGGGTCTTCCCCGGTCTGCTGGGCCTTGCCTGCCTTTTCTTCTTTTCCGGATGCGGCTCTCAACCGCGGGCCGACCTGGTCTTATGCAACGGGGCCGAACCCCAGACCCTCGATCCCGCCCTTGTTTCCGGTCAGTTGGAAGGCCGCATCTGCGCCGCCCTGCACGAGGGTTTGACCCGGAGGGATGCCCGCGGCAAGGCGATCCCCGGGGCGGCACAAAGCTGGAAAATCTCTCCGGACGGAAAGACCTACACCTTTACGCTCCGGCCCGATATGAAATGGTCCAACGGGGATCCGGTCACCGCGGAGGATTTTCGCTACAGCTGGGTGCGGGCCTTGGACCCTGCGACCGCCTCGCCTTATGCGGAAATCCTCTTCTTCATCCGCGGCGCGGAAGATTTTCAGGCCGGACGCGCTCCGGCGGCAGCGGTGGAGGTTGTCGCCCCCGATGCGGGGACCCTTGTGGTTCACCTGAAAAATCCCGTGCCATTCTTCCTTTCCCTTGCCTCCTTCACCACCTACCTGCCGGTCCACCGCGCAACCGTGGAGAAACACGGAGACCGCTGGACACGGCCCGAACACTGGGTGGGCAATGGCCCCTACCGTTTGAAGGCGTGGCGGGTAAACGACCGGGTCTGTCTGGAGAAAAATCCTGCCTACCACTCCCCGGAACGGATCCGGTTGAACCGTATCGACGCCCTGGCCGTCACCCGCGCCAGCACGGCTTTTAACCTGTACTCTTCCGGGCAGGCAGACGTCCTTTTGGACAAGGGCCTGATTCCTTCTTTGATCCTGCCCAAACTTCGCGGGCGCCCCGACTTTCACCCCGCACCCCTCTTCGCCACGTACTTCTATCGTTTCAACGTCACCCGCCCTCCTTTTGACAATCCGAAGATCCGCAGGGCTTTCACTCTCGCCCTCAACAAGGAGGCTGTCGTGGACAAGATGACCCGGGGAGGAGAGCCCATTGCCCTTTCCCTGACTCCCCGGGGCGTTCCGGGCTACCGGCCGCCGGAAGGCCCGGCTCAGGATGAGGATACCGCCAGGGCCCTACTGCGGGAGGCCGGTTTCCCGAACGGACAGGGTTTTCCGCGGGTCTCGATCCTTTACAACAAGTCGGAGCTCAACGAACAGGTCGCCGTGGAGGTGCAGGCCCAGTGGAAGCGCGCCCTCGGCGTCCAGGTGGAGCTTCGCAACCAGGAATGGGCCACCTATTTGCGATCCCTGGATACCCTCGACTTCGACATCGCCCGCTCCAGCTGGGTTGGCGATTACGACGACCCCCTCACGTTTCTCGACTGCTTCGCCACCGGGCGTGGCAACAACCGTACCGGCTGGTCGGACGCGGCGTACGACAACCTTCTTACCCGGGCCCAAGCGGAAGCCGATCCCGCAACCCGCTTCCGCCTCCTGGAACAGGCGGAGGAAATTCTTGTTTCCCGCGCCATGCCAATCCTGCCGATTTACCACTTCGTGGGCTGTCTAATGTTCGACCCCGGAAAACTGGACGGGCTTCTCCCCAATCTCCTCGACGAACATCCTTTCGCTGAAATAGGCCCAAAAGGGAAATAAGCTGATGAGCTCTCTGGGCCTCCCGCTTTTCGGACTTTTAAGGCAATTTTCCCCAATCCCTTAACCCCTCCGCCCAGATGCTCACCTTCCTTGCCCGCCGGTTAATTTCCTCCATCCCTGTCGTCATCGCAGTCCTTACCCTGTGTTTTCTACTCGTCCGCATCGCTCCCGGCTCTCCTTTCGCCGCCGAGCGGGCGTTGGATGCCCGCACCAAGGCCATTCTGGAGGCAAAATACGGCCTTTCCGGATCCCTTCCCGAGCAACTTTTCCGATATGGATCCCGGGTGCTCCGCGGAGACTTGGGGGACTCTCTGAAGTTTCGCGGGCGAACCGTCGCGGAAATTATCGGACAATCCCTCCCCCGCTCCCTGCTGCTCGGCTCGATTTCCTTTACGCTGGCGCTTGGATTGGGCATCCCCCTGGGGGCTTACGCGGCCGCGCATCATGGCCGGAAAGGTGATTCTTTTTTCAACTCCCTGGCCCTGCTCACCCTTTCCACCCCGACCTTTGTCCTGGCACCTGTCTCGGTTCTGGTCTTTGCGTTTGGCCTGAAACTTGTGCCTCCCGCGGGCTGGGGAGCCCCCTCCCAACTGGTGCTTCCCGCCTTCTGCCTCGCGATTCCGTTCATCGGCGTATGCGCCCGCCTGACGCGGGCCGGCCTTTTGGAGACCCTCGACTCCGACTTCATCCGTGCAGCCCGCGCCAAGGGAGTTTCGGAAGCCGGTCTGGTTTATCTCCACGCCCTCCGTCCCGCGATTCTGCCCTTGGTTGCCTACGCCGCCCCCCTCGCTGCGAACATTCTCACCGGGAGCCTGGTGATCGAGGAGGTTTTCGCCATTCCGGGGATTGGGCAGTTTTTTGTGAATGGCGTCATCAACCGCGATGTCTTTCTGGTTTCCGGGGTGGTGCTGGTTTACTGCCTCCTGCTTCTCCTGTTTAACCTTGTCGCGGACTGGTTGACCGCATTGCTGGATCCACGGATCCGGCTCTCCTCATGAGACTTCCCCGGCCTGCATGGATCATTTTGGGGCTTCTGGGAATCCTTGTCCTCGCAGCCATTTTCGGGCCGGTGATCAGCCCCTACGGGGTGGGCGAAGTTTCCGGCAACCGTCTCGCCCCTCCCGATGGACACCACTGGTTCGGCACCGACCTCCATGGCCGCGACCTTCTCACCCGGTTGATGTATGGGGCCCGCATTTCCCTGCTGGTGGGACTGGTGGGTGCCTCCATCAGTCTTTTGATCGGCGTTGCTTACGGTCTGGTCGCCGGATATCTGGGGGGTCGTGTCGACAATCTGATGATGCGGGTCGTGGATGTTCTTTATGCCCTGCCCCGCATTGTCCTGGTGATTGTTCTCATCAGCCTTTTCGATCTGAGGTTAAAGACCCTCCTCGACGGAACCCCCCTGGCACCGTTTGCCACCCACGCACGCCTCCTCCTCCTCTTTGTGGGGCTTGGGCTGGTGGAATGGCTTACCCTGGCCCGGATTGTCCGGGCCCAGGTCCTCACCATCAAGGAACGGCCCTTTGTCCT
>DDPU01000031.1:23896-26691 GCA_002342345.1 Verrucomicrobia bacterium UBA2460
GCCCTCCCCGCGGTCATCCTGGAGGAATCTTTCCTCAGCTTCCTCGGTCTGGGGGTGCAAGCACCCCTGGCAAGCTGGGGCACCCTGCTCGCGGATGGCGCTTCCATGCTTAACCCCGTTGCCACTCCTTGGTGGCTGATCGTTTTTCCGGCGGTGATCCTGGTAGGCTGCCTCCTTCTGCTCAACCTGCTCGGCGACCAACTTCGCCGGCTGGACGCACATTCGGAGCGTTGACTCTCCTCTGCGGTCATGAATACTTCTGGCTCATGCGACCCGTCATGCTTCTTTCCGTGATTTTCAGCCTCTTCTGGTCATCCGCCCATGCCCACTGTGGCAAGTGCAAAGCCGATGGTTCGGGAATGGTCAAAACCTCCCGTCAAGTCCGCTGATCTGCGCGTGTTCGTTACTTGAAGTTACCACCTTTCCGCACCGACAAACCTGTCATTGGGATGATACATGTCGCGGCCCTGCCGGGGACCGCGGCCGGCCGCGAACCCTTGGATAAGATCATCGCCCGTGCCCGGGGGGAGGCCGCCCTTTATCGCTCTGCCGGGATTCACGGCCTGATGATCGAGAATATGCACGACACGCCCTACCTTCGGGGCGGAACGGGGCCGGAAGTCACCGCTGCCATGACTGCGGTGGGCAAAGCCGTCAAGGAGGTCGCCCGGATCCCCGTTGGTGTTCAGATTTTGGCCGGAGCCAACCGGGAAGCCTTGGCCGCTGCCCTGGCTGCCGGCCTGGACTTTATCCGGGCCGAAGGGTTTGTCTTTGCCCATGTGGCGGATGAGGGGCTGATGCAGTCCTGTGCTGCGGATCTTCTGCGGTATCGAAGGGAAATTGGGGCGGAATCCGTCCGGATTTGGGTCGATGTGAAGAAAAAGCACAGTTCCCATGCCATCACCGCCGACGTGGGCATCGGCGCCACCGCCCATGCTGCCGAATTCATGCGGGGAGATGCCGTCATTGTCTCGGGAAACTTCACCGGGGATGCCGCCTCCCTGCAGGACCTGGAGGAGGTGAAAAGCTCCACCGGCCTTCCGGTTTTGTTGGGATCCGGAGTCACCGCACAAAACCTTGCCGACTATTTCAACACGGCCGACGGCTTCATTGTCGGTTCCGCACTCAAAAAACAGGGTGATTGGAGGGAGTCCCCCGATCCATCCAAAATCAGGGCTTTGATGGCCCGGCACCGCCAGCTCGCCGGTCAGCGGCGCTAACGCAAAAATCTTTCCGCCAATCCCACGTAAAGGGGGATTCCCACGAGGATGTTGAACGGAAAGGTCAGTCCCAGGGGCATCCCCAGATACAGCAAAGGCGAGGCTTCGGGGATGGCGTGCTTGATGACGGCAGGAACGGCAATGTAGGAGGCGCTTGCCGCCAGAACCATCAGTAACACGGCGTTCCCCATGGAGACGCCAAAGACGGAACACAGCCAGAGAGCGAATAGGGCGTGCACCAACGGACCGACCACGCCATAGACCACCAATCGCTTGGGCACACGGCTCAGATCCTGGAAATGAGCCGCCGTGGCCATGCCCATATCCAGAAGGAAAAACGCCAGCATCCCTTTGAAAATGTCTCCGGTGAAGGGCTCCATCACGGATTTTCCCTGCTCCCCCGTGAGATATCCCACCACCATGCTGCCCAGCAGAAGAATCTGCGTTCCCTCCGTGAAGGATTCCTGGAGAACGTGGCGCATCGAGGCATCGGCGACCGGGGCCTTGCTTCTTTTTTTGGGAAGCCGGGCGCGGATCAGGTTGGCCAGAAACACCGCAAAAAGAATGGCCGGGGATTCCATCAGCGCGAGGGCGGCGGACATGTGGCCCCCGTGCGGAATCCCCTGGTTATCCAGATACTGGACGGTGGTGATGAATGTCACCGCGCTCACCGATCCGTAGGCGGCCGCCACCGCTGCGGCGTTCAGAGGGGCAACAATTCGCCTGAGCAGTGCATAGGCTGCCGTGGGGACAGTCAGGGCGAGAAAGACAGCCAGCCCAAGATCGATCAGAACGGTGGTGTGAAAACCGCTTTTTGCCAGGGCAAATCCCCCCTTGAGACCAAGCGCCATGAGAAGATAAAGCGCCAGAAATCGGGCCATCTGGCTTGGAATCGCGAGATTGGACCGGATCAAGCCGGCACCCACGCCCAGCAAAAAGAACAGGATGGTGGGATCCAGAAGAGCTTTGGCGGAGATCACGCTTTACTGGAAATAGCCCGAATCCATGCCTTGCCCAGCCTTTAACCGACGACTTGGGATTCCCCTTATTTCAAAAAGGGATCAGCAGACCTTCTAGCGACGACCACCGCCCCCTCGAGGCGCACCTGCAGCGCGGTCCGCCCCACGATGATTTCCACGTTCCTCATATCGCCCATCCGAGTAATTGTTCCAATCCCTTCCCCTGCCCGCCGCGCCGCCGTACCCGTAATAACCACCGGTGGCATAATAACCCCCATAGTAATAATTGTTGTAGCCGTAATACGCCTGATTGTTGGTGTCAGCCAAAAAGACCAGGGGCCGCCGTGCCGGCACAACGACTTGGGAGATTCCTACGGAAACAAGAAAGCCCGCAAACAGGAGAGCCGATATTCTCATTCGACAATCTTGAGCCGTAGCTCCACCCACTCAACCTCTTTCTGCCTCATTTTCACTCCCCGCTTGCATACCCCGTCCTCGCGGACGCGGACGGGGTGGGATTTGGCCCCCGAACTCCCGCCCCTGGCCCAATCATACTTCGCCTCCGGCGAGATGAAGCTTACCCCGACTGCTTTCAGCGGACGGGGTGGGATTTGAA
>DDPU01000001.1:0-170 GCA_002342345.1 Verrucomicrobia bacterium UBA2460
GGAATGAGCGAGGCGGCCACCGAGACCAGCTGCTTGGGGGAAACGTCCATGTAGTGAACCTTGTCCGGTTCGACTTCCAGGAATTCCCCGCGGTAACGGACGGACACCTTCGGCGAGGTGAATTTGCCATGTCCGTCGACGGCGGAGTTGGCCTGGGCGACGATAAAGTT
>DDPU01000001.1:216-485 GCA_002342345.1 Verrucomicrobia bacterium UBA2460
TTCTCCTCCTGGTCTGCGGTCAGGTAATCCAAATCCTCGCGGACACGCCCGTTTTCCACCTTCCGGTAAGGGGTCTCAATGAACCCGAACTCGTTGATCCTGGCATGCGTGGAAAGGCTGGAGATCAGCCCGATGTTCGGGCCTTCCGGGGTCTCGATCGGGCAGATCCGCCCGTAGTGGGACGGATGCACGTCGCGAACCTCGAAACCGGCGCGATCCCGGCTCAGCCCCCCCGGTCCGAGGGCGGAGAGACGGCGCTTGTGGGTGAG
>DDPU01000001.1:570-15521 GCA_002342345.1 Verrucomicrobia bacterium UBA2460
TTGATCAGCTTTTGGGGCGTCATTCCCTCCGTGTTCACGTCGAAGAGGGTCATGCGCTCCTTCACCAGCCTTTCCGTCCGGCTCAAACCGGTCCGGCACTGGTTGGAAAGAAGTTCCCCGACGGTCCGCACGCGGCGGCTGCCGAGATGATCGATGTCATCGGTCGTCCCCTCTCCCAGTCGAAGGTTGATGAGGTAACTGGTAGCCGCCACCACATCCTCCTTGGTGAGGATCCTCGTTTCCAGCTCGGATTGGAGTCCCAGCTTTTGGTTCAGCTTGTGCCGACCCACCCTGCCGATGTCGTATCTCTTGGGGTCGAAAAACAGCCGCTTGAGTAACGCCTTGGCGTTGGTCACCGTGGGCGGATCGCCGGGGCGCAACTTGCGGTAAATTTCCTTGAGGGCGCTTTCCGTGTCCTTGGTCGGATCCTTTTTGAGGCACTTCAGGATGGTGTCATCCACCCGAATGTCCACGACCTCAGCCGTTTTCAGGCCCAGATCCAGCAATTGCCGGACCACTCCCTTCGTCAAGGGTTCAAAGGCCCGGGCCACCACCAAATCGGCGTTGGCAGCGTCGCGCACCTCCTTGATGAGCACCTTCTGGCTGAGTTCGGCTTCCTCCAAGCCCTCGGAGAGCTTGAGGTTTTCGATCCGGTAGAACAGCGAGATAATTTCCTCGTCCGTGCTGTAATCCAAGGCACGCAGAAGCGTCGTCAGAAGAAACTTCCTGCGCCGCTTCCGGCGATCCAGATGGACATAGAGCAGGTCCGAGGTGTCGTAAGCCACCTCCAGCCAGGAACCCCGGTCGGGGATAATCCGGTAGCTGTGAAGGATTTTGCCGTTGGCATGAACGCTGGACTCAAAACAGATGCCCGGCGAACGATGCAGCTGGCTGACAATGGCCCTTTCCGCGCCGTTGACGATGAAGGTTCCCTGCCGGGTCATCAGGGGCAATTCGCCCATGTAAACCCGCTCCTCGATCGTCGACCCCTCGTTATGGAGGGCGAAGGTCACGTAAAGGGGCGCCGCATAGGTCACCCCTTCCCGCAGACACTCGATCGGACCCTGCTTGGCCTGGCCCAACTCATAGTGGCTGAAGTCGAGTTTGATTTTCTCGTCGTAAGATTCGATCGGGAAAACCTCGCGGAACACGGCCTGAAGGCCGTGATTTTTCCGATTTTTCGGGACGACGCCCTCCTGCAAGAAGGACCGGTAGGAGTCCAACTGGACCTCGATAAGATCCGGCATCTCCACCGTTTCGGGCAACCGCCCGAAATTGACCCGCTCTACTTTTGCCACTTTCGACATGCTGTTCTTTTCTCCTATCCCCCGGAATCCCGGGAAGACGGGTTAAGGGTTATTTGACCTCCACCTTGGCGCCGGCTGCCTCGAGCTTCTTCTTGATCTCGGCCGCCTCTTCCTTGGTGGCGCCTTCCTTGACGGTCTTGGGCGCACCTTCCACGAGAGCCTTGGCATCGGCCAGACCGAGGCCGGGCACCACCGCCCGGACTTCCTTGATCACGCCGATTTTGTTGGCCCCAGCGTCCTTGAGAACGACTTCAAAGGTGGTCTTCTCTTCCGCCGCTGCGCCACCTGCGCCGCCGCCTGCCGGAGCCGCTGCCGCCACCGCCACGGGTGCCGCCGCGCTCACGCCCCATTTGTCTTCAAGTTTCTTGACCAGTTCGGACGCCTCAAGAACGGTCAGGCCGCTCAGCGTCGTCACCACTTCATCCAGATTTACCGCCATGGTTTTCTCCTTCCCCTCCACCGCCTTCCTTGGGGCGGGTTCGGGGCAATGTCTTGTTGGGTCCCTGAATTAGCCGGCCACACCCGTGGCCGAATTATCCCGGAAAGGCTCCCGGGCTAATTCTTGGTTTTTGCCTTTGTTGCTGTTCATGAAATTCAGGCTGCCGCAGCGGCCTCCGGCTTGGCCCGGACCACCCGGGCCAGGCTCGCCCCCGGTTCCTTGACCAGCCGGGCCAGCGTTGCCGCCGGGGCCTGGATGGCGCCGAGCAGACGGGCGCGGAGGACTTCCGCCGAGGGCAGGTCGGCAAGCATGGTGAGCTCGGAAGTGCCCAGAACCTTTCCGTCCATCACGCCCACGCGGACGTTCGGGCGGGTAAACTCGGCCTTGAAAGTTTTGATCACCTTGGCGGCCGCCGGGGCATCGGCCCCGCCGGACACCACCGCGGTCTGGCCGGCCAAATCCTTGTCCATGGCCGGGAGGGAGGCCTCATTGAGAGCCCGGCGAAACAACGTGTTCTTCACCACCTTGACGGCCGCCCCCACCTTGCGGAGACGCCCGCGCAGCTCGGAAAACTCCGAGACCTTCATGCCGGTGTAATCCAGGACAATGAGGTAGGGCGAGGATTTCACCCAATCCTTCAGCGTACCGATCATCACATTCTTCTCTTCTTTCATGGCCTCTCCTTTATTCCTCGCTGGCGGCCGTTTCCGTGACGGCCAACGCGATGCCCGGGGAAAAGGTCGCGGAGAGGACACAGTTCTTGATGAACTTGCCCTTGGCGCCCGACGGACGGGCCCTGGTGACCGACTCGATCACCGCCTGGACGTTCTCCCCCAGTTTCTTCTCCTCGAAATTCAGCTTCCCGCAACTCACGTGAAGATTGGCGCCCTTGTCGACCTTGAACTCGACACGCCCGGCCTGACACTCCTTGACCGCCTTCGCCGTATCCTCTGTCACCGTTCCGGTTTTCGGATTCGGCATCAGCCCGCGGGGTCCAAGCACTTTGCCGAGCTTACGCACCTCGGTCATGGCATCCGGCGTGGCCACCGCCACGTCGAAATCCGCCCAGCCGTCCGTCACCTTCTTGATCAGATCGGCAAAACCCACCGCCGTAGCTCCGGCGGACTTGGCAGCCTCCGCCGCCGCCCCTTGGGCAAATACGATCACGCGGACCGTCTTGCCGGATCCATGCGGCAGGCTCACCGTGCCACGAACCACCTGGTCGCTCTGCTTTGGGTCCACGCCAAGGTTGAAGGCCAGATCCACGCTCGGATTGCCCTTGCTTTTTCCGGAGGGCATTTTTTTGAGAAGCGAGACGGCCTCGCTGACCGAATAGCGTTTTTTGGCTTCGATCAACTTGGCACCCTCGCGGTACCGGCGACTAGGTAGTTTGGCCATGGCTTGCCCCTTTAATCCGTGATTTCCAGGCCCATCTGGCGGGCCGTTCCGGCGATGATGCGGAAGGCGGCCTCGTCCGAGGCAGCGTTCAGATCGTTTCGCTTCACTTTAACAATGTCCATGACTTGCTTTTTGGAAACCTTGCCGACCTTCACCCGGTTCGGCTCCTTGGATCCCGAGGCTAGGTTTGCCGCCTTCTTCAGAAGAATGGAGGCGGGCGGCGATTTGGTGATGAAGGTAAAGCTCTTGTCCTTGTAGACGGTGATGACAACCGGAAGAATGTTGCCACCTTCCTTGGCCGTGCGGGCATTGAACTCCTTGCAGAAGGCCATGATGTTGACGCCCTGCTGTCCAAGCGCCGGTCCCACGGGCGGGGCCGGATTCGCTGCCCCGGCGGGGATCTGCAAACGGATGATTCCGGTGATTTCCTTGGCCATAAAAGCTCCTAGGTCTTCTCCACCTGCCAGTACTCGAGTTCCACGGGGGTGGAACGGCCAAAGATGGAAACTGCCACCCGCACGCGACCGCGTTCGGCATCAACCTCCTCAACCACACCCTCTTGGTTTTGGAATGGGCCATCACCCACCTTAACCCGGTCGCCGATCGCAAAGATCACCTTCGGGGTTACCTTCTCCTCTTTCTCCCGGATTTGGGCCAACATGCCCTCCACCTCGCTGGGGCGCATCGGGGCAGGACGGTCCCCGTCGGCAAAACCCAGGACGCCCGGGGTTTCCTTCACAAAATACCAGGGACGCTCGTGCAGTTTCTTTTCGGCGTCGTAGAGCGCCATTTTCATGAAAATGTAACCCGGATAAAGCTTCCGCTCGGTCTCCGTCCTTTTGCCCCGCTTGATCTCGGAAACGCGCTCCGTGGGAATGACCACTTCGTGCACATAGTCCCCCATTTCCTCGGTCTTGATGCGGTTCATCATGTGCCTTTTGACGTTGGTCTCCTGTCCGGAAAGGACATGGACGGCAAACCAGGCGGGCTCAACGGTGGTGGCGGTTTCGCTCATGGGGTCCAAATCAGAATTTCACCAGCCAGCCGACCACCCGGGTGATCAGAAAGTCGAAGCCCGAGGTGTAGGCCGCCAACACAAGCGTGGTCATGGCGACGACCGCGGTGCTGTCGATCAGCTCGCGGTATTTCTTCACGCCCGCCTCGGTCGGATCCCACGGCCAGGAACACTTGGCGAGTTCGCCACGAACTTCCCCGAGAAACTTGGCGATGGAGGCGCGGTACCGGAAAAGGAGGAAGACGGCGGTGAGGGTCAGGCCCCCGAGCACCGCCGTCCACAACCAGCTACCGCCGATTTTCCAAGCTTCCATCGCCGTGTTTTTTCTCCTTTTTCAGACGCAGGGCAGGAGGGACTCGAACCCCCAACCGACGGTTTTGGAGACCGCTACTCTACCAATTGAGCTACTGCCCTCCATCCGTCCGGCTGGCGGGGCGCGGCCCGGTGGCCGACCCCCTCCCACCGGTCTTGTTGACCCTGAGAACTACTTCAGGATTTCCGTGACCCGGCCGGCGCCGACCGTTTTGCCGCCCTCGCGGATGGCAAACCGGATCTGTTTTTCCATTGCGATCGGCGTGATCAGCTCGACCTCAATGTCGACATTGTCCCCGGGCATGACCATCTCCACGCCCTGCTTCAGCGTGACGACTCCGGTCACGTCCGTTGTCCGGAAGTAGAACTGGGGACGGTAGCCATTGAAGAAGGGGGTGTGTCGCCCGCCCTCGTCCTTGCTGAGCACGTAAACGGTGGCCTTGAACTTGGTGTGCGGGGTGATCGTGCCCGGCTTGGCAATGACCTGACCGCGCTCCACGTCCTCTTTTTTGGTTCCGCGGAGGAGAAGGCCGACGTTGTCGCCCGCCTCGGCGGTGTCGAGGAGCTTGCGGAACATTTCGATGTCCGTGACCACGGTTTTGGCGGTGGGCTTGATGCCGACGATCTCCACCTCCTCCATCTTTTTGAGCACGCCGCGTTCGACACGGCCGGTCACCACGGTGCCACGACCCTCGATGTTGAACACGTCCTCGACCGGCATGAGGAAGGGCTGATCCTTAGGCCGCTCAGGGATGGGGATGTATTTGTCGACCGCCTCCATCAGCTCGAGGATGGGCTTGGCGGCGTCGCTCTTGGGATCGCCCGATTCGAGCGCCTTGAGAGCGCTGCCTTTGATGATCGGGATCTTGTCCCCAGGAAACTCATACTTCGAGAGCAGCTCGCGGACTTCCACCTCCACGAGGTCGAGCAGGTCCTTGTCATCGACCATGTCCACCTTGTTCAGGAAGACCACGAGGGCGGGAACGCCGACCTGGCGGGCCAGCAGGATGTGCTCACGGGTCTGCGGCATCGGACCGTCCGCGGCGCTGACCACAAGAATCGCGCCGTCCATCTGGGCGGCGCCGGTGATCATGTTTTTGACGTAGTCCGCGTGGCCCGGACAGTCCACGTGGGCGTAGTGGCGGGTATCCGTGGCGTACTCAACGTGCGAGGTGTTGATGGTGATGCCACGCTCCTTCTCTTCGGGGGCATTGTCGATTTGGTCGTAGGCCCGGGCCTCGGCGAGACCCTTCTTGGCGAGAATCGTGGTGATGGCTGCGGTCAAAGTCGTTTTCCCGTGATCGACGTGGCCGATCGTGCCGACATTGACGTGGGGTTTGGATCGATTGAATGCCTCTTTCGCCATAACTCTAATTCTCCTTGCTCGGGTGTTCTGCCTCTCGGGTTCGCCGGGTTCGAGCCCGCCGTCGATGTCCCCGCCCGGGGTTTCATCTCGGCCGAGCCCATGACCGGGTTTGAACCGGTGACCTCGTCCTTACCAAGGACGTGCTCTACCAACTGAGCTACATGGGCGAGTTAGGAACCCGTGGGGGTTCCGGGTTTCGCCCGGCGTTTCCACATCGGCACAAAACCTGCTCCAAGCCATCGGCTCAGTCAGATGGATGTGACAACTAGGAACTTATAAGTATGCCCGTTGGGCGGTACAGGTGTCAACAATCTCTTCGTAAAAAAATTAATCCAAAATCATCCGATAAATGTAGTAAAAAACCCCCAACAAGCCCACCCCGGCTGCCAGAAAAAGGAAAATGTTGGGGTTCAAGGCCTTTCCCTTGCCCTTAATGGGGGAAATATTGCGGAAGTTCGCGGGAACGCCAAGTTCCAGCCCAATTTCCGGCTGAAAGGCCGCCCCGCTGGCCGGCAGAGCCAAGGCCACCCGGGGCACCGCCCCCTCATAACGGAAGGGAATCTGCCCGAATTGCACCCGGTCCCTGTCCTGCAGTTGGGCTTCCGTGATTTTCTCGTCGTTGACACGCGTCCCGTTGGTGGAATCCAGATCCCGCACCTTGTACTCCTGCCCCTCCAACACCAGCTCCGCATGACGGGAAGAGACGCTTCCATGGAGAACCTGGAGCTCGTTGCCATCCGCCCGGCCAACACCCGCCCGGGGCCCCGAAAGCTCCACACTCAGACCGGGGAATTCCTTGCTCTCAGAAACCAGCTTCGGCATGGCCAAGGCCTATCCCCTTTTGACCGCTGCGTCCAGCAACTCGGAAAACTGCCGGAAGAAGTAAGAGGCATCATGGGGGCCGGGTGCCGCCTCCGGATGGTATTGGACGGAGAAGGCTTCCCCGGAAACCAGGCGGATACCCTCGCAGGTGCCGTCGTTCAGGTTGACATGAGTCACCACCGCCCGCCCCGCGGGCAACGTGACCGGGTCCACCGCATACCCATGATTTTGGCTGGTGATGGACACCTTCCCCGAGGAAAGGTCTTTCACCGGTTGGTTGCCCCCGCGATGGCCGAATTTCAGCTTAAAAGTCTTTGCCCCCAAAGCGTGCGCCAGCATCTGGTGCCCGAGACAAATGCCGAAAATCGGCTTTTTACCGAGAAGCCCCCGCACTGTCTCGTGCACATAGGTCGGCACGGCGGGATCTCCCGGTCCGTTGGACAAAAATACCCCGTCGACACCGGAATTCAGGATGTCTCCGGGCTTGGCCCCGGCGGGAAATACCAGTGGCTGAATGCCCTGCGCACGCAAAAGACGAAGGATGTTTCTTTTGATCCCGCAGTCGATCGCCGCAACGCGGTGGCGCACCGGAGGCATCCTTCTCGTTTCCGATCCCAATTTTCCGGGAAAGTCCCTTCCCTCGGGATCCCACTCATAAGGAGTGCCGGTCGTCACCTCTCCCACATAGTCCCTTGCGCCAAGACCGCCCCACTCCCGCGCCCTTCGGACGGCCTCCTCCCCGGACATGCCATTGGTTGCCAACACCCCTTTGAGCGCTCCTGCCATCCGCAGTTTTCTGGTCAGCGCCCTCGTGTCCACCCCCTGCACCGCGGGAATCTTGTTCCGGTCGAGGTACACTTCCAGGCTCTCCCGGTTCCGCCAGTTGCTTGCCCGCCGGGAAAGTCTCCGCACCACCAACCCCGCCACCTGCACGCGGCCCGATTCCTCGTCCTCCGGGTTGATCCCGGTGTTACCAACCTCCGGACAGGTCAGCGAGACGACCTGCCCCCGGTAACTCGGATCCGTCAGGATTTCCTCATACCCGGTCATCGAGGTGTTGAAGCACATTTCCGCGGCCACCCATCCCTCGCGACCAAAGCCGCGGCCCCTCAAAATGGTTCCATCTTCAAGACCGATGATGCCGTCCATCCGCGGAACCCTACTTTTTTGGCGCCCGCCCGTCGAGGTCATGCCGGATCTCCCCCCCGACCATTGTGAACACCGCACGACCCTTCAGTTCCCTCCCCTCGAAAGGGGTGTTCCGGCCTTTGCTGCGGAAATCCTCCTTTTTCACCGTCCACTTCCTCCCTGGATCCATCACCGTGAGATCCGCCACGGCACCCTCCCCTAGTGTTCCCCGCCCCAATCCGAAATAGTCGGAGGGAAGATGGGTCATCCTGGCCACCACCTCCCCCAGGGACATTCCCTGCCCGTGGACCAGTTCGGTCAAATACACTCCCAGGGCCGTCTCCAGTCCCACCACGCCAAACGGCGCCTCGTCAAACTCCACCTCTTTCTCGTAGGAACAGTGGGGCGCGTGATCCGTTGCCAGGAAACGGATGGTCCCGTCCGCCACCGCTTCCCGGACCGCCTTCACATCCTCTGCGGTTCGCAGGGGCGGGTTCATTTTGAAATTCGTGTCGTAGCCCTCCACCAGTTCCTCCGTCAGGCAGAGGTGGTGGGGAGAAGCCTCGCCGTCGAGGCGCACTCCCCTGGCCCGCGCCTCCCGCAGAATCCGGACCGACCCGGCGGAGCTCAGGTGCTGACAAACCACCCTCGCCCCGGTGAGTTCGGCCAATAACGCGTTTCGCGCCACCATCACCTCCTCGGCGATTCCCGGCCAACCTGGCAACCCGAGGATGCGCGACCACCTCCCCTCGTTCATCACCCCGCCGGCGGAGAGGCTCCTGTCCTCGCAGTGGTCCAGTACCGGCAGGTCAAACATCCGCGCATATTCCAGCGCCCGCCGCATCAGCTCCGCGCTCTGGATACAGTGGCCGTCGTCGGTAATCGCCACCACCCCCGCCTGCCGCAGCGCCCCGATCGGCGCCAGCGCCTCCCCCTTCTGCCCAAGGGAAATCGCCCCGGTCGGAAAAACATTCACCAGACCCGTTTCCCTCGCCCGCTGCCGCATCCAGGCGATCGTGTTCGGTCCGTCGGCCACCGGCGCGGTGTTCGGCATGGCGATCACCGACGTGAAACCCCCTGCTGCTGCCGCCGCCGTGCCCGTGCCGATGGTTTCCTTGGCTGATTGCCCCGGCTCCCGCAAATGCACGTGCGGATCGATCAAGCCCGGCGTCACCACCAACCCGTCCAACTTCACCACCACCGCACCCGTGGAAGGCTTCCCCCCGGAGATTCTACCATCCCGGATCAACAGGTCGCCGGGAGCATCCCGTCGGGCGCCCGGATCCAGGATTCTTCCCCCCTGCAGCAGGATTTCGTTCATGACTCCCCCAAACCCCGCCCGCCCGAGACGAGATACAGGACCGCCATTCGCACCGCCAGACCGTTGGTGACCTGCTCGAGGATGACCGAGTTCGTGCCGTCGGCCAGCTCACTGGCGATTTCCACACCCCGGTGCACCGGCCCAGGATGCATCAGGAGCACGCCGGGCTTGCACCGCTGAAACCTTTCGAGGTTCAGGCCAAACAGCCCCGAATACTCGCCGACCGACGGCAACCGCGCCTGCACCATCCGCTCATGCTGGATCCGCAGCAGGTTGATCACGTCCGCCTGCTCCAGTTGCCCGTCGAGGTCGTAGGACACCTTCACGCCCAGCTCGGCAAACTCCCTTGGCAGCAACGTCGGCGGCCCCACCAGCGTCACCTTCGCCCCCAACTTGGTCAGCGCCCAAAGGTTCGAACGGGCCACACGGCTGTGAATGATGTCCCCCACGATCAGCACCCGTACCCCGGCAAGCTTCCCCAATCGCTCCTGGATCGTGAAGGCGTCCAGCAGCCCCTGCGTGGGATGCTCATGGGCTCCATCACCCGCATTGACCACCGAGGCCTTCAGCCGTCCGGCAAGGAAGTGGGCGGCTCCGGCCGACCGGTGCCGGATGACGATCACGCCGGCCTGCAGGGCTTCAAGATTCCTGGCCGTATCGGAAAGCGTCTCCCCCTTCCGCAGGCTGCTGGAATCCTTGTCCAGGGAAACCACATCGGCGCTCAGCCGCACCGCTGCCAGTTCAAAGGAGATCCTCGTCCGCGTGCTGGGCTCCACGAACAGGTTCACCACCGTCCGTCCCTGCAGCGAGGGTACCTTTTTAATCGGGCGCCCCAGGATTTCCTTGAAAACCCTTGCGGTGGACAACACCTGGTTCAGTTCCTCGGCGGAAAGTTCCCGCAGGGAAAGAAAATCCTTCCGGTGCCATGCCGAGCTCATGCCACCTCCTTCACCAGCACCACCGCATCCTCGCCATCCTGCTCACTGAGCCGCACCCGGACCTTTTCCTGCGGCTGGGTCGGCAGGTTTTTTCCGACAAAATCCGGCCGGATCGGCAACTCCCGGTGCCCGCGGTCCACCAGCACGGCCAGTTGAATCACCCTGGGTCGCCCCAGGTCGCACAAGGCATCCATCGCCGCGCGGATTGTCCGACCGGTGTAGAGGACATCGTCCACCAGGATCACTGTCTTGTCCTTCACGTCAAAAAGCACCTCGCTGCCTTTGGGAACCGGAATGTTTCGGGCAAGATCGTCCCGGTGGAAACTGATGTCGAGGGAGCCGACCGGAAGGGTTTGCCCCGGCTCGATCTGGGAAAACTCCCTGGCAAGACGTTGAGCGAGCGGGACACCCCGGGTCTGGATCCCGATCAGTGCGACATTCCCGTGGGGATGCTTTTCCGCGATTTCATGGGCGATGCGCCGGATCGCCCGGCGCACGGCTTCTCCATCCATCAGTTGTCCGGCCATCTACACCTCCTTAGGGAACTCTCTGTTTCCCTTTAAAGGACGCGGGATGCGTCAAGTCAGTCTCTATCCCCCGGTTTTTTCCTTGGCGAGGGCATTTTCCCGCTGACAGCGCCAGGCCGTGCGGTGCTTCACGATCCAGTCCAAAAGCGCCTTTTCGAAGCCCACATCCTGCCCCGCCTGCTCGCTAAGATACCACTTGTGCCGGAGGATCTCCTCCCTCTCGAGCAGGAACTCCCGGTAAAGCGCGGAATTGCGGAAGACGGCATTCGGATCGGCCGTCAGGCTGGGGGCTCCCGCCTTGCTCATACGAACAAATTGCCGTTGCATCCCGAGTTCGCAAGAGGGATGTGGCAAGAAGTTTACAATTTAAAATGCTTGTGGGGAGATGTTTGGAAACAATGTTTTCCCGATCAACGTCCCCAATTTTTGGTAAACCACGGCCGAAGGGGACTCGGCGAAAGCCAGGGCGAGCGGCTTTCCCTCGTCGCTGCACTGACGGATGAGCGGATCGAGGGGAATCTCGGCCAGCAGGGAAACCTTCTGCCGCTCTGCCTCCTTGGCGCCTCCGCCCGATCCAAAAATAGCGTGCCGCTCCCTGGAGCCCGGCGGTGAAAAATAACTCATGTTTTCAACGAGACCAAGAATCGCGACATTCACCTTCCGGAACATCGCAATCGCCTTGCGGGCATCGATCAGCGCCACCTCCTGCGGCGTGGTCACAATGAGCGCGCCGTCCAGCGCCACCGTTTGCACGATCGTCAGCTGGATGTCCCCTGTCCCCGGGGGCAGATCCAACACGAGCACATCCAGGTCACCCCACGCCACCTGCCGGAGGAACTGCTGGGTAAACCGTGTCACCATCGGTCCACGCAAGGCCGCCGGGCTGTCGTCGCCCAGTAGCATACCCATGCTCATCAAACCCACTCCGTGAACCACGGCCGGAAAAATCCGCTCCGTACCCTCCTCCACCCGCAAACCCTCCCGGCAACCGAGCATGAGCGCCTGGCTCGGGCCGTACAGATCGCAGTCGCACAACCCCACTTTTAGCCCGGCTTTGGCAAGCTCGACCGCCAGATTGGCGGCCACAGTGGACTTGCCGACGCCGCCCTTGCCGCTGGCCACCGCGATGATCTTTTTCACCCCCGGAATCCCCTGGGCTCCGGTGCTGGCGGTGGCTTGCGGGGGAGCCACCTCGGTCTCGATGGTGACGCTTTTCACGGGACCATAGCCCTTCAGGCTGTCCCGTATTTCCTTTCCGATTTTTTCCGGAACGGCCGGGTCCGGCGTCGTCAGCTTCAGCCGCAGCTTCAGTTCCGTTCCCTCCAATGCCATATCCTGCACCAGACCAAAGGAAACAATGTCACGGCTGAAGCCCGGGTACTTCACTCCCCGCAGCCTCGTCACCACCTCGTCCCGCCATTCATGGACGCTCATCTTCCTATCCTGCCCTTTTCCTGTTTTTCTTCCAGCCTCCGCGAACCACCGCCTACTCGGATAAGGCGGAGCGCAACCGCTCCACCGCCTCCGAAACACGATCAGGGACCGGGGTCACGGCGGAAGCACCACTTTCCGGGCTCAGGGTAAGCAGGATCAGGGCACGGCTCTCCTCCGGCGCGGCCCCGGTCGCCTTCATGGCCGGAGGAATTTGCATCTCCCGCGTCACGCAACCGCTTCCTCCCTTGACCGCAACCCCCACCCGATCCAGCACCAGTGCGAGGGCCTCCGCCTCCAAGCCTGCAAAGCTCATCCCCAGATGCGCCGGATTTCTTTCCGGTCCCGGCTCCGGTCCATGCAGTTTGGCCGTTGGGACCTTTCTCCGGATCCCCTCCAACAGGGCCCGCTGCGCCTCGCCGGCTGTCTTCCGGAAATTCCCTCCATTCCTGAGCCAATCTTCCAGGGCTGCCCCCAGTCCGGCGATCGCCGGCAGGTTCTCCGTGCCCGCCCTTTGATCGTTCTCCTGTCTCCCCCCCTCGGTTTGGGCCTTCCATGGAAAACCGGAGCGGACGAAGAGCAGGCCAGATCCCTTGGGACCGCCCAGCCGATGACCGGAAATCGCCAGCAAATCGATGCCCTCCAGTCCTTTTGGCAAAGGAACCCAACCGGCCCCGAAAGTGGCATCCAGAAAAAGTTGCGCCTTGGCTGAATTCGCGAAACCCACCGCCTCCCGCAGATCCTGCACGGTGCCGACATCATGGTGCGCCAAATGCACACAAACCAGCCCCGGACCACTCCCGGGCTTGACCTTCATCCACTGCAACCGTCCTTCCCCATCGACCGGGATTCGCCTCAGCAAGAATCCCTCCTTTTGCAATCTGCGCACCGAGGCCTCCACCGCCGGATGCTCCATCTCGCTGACATAAACGGTTCCCCGGACGGCGGCCTCCCCCCAACCGCGGATGGCGGATTGGACGGACTCCGTCCCTCCCGAGGTGAAGACAATCCGCTCGGCGTCCTTCACCCCCAGAAAATCCGCCACCAGGTTCCGTGCCTGTCTAAGAACTTCGAGTGACTCCCGAGCCTCACGGTGACCCCCGCCGGGTGCCGCGCCATGCCCTGACAGGACTTTTTCCATCGCAGCCCGTGCCGAGGGTAAAACCGGTCCGCCGGAGGCTTGGTCGAGAAAGATCCGCTGCCCGGCCATTCAGCCCGTCCGGCCGAACTTCTTTTCCAGTTCCGCCTTGCTCCAAAGAATCATCGTCGGCCGTCCGTGCGGACAGGTGTAGGGCAGTTCGCAGGCCAGGAGATCGGCCAGCAGTCGCACGGCCTCCGCGTCATTCAACCGGTCGTTCGCCTTGATCGCATGACGGCAGACCGTTTTGGCGATGACCTCCTCGCTTAGCCGCCGGTCCTTCCTCGTCGCCGTGCCGCCTTTTTCCAGATCCGCCACCACCCCGCGGACAAACTCCTCGACCGCCAGCGTCCGGATCCTGGGCGGCAGGGCATCCACCAGAAAGGCGTTGCCCCCCATATCGGAAATTCCCAACCCGACCTTTCCCAGTTCCCCGGTGCGCTCCTTGAGAAATGCGGCCTGTACCGGCGGAAACTCGATCGTCACGGGATACAGCAACCTTTGGCCGCTCACCTCCTCCTGCGCAACCTGCCGCAGAAGCTGCTCAAACAGGATCCTTTCGTGGGCCGCATGCTGGTCGACCAGCACCAACCCGCCGTCCTTTTCCGCCACCAGATAAAGATAGTCGACCACCCCAAGAAATCGCCAACCCGCCGGAATCCCCGGCGCGCTTTCCACCTCCAACCCCAGGGATCCCCCCGATCCCATCGGCAAGGGCGCCCGACCGGGGATCGTGGCGGCCGGCTGGGAGGCGGTGGGCGCAAAAGTCAGGGCCGGGGAAAAACCGTTGGTGGTCATCGTCGGCACCGGCAACGGTCCGACCGAGCCGCCCCTCAGTACCTCCGCCACCGCACCGGAAACAAAACGACGAACATCCCCGTCCTGCCGGAAGCGCACCTCCCGTTTGGCGGGGTGGACATTGACATCCACCCCGCAGGGATCCATCTCCAGAAACAGCACCGTCACCGGATAACGGCCGCGCATCAGCGCGTTGTGGTAACCCTCCAACAGGGCCGCATTGAGGCTGCCGCTCTGCACGGGGCGAGAGTTCACGAAGAGGATCTGCTCCGCACGCGTGGCCCGATTGACGCCGGGCCTCCCGAGATAACCATGAATCCGCATGCCGCCGTCCTCGGCATTGATTTCCAGGAAGGTCTCCTTCCAATCGCGGCCAAAAACCGCCGCCATTCTTTCTTCCAGCGCCGACCGGGCGGAGTCCTGCCAGAAAACCGCCCCGTCCCGGCGCAGCACCCAGCCCACCTCGGGTCGCGCCAGGGCAGCCAAGCGCACCCCGTGCTCGATGTGGCCCCACTCCGTCTCCTCCGTCCGCAAAAACTTTCTCCGACCGGGAACGTGGGCAAAAAGCTGGCGCACCTCGATGCTGGTTCCCGCCGGACAGCCCGCCTTGCCGGCCCGCACCACTTTACCCCCATCAATGACGACTTCCGTGCCCTCCATGGAATCCGGCTCCCGCGTCTTCAGGGTGAAACGGCTGACGGAAGCGATGCTGGGCAGGGCCTCGCCGCGGAAACCAAAGGTCTGGATTTTCATCAAGTCCCCCGCATCCCGGATCTTGCTGGTGGCATGCCGCTCCAGCGCCAGCAAGGCGTCCTCCGGCCCCATCCCACACCCGTCGTCGAGGACCCGGATCAGGGAACGTCCACCCCGCTCCACCGAGATTTCGATTTTTTTCGCACCGGCATCCAGGGAATTTTCCACCAGCTCCTTGACCACCGAGGCAGGTCGCTCCACCACTTCCCCGGCAGCTATCCGATTCGCCACCACCTCCGCCAGCAGGCGGATCTTTTG
>DDPU01000019.1:0-267 GCA_002342345.1 Verrucomicrobia bacterium UBA2460
AACTGGGACCAGGCCAAGGAGCTAAGCCGGCAGAGGCCGAGCGCGGTGGTAATCTGCCGGGACGGCCGGATGATCAGCGGCCGCGGCTGGCAGCGGCGCGGCAAGATCCGCGGGACCCGCCCAGGCCGGAGCGAGGTGGAGGCGGCCAGGGAGAAGTTGTCCCGGGCCGAGCATTCCGTGGCGGACGCTGTTCACCGGGTCGATCAGGCACGACGGGAAGTGGAGCGTCTCAAAGCAGAACTGACCACGGCGCGGCAGGCGGAAGAG
>DDPU01000019.1:342-1181 GCA_002342345.1 Verrucomicrobia bacterium UBA2460
CAGGAGATTGTCCTTCATCAGAAGATCGCGGCCGAAAAGGTTTCCGAGGCGGAGCGACTGATGGCCTTGGAGCAGGGGATGGAGTCGGAAATGACCCAGGCCGAGGAGATCCGCCGCACCGCCGAGGCCGAGGAGGTGAGGTTGCAGGAGGCGCTGACCGAGCGGCGGGTGGAGAAGTCTGGCCGGCAACAGCGCCGGGACTCCTGCGCAGCCCAGTTGACCCCTGCGGAGGAGCGTTTGGGGGAACTCCGGGAGCTGGTGACGAAGCGGAACGGGGAGATTTCCATGGACACCGCGCGGATGGAGACGGCGCGATCCGAGGCCGAGGCCGCCACCCGGGCGGAGGGCGAGGCCCTGAAGCGGGCCCAGGAGATCGAGGCCTCCACCTCCGGACTGAAGCAGGCGCGCGAAAACGAGGCCCAGATCCTGACCCAGAAGGAAGAGGAAGTGACGCATTGGAGAAAGGAAGGGGAGAGAGCCAAGGACGCCCTGTCCGAGCTCGCGCTGAAGGGTTCCGAGCTGGAACACCAGAAGCAGAGTCTGGCCGAGCGGCTCCAGCGCGAGTACGCCACCGCGTTGAGCGAAGCCAAGGCCGAGGGCGAGATCGCCCCGCAGACCGAGGAGGATTGGCTCAAGCTGGAGACCGAGGCGAAGGAGCTCCGCGAGAAGGTGGAGGACATGGGCCCGGTCAACACCGAGGCCATCACGGAGTACGAGGAGCTGGAGAACCGGCTCAAGTTCCTGGAGGCGGAGGAGAAGGATTTGGTCACGGCCAAGGCCCAGCTGGAAGAGGCGATCAAGAAGATCAACCAGACCACCCGGCTGCTGTTCGAGGAGAC
>DDPU01000019.1:1283-5206 GCA_002342345.1 Verrucomicrobia bacterium UBA2460
ATGACCGCGCTGGCGTTGCTCCTCGCCATTTACGCGGTGAAGCCCAGCCCGTTCTGCGTGCTGGACGAGATGGATGCCCCCCTGGACGAGTCCAACACGGTGCGTTTTGTGCAGATCATCGAGCGCTTTGTGGAGAAGTCCCAGTTTCTGGTGATCACCCACAACAAGCGGACGATGTCGGCCGCGGACCTCCTTTACGGGGTAACGGCTCCCGAGCCCGGTTGTTCGCGGATGATGTCGGTGAAGCTGACCCGCGACGAGGAGACCCCGCTGTTCGCCCAGGCCGGGACGTAATTCCCGTGTCGGAAGCCCCGCAGTCCCTCCGCCAGACAGCGGAAAGGGTCGCCCGTAACGCCGGGGAGACTTTGCGAGCTGCCAAGAACACAGCGCTCCAGGTGGATGCCGTGGAGCAGCATGACGTTAAACTGGAGTTGGACCGGCGGATTCAGGAACAGATCCGCAAGGCGATCCTCAAGGCCTACCCCGGACACGGGTTTCTTGGTGAGGAGGGCGGAGAGATGGCCAAGCCCGGCCAGTATGAGTGGGTGGTGGACCCGATCGATGGAACGGTAAACCTGTTTTACGGGATCCCCCATTACGCCGTGTCTGTGGCCTGCCGTCTGGATGGGCGTACCTTGGCTGGTGCCATTTATGATTCCAACCGTGACGAGATGTTTTCCACTCATGCAGGAGGGGGCAGCACGTGCAACGGTGTTCCCATCCACGTTGCCAAACGGGTGGATCTAAAGGAGGCGATCCTTGCCTTGGGCTTTTCCAAGGGAAAAGCAACCATTCGGAAATGCCTCGAACTCTACCATCATTACGGAGACCGGGTTCGGAAACTTAGGGCCATGGGATCCGCGGCCCTGGACTTGGCTTACGTGGCTTCCGGGCGGCTCGACGCCTACATTGAGCAGGGGGTCAGTATTTGGGACGTGGCTGCGGGAGCGTTGCTGGTGGAGGAGGCCGGGGGCCATGTCCGGATCAGCCCGGGTGAGCCGCCTGGGAAAATCCATCTTGTGGCCAGCAACGGTCGTCTGCCTCTGGAATTTGTGTGACCAGTATCGGCGGGCCGGGTTGTTCCCGGGCCGCCTCCTCGAATCCTGAGATCCCTGCCCCCGTGAAGGAGCCAAGGGTACGTGGCGCTACCTTGTTCCAACTACAGTCATTGAAGTTGTCAGGGCTTGCTGGCATTAAGGAGACATGAGTAGTCCCGTCCGCGTCCGCTTTGCCCCATCACCCACCGGAATGCTGCACATCGGTGGGGCCCGGACAGCCCTGTTTAACTGGCTATATGCCCGCCACACGGGCGGAAAGTTCATCCTGCGGATCGAGGACACCGACCAGGCGCGGAACACTCAGGAAGCTGTGGATGTCATTTTCCGGGGAATGCGCTGGCTCGGTCTGGATTGGGATGAGGGTCCTGACGGCAAGGGAGGCACAAGCGGTGACCGCGGCCCGTATTTCCAGAGTCAGCGGGCCGAGATTTACCGAAAATACCTGGAAAAGCTGAAAGCGACCGACAAGACCTATGAGGATGGCGGGGCGCTGAAGTTCAAGATGCCCAAGACCCCGGGAGTGGTGAAAGACCTGGTCTGCGGTGAGGTTACTTTTGACCGCACGATGGAGCCGGACCTGGTGGTTCAGCGCAAGGACGGCAGCCCCGTTTTCCATTTTGTCAATGTGGTCGACGACCTGGAAATGGGCATCACCCATGTGATCCGCGGAGAAGACCACCTAACCAACACGCACAAACACATCGCCCTGTATGACGCCCTGGGTGGCACCCCGCCGCAATTTGCCCATATTCCACTGATCCTGAACCGGGGCGGATCAAAAATGAGCAAGCGGGACGAAGGAGCCGCTCTCGGCTTTTACGAGGATGCCGGTTATCTTCCCGCAGCCGTCAGGAATTATCTGTGTCTGCTGGGGTGGTCCCCCGGGGAAAACCAGGAGATTTTGCCCATCGACGAGCTCGTCCAGCGGTTTGATCTGCCCAACATTAACCGCAGCAACGCCCGTTTCGACGGGGACAAGTTGTTCTGGATGAACGGGGAGTACTGGCGTTCGCTCCGGGACACGGACTTCCAGAAGTTCGCGGGCGAATATCTGCGGCGAACCCGCCCCAAGGTGGCCCAGATGGATCCTGCCTTGCTGGAGCGACTCCTGCCGCTGATCCGCGAAAAGGTAAGGACGGGCCGGGAGTTGGCGGAGTGGCTTGATCCTTACCTGGTCGAGGATTATGACTACACCGAAGAAGCCAAAAAGAAGCAGTTGGCCGCACCGGAGGTGGGCAACTGGCTCTCTGCCCTTGTTGCCGCCTTCGGTGCCATTACCGGGGCCTGGGACGATGCGGCGGTTGAGGGGGCCTGTAAAAAAGTTGCGGATGAGGCGGGAGCCAAGCCGGCCAAGGTCATTCATTTGGCGCGGGCCGCGGTTTCCGGCCGAACCGTGGGACCATCCCTGTTTGGTCTACTGACCGCGCTGGGGAAAGAGCGGGTTCTGGCCCGGCTGGAACGGACCCGCAGGCAATTGGCAGAAGGGAAGCTGGTGGCGGCATGACCTTGGCCAACAGCATTACGCTTTTGCGGATTCTGTTGGTACCGCTCTTTGCCTGGGCTTTGCTGTATCACAATGAAAGCCATGCAGAAGGCTACACCGGTCCCGCATGGTATTGGGCTGCGGTGACGATCTTTGCGGTGGCGGCCCTTTCGGACGGCGTGGACGGATGGGTGGCCCGCCACTGGGGGCAAAAAAGCCAGCTTGGCAGAATTCTTGATCCGATTGCCGACAAGTTGCTGTTGGTTACCTCCATCGTGTTACTTGGCACCGTTGGGGTATCCGGCCTGGGCAAGTTGCCCACGTGGTTTCCCATCCTTGCGGTTAGCCGGGATTTGATCCTGGTTGCGGGAACGATCCTGGTGGGAACCTTGCTTCACAACTACCACTTCGTCCGGCCGCACTGGACCGGAAAGGTCTGCACCTTTCTGCAGATCCTTGTGGTGGCGTTCGGTCTCCTTTTTCCGACCCATCCTCTGGCAAGGGTGTTTCTTGTCCTGGCGGGATTCATGACGGTGGTTTCCCTGGGTGTTTATCTCACGCGAGGATGGAAACTTCTGCACGCGAGCAGTTATGGTGAACCCGGACGGGGTTGAATCCCGCCGCCCGGTGGTGGCCATTGTTGGCCGTCCCAACGTTGGCAAAAGCGCCCTCTTCAACCGCATTTGCGGCAAAAAGATCGCCTTGGTTTTCGATCGCCCTGGTGTGACGCGGGACCGTCTCGTCGCGGACGCCAATTGGCGGGGCCGGCCCTTCACCCTGATGGACACCGGTGGACTGGGATTGGAGGACGGTTCCGGTCTTGAGGAGGCGGTGGAAAGAGAGGCGGATTTAGCGATTGCGGCAGCCACCAGGGTCCTTCTCGTGGTGGACGCAAGGGAAGGACTCCAGGTGTTGGACGCCGAAGTTGCCAAGCGCCTGCGCCGTGCAGGAGCCGCCGTCACGCTGGTTGTCAACAAAATGGACCCAGGCTCTTCTGGGAGCAGGGCGGGAGAGTTCGCCAAACTCGGTTTCGGGGCGGGGCATTCCGTTTCCGCGGAGCACGGGCTGGGTATCGAATCCCTTCTGGAGGAAATCGGGGCAGGGTGGCCGCAGGAAGAGATGATGCGGGCAGAGAGGACCCGGATCGCGGTAGTGGGTCGTCCCAACGCCGGGAAATCATCCCTGGTAAACGCCTGGATCGGCGAGGCCCGGACCATGGTGAACCCGCTGGCTGGAACCACCCGGGATGCGGTCGACGTGGACTCGGAGATTTGCGGCCTGCCCGTCACCTTCATTGACACTGCCGGGCTCCGTCAAAGACGCCGGGTGCATGACCCGCTGGAGCAGATCATGGGCGGGCGCACCGCCCACGCGATCGACCG
>DDPU01000069.1 GCA_002342345.1 Verrucomicrobia bacterium UBA2460
GCCAGCAGGCTGAGGTTTTTGGTCTTACGCAGTTGGGTGCGGACTCGTTGGACGATATCGGCGGAGGTCTGGCGGATGGCCGGCTCGCCAGAATCGGGATCGTGCTGGACGCCCAGCTTCGCGTAGAGCAGGCGAAGGAACTGATAAAGCTCGGTGACGGTGGCGACGGTGGACTTGCGGCCGCCACGGGTGGTGCGCTGTTCAATGGCGACGGACGGGGGCAGACCGGTGATGGAGTCGACCTCCGGCTTCTCCATCTGCTCGACGAACTGGCGGGCATAGGTGTTGAGGCAGTCGAGATAGCGGCGTTGTCCCTCGGAGAAGAGCAGGTCAAAGGCGAGCGTGGATTTCCCGGATCCGGAGAGGCCGGTGACAACCACCATTTTTCCCCGCGGAATGGCGAGACTGAGATTTTTCAGGTTGTGGTGGCGGGCGCCCCGGACGGTGATTTGCGAGGCAAGGTCATCGCCGTTCTTCGCCGGAGGGGGAAGTTCCCGCAGGCGGGCCGGGCGGGAGGGTTGCAGGAGGGGGGCGAGGAAGGTGGCGGTGTGGGAGGCGCGGCAGCCGGCCACGGTTTCCGGGGTTCCGGAGGTGACAAGGCGACCGCCGTCCTGGCCGGCCTCGGGACCCAGGTCGAGCACCCAGTCGGCATTCTTGATGACATCCAGATGGTGCTCGATGACGAGCAGCGAGTTGCCCTGGTCGACGAGCCGGTGCAGGAGGGAGACGAGCAGACGGACGTCATCAAGGTGGAGGCCGGTGGTGGGCTCGTCGAGGATGAGGAGGGGGGAGCCCGTGGGGCGTTTTTTCCGGCGTCCCCCGCGGCGGGTTTTTTCCTCCTCGGAGACGGCCTGGGTCAGATGGGCGATCAGCTTGAGGCGCTGGGCTTCCCCGCCGGAGAGCTGGCTGAGGGGCTGGCCGCAGCGCAGGTAGCCGAGGCCAACCTCCGTGAGAAGTTTCAGGGAACCGCAGATTTTCTGGTGGCACTCGCGTGCCCGGGGCGTGAGATCGTCCGCCCCGGAGAAAAAGGCGAAGGCCTCGGCGGCCGTCATCTCGAGGAGTTGGTCGATGGTTTTGCCCCGGTAGGCGGCGGCGAGGACGTGGGGCTGGAAACGCCGGCCCTCGCACGAGGGACAGGTGACAAAGACGTCGGAAAGAAACTGCATGGTGACCTTCTCGTACCCCATGCCCCCGCAGCGTTCGCAACGGCCGCCGCCGGCGTTGAAGGAGAAAGCGGAGGCGGCCAGGCCGGCGCTTTGGGCCTCCTCGGTGGAGGCAAAGAGTTCGCGGACGGCATCGTAGATGTCGAGATAGAGCAGCGGGGTGGAACGGGGCGTCTGGCTGAGCGGGGACTGGTCGACCAGGACCACATCGGAAATTTCCTCCGCACCCTCGAGGGACTCCATCCTGGGGGCCTCCTCGACCGGTCGGCCGAGGTGTTGGAGGAGGGATTGATGGACGATGTCGTGGACCAAGGTGCTCTTCCCGGAGCCGCTTACGCCGGAGACCGCAACCAGCCGGCGCAAAGGAAAGGAAAAATGGAGGTGATTCAGGTTGTGGCGGGTGGCGCCGCGAATTTTCAGCCAAGGATGGCCTTTTTCGGGGCAGGGGCGGCGGCTTCCGGGCAGGGGGACGGATTTCCGGCCGCTGAGATAGGCGCCCGTGGGGGACTCCTTCACCTTGGCAAGGCCGGCGGGCGCTCCGGAGTAAAGGAGGCGTCCGCCCTCGGCGCCCGAGCCGGGGCCGAGCTCGAGGATGTTTTCGGCGGCGCGGATGACGGACTCGTCGTGCTCGACGACCAGGACGGTGTTGCCCGATTGGCGAAGTTCATGGAGGAGGCCAAGGAGGCGGTTGGTGTCGCGGGAATGGAGCCCGATACTGGGCTCATCGAGGACGAAAAGGGTGCCGGTCAGGCCGGTGCCGAGGCAACCGGTGAGGTTGACCCGCTGAAGTTCGCCGCCGGAGAGGGTGCGGGTGGTGCGGTCGAGGGTGAGGTATCCCAGTCCCACTCCCAGCAGGAAGCGGATGCGCTTGCGGATGTTTTCCAGCGGCATGAGGGCGGATTCGTCGCTGGTCTGGATGGCGTCAAAAAAGCGGGCGAGTTCGCCGAAGGGGAGGGCGTTGATTTCCGGGAGGGTTTTGCCGGCGAGCCGCCACCAGCCGGTCTGGGGTTGGTAACGGCGGCCGCCGCAATCGGGGCAGGGCCGGTACGAGCGGTAGCGGGCGAGGAGGATGCGGACGTGCATCTTGTAGGTCTTGGTCTCCAGCCACCGGAAGAAACCGCGGACACCGTACCAGTCCCCGGAATCCCAGAGTTCCTGCAATTCCCGGCTGGCGCCGCCTTCGCCCTCGAGGACGAACTTTTGCTGTTCGGGGGTGAGTCGGGCAAAGGGGAGATCGAGGGGAATGCGGTGGCGGCGGCAGGCTTTTTCCAGGTCCCGCTGGCATTCCTCGAAGCTTTCCGTCTGCCAGGGTTTGACGACCCCGCCGGCGATGGAGAGAGAGCGGTCGGGCAAGGCGAGTTGGTCGTCGATTTCGATGACCCGGCCAAAGCCGCGGCAGAGGGGGCAGGCGCCGACCGGATGGTTGAAGGAAAAAAGCGCCGGGGTGGGATCGTGGAAATCGCGCTGGTCGCGGGCGCAGTGGTAACGGCTGGAATAGAGGTGATGATTCCCCGGTTGGTCGACCAGGGCCACCGCGGCGGTGCCCTGACCGAAGCGAAGGCAGGCGGTGAGGGCCTCGGAGAGGCGCGAGCGGTTTTGCGGGGAAAGCGTGATGCGGTCCTGAATCACCGGAAGGAGGTACTTTTCCCGCGGTGCCTGGCGGAGGGCGTGGGCAAGTTGCTCCAGCCCGCTCTTTTCGTCCAGGCGGGCCGGTTGGCCGTCGAGGAGGGCGCGGCGAAATCCCTGCCGGGCGACAAAGGCGGCTGCCTCGTCCGCCGGGGTTTTTGCGGGAAAGGGAACCCGGAAAAGAAGCCAGGCCTCCTGGCCGGGGAACTTTTTCCAAAGATCCTGAAGGATGGAGTGGGGGGTCCAGGGACGGATGGGGTCGCCGCAATCCGGGCAGGAGAGGTGGGCCAACCGGGGGAAGAGCAGTTTCAGATGATCGGCGATTTCCGTGACCGTGCCGACCGTGCTGCGGGAGGAGCGGACAGAATTGGCCTGGCCGAGGGCGATGGCGGGAGGAATGCCGTCGATGCGGTCGACGCGGGGGCGATCCATGCGCTCGAGGAACTGCCGGGTGTAGGGGCTGAAAGTTTCCGCGTAGCGGCGCTGTCCCTCGGCGTAGAGGGTGTCGAAGGCGAGGGAGGATTTTCCCGAACCGGAAGGTCCGGTGAGGACGTGGAACATTCCCAGGGGCAGGTCGAAGGTGAGGTTTTGCAGGTTATTCTGGCGGGCTCCTTCGATACGGATGGATCCTGAGGACGACACGGAGCCGGAAGGCTAGCTGAGGAAGGGGCTCCCTCAAATGGGGAAACAGCACCGGGCATCGCGCTTCTTGACGATTCAGCTGGCGGCCTATTAAATATCAGAAAATGCGTAAAAACCTGATCTTGGCTTACTTGGCCATTGCGGCGATGTCCCTTCAGGCGGGGGAGGAGAATAAGGAAGTACCGGATTTCCGTCCGAACCAAGCCGATTCCAAGCCTGGCGAAACGGCTCCCGGGGACGCGCGTCCGCCCGACGGAATGACCTCGGATCTCCCGGTGGCCCTGGACGAATCCGTGAGTTTGAACAAGATTTTCACCTTTCTGAATGACCGGGGCGGCAACAACACGGGAAACCCCATGCTGAATTTTGAGAAAAAGTACTGGGATCACGGGGCGGTTCTTCCCCGCGAACTGGAGGGGAAAAAGGGGAATATTTTTGTGATCAACTGGCAAAATGACGGTCCCCCGGGCGATTTCACCATCCGCCTGGATTACCGCCAGGCCAACACCCGCGAGAGGGTGATGACCAAGCAGCAGGATTACAAAAATTTCGACGGGTATGAAAAAACGATCCTGAAGGTGGTGGGGGAGGATTTTCTCCGGGGCGGGGTGGTCAATTCCTGGCGGATTTCCATCGTGCGCGACGGCAAAATCATCGCCCAGGAAAAGTCCTTTATCTGGTAAGCCGCGGGCCTTCTTGTTTTCGTCCCCGGCGGGTTTTATCCTTTCCCCATGCGTCTGACCTTGGAGAGTGCCGAATCCCGGTTCACGGAAGAGATGGAGCGGGAGCATGAAATCCGGAACCTGAAGGAGACCGTCGGGGCCCTGCGCGATGCCCTGGAGAAACAGAAGGCCGGCACGGCTTCCGAGGTTGCCCAGGCGGTGGCCGAGGCGCACAACGAGATCCGGGATCTCAAAGGAACGATTTCCGAAATGCGGCTGGAACTGGAACGCAGGAAGGCCGCCGGCGAGGAGGCGGTCCAGAAGGTGATGGCCCAGGCTGCCGAGGAGGGGCGCCAGCTGCAGTCGTCCGTCCAGGCCCTGCGCGACCAGTTGGAAAGGGAGAAGGGCCGGCATGCCGAAGCGGAACAGCTGCAAAAACGGGTCCATCGCGATGAGACCGCGGAGCTGGAACGGACCATTCAGACGATCCGAGCCGAACTGGAGGCCCGCCGTGCCCAAAAGTAAAAGCCCGGTCGACGGCCTTTCCCTGGCCGAGGCCAAGATTCTGCTGGAAGTGGCCCGACGGGTTGCCGACGGGCAAACCTTGGGCGAGCAGCTGGAGACCCTGGTGGCGCTGGTCACCGAGGCGACCGGAGCCGATCGCGGCACCCTCTTTGTCAATGATCCCTCCACCCAGGAGCTCTACAGCCGGGTGACGGTGGGCGGATTGAAGCGGGAGATCCGGATCCTCAACAACACCGGCATTGCGGGAAAAGTTTTCCAAAGCGGCAAAGGCGTGGTGGTGAGGGACGTTTACAAGGATCCCTCCTTTAACAAGACCGTGGACGAACAGACCGGTTACCGGACGAAATCCATCGCCTGCGCCCCGATCCGGACCGTGCGCGGGGAGGTCATCGGGGTGGTGGAGGTCCTGAACCGGAAGGGAGGCAAGGAGGCCCACTTCACCCCGAAGGACCTGAAACTCCTGGAGGCGATGGCCACGCAGGCTTCCGTCTCGCTGCAAAGAAGCCTGTTGGTGGAGTTGGCCGAGAAGGAGAAAGCCCAGGAAGCGGAGTTTCTCAGCGTGGTTTCGGAAATCTCCGGGGAGATCAAACTGGGCAGCCTGCTGGCCAAGATCATCGGCACGATCACACGGTTGCTCCACGCGGAACGATCGACCCTTTTCCTTAACGATGAAAAAACCAACGAGCTTTACACCGAGGTGGGGGAGGGACTGGGGGCGACCCAGATCCGGTTCCCCAACCACATGGGAATCGCGGGTGCGGTTTTCACCAGCGGGAAAACGGTGAACATCCAGCACGCCTACGCCGACCTCCGCTTCAACCCCGGGTTCGACAAAAAGACCGGCTTCTTCACCCGCTCCATCCTCTGCACCCCGGTGATCAACAAGGCGGGCAAGGTGATCGGGGCCACCCAGGTGTTGAACAAGCGGGGCGGCGCCTTCACCCACGAGGACGAGGCCAAGCTCAAGGCGTTCACCGCCCAGGTTTCGGTGGCCCTGGAGAACGCGAAGCTGTTCGACGACGTGCAGAACATGAAGAACTACGCCGAATCCATGCTGGAAAGCATGTCGAACGCCGTGGTGACCCTTAACGAGGAGGGGGTCATCCAGACGTGCAACAAGGCGGGCTACCGGATCCTGAAAACCAGCGCCAAGGAGATCCTCCGAAAGAAGGCCGCGGATTTCTTCACCGGCAAGAACGCCTGGATTGAGGAGAAGATCCGCTCGACCGCGGAGTCCAAGGAACCGGTGCTGGTGATGGATGCCGAGATGGAGTGGGGCGGGGAGAAGACCTCCGCCAACGTCAGTGTCCTGCCGCTGATCAGCGTGAAGGAGAAGCCGCTGGGCTCCCTGCTGATGATCGAGGACATCAGCGAGGAAAAGCGGATGAAGGGGACGATGGCCCGTTACATGGATCCGGCGATCGCCGACCAGCTGATGGCTTCGGGGAAGGACGCGCTGGGCGGCAACATCAGCGAGGCTTCGGTGTTGTTCTCCGATGTGCGCAGCTTCACCACCCTGACGGAGAGCCTCGGGGCGCAGGGCACGGTGGGTCTGCTCAACGAATATTTCACCCTGATGGTGGACTGCCTGCAAAAAGAAGGGGGCATGTTGGACAAATTCATCGGGGACGCGATCATGGCTGTCTTCGGCCTGCCGTTGCCGAGGGAGGATGACGCGGACCGGTCCGTGCGCGCCGGGATCGGCATGTTGCAGGAACTCGACCGTTTCAACGCCGCCCGCAAGCAGCGTGGGATGATGGCCATCGACATGGGACTGGGCATCAACACGGACGAGATCGTCAGCGGCAACATCGGTTCCCCCAAGCGGATGAACTACACGGTGATCGGGGACGGTGTGAATCTGGCGGCTCGGCTCGAGACGGCCTGCAAGCAGTACGGCGCAAAGATGCTGGTGAGCGACGCCACCGTGAAGAAGCTCAAGGGCACCTACCGGATGCGGGAGGCCGACCGGGTGATCGTGAAGGGCAAGACCGAGCCGGTGGTGATCTTCGAGTGCCTCGACTATCACACCGATGCGACCTTCCCGAATCCCATGGAGGTGATCAACCACTTCAAGGACGGTCTGGGCAAGTACCGGAAACAGGAGTGGGACAAGGCCAAGGCCGCCTTCGCCGAGGCCCTCAAAGCCCATCCCGGGGACAAACTCAGCAAGATCTACACGGAGCGGTGCGACTATTTCCAAAAGAACTCCCC
>DDPU01000065.1:0-1115 GCA_002342345.1 Verrucomicrobia bacterium UBA2460
ACCGCCTATGCCGACACCTTCAAACCCTCCCGCGGGGCCCTGATCCCCGCCATCGCGACCTTTGCCCCCCTATCACTGGTGTTTCGTCGCCTGATAGAGCAACGGGTCCGCGGAACCTATCAGCCCCCCCCGATCGCCATTCTTGGTGCCACCGATGATCTCCGTTCGCTCTGGCATGAGTTGTTTGAGCGGGAACGGGAAGAAGGGGGGAAATACCGTTTTTTCAGCCTGGATGGCGCGCCAATGGGTCCCTTGACGGGGCCGGAATCCCCCCGGGTGGAGGCCTGGAATTCCGTTTTGCTGGAATCCCGCGGGCGGGATTTTGCCTCGATTGTCCTGGCCAGTCCGGCGGCGGTTTTGCCGGCCCCCCTGCGGCGCGCCCTTTCCCAGGCCCATCTGGATGGCTTGCGGGTCTACAGCGCGGAGGCCTTTGCGGAGTCGGTCTTCGGGAAGGTTCTGCTGCGCGAGGTCGACGACGAATGGATTCTGGACCGTGAAATCAACCTGGCCCAAAGCGCCAGCTATTTCCGCCTGAAAAAAATCATCGACCGGATTCTTGCCACCGGGCTGCTGCTGCTTTTTCTCCCCGTGATCCTCCTTGTTTCCTTGTTGATTCTGGTTCTCGATGGAAGACCGGTATTTTACCTGCAAAATCGCTACGGGCTGAGGGGGGGAGTGTTTGCCCTCTACAAGTTCCGAACGATGCGGCAACGCCCGAAGGAGGGTTCTCTCTACACCTCGGAGGGGGACGAGAGGCTCACTGTGTTGGGAAAAATTCTTCGGCCCTTCCGGCTCGATGAGCTCCCGCAACTCTGGAATGTGTTGGCCGGGGACATGAGTCTGATCGGGCCGCGGGCCGAATGGGTCCGCTGCGTGGAGCGGTATGAGGAGGAGATTCCCTACTACCATCTTCGGCATGAGGTGCCGCCGGGGCTGACCGGCTGGGCCCAGGTAAACTTTCCCTACGGCTCCGGGGTGGAGGATGCGCGGGAAAAACTTCGCTACGACCTTTACTACATTCGCAACCACTCCTTCCTGATGGATTTTCAGATCGTGCTCAAGACGGTCTACGTGGTGCTGACAAAGGCGGGAGGGAAGTAACCTGCAGGCCGAAA
>DDPU01000065.1:1254-2315 GCA_002342345.1 Verrucomicrobia bacterium UBA2460
CAGGTGAGGCACCAAGCGGCGGTGAAATCGATGAAGACGGTGCGGCCGTTGGCGAGCTGGCGAACCACCTCCTCTTCCGACCAAGGCAATCGGTCCGGATGGCGAGAAACCAGATCGCTAGAGGCGGTCTTGAGAGCGGTGGCAGGGATCACGACCGCAAGGAGAACCAAGGCCAGGCCACCCCAGCGGAGGCCGGCGGGTGGCGGGAACGTCCGTTGACTCCGGCCGTAGAGGAAGAGTCCGGCTGCCAGATTTGCGCCCCCGACAAACAAAATCCAGGTGGCAGCGGTCCCGGAAATGCGAAAGAGCACCCAGGCCAGCCAGCCGACGGCGAGAAGCATCGGTAGAGCCAGGATCTTTTTCAGGGAATTCATCCAGGCGCCGGGTTTTGGGAGGAAAGAGAGGAGTGCCGGGAAAAAGGAAAGAATCAGGATGGGAAGGGCGAATCCCAGGGCGAGGGCGGTAAAAACGGCGAGGGTACCGATGGCGGGAAGGGCAAAGGCTGCCGCAAGGGCGACCCCCATAAATGGAGCGGTGCAGGGGGAGGCGACGGCGACGGCGAGAAGTCCGGAGGCAAAGGAGGCGGTCCAGCCCTGGCGCGGACCTTTGCCGGCGAGGTTGCCGAGCAGGACGTTGAATTCAAAAACACCCAACAGATTCAGGGAAAGGGCGAAGAGAAGGGCGAGCAACAACCAGACGACCGGTGGCGACTGCAGCTGAAATCCCCAACCGAGAGCCTGACCGGAAGCCCGTAAGACCAGGAGAAGCGCGGTCAAAGTCAGGAGGGAAAGAAGGACGCCCGCCGTGTAAGCCAGTCCCTCCGAGCGAGCCGAGCTGCGGCTTTCGCCCGAAAGTTGGACCAGATGAAGGGCCTTGAGGGAAAGAACGGGAAAGACACAGGGCATGACGTTGAGGATCAGGCCACCGAGGAAGGCGAAGAGAAAAATTAGTGGTAAGTCAGAAGTTGAAGTTGAAGAGAGCTTAGATTTCATAGGGATCAAGAGTTCAAGGGCGCGGTGACCCGAGGAGTCCCAGGGTTTTTCCGCCACGAGAATTCCGTT
>DDPU01000065.1:2375-6506 GCA_002342345.1 Verrucomicrobia bacterium UBA2460
CTCCGGGGCGTTGGCGACGGAAATCTCCAGAAAACCGTCCTTTTGTCCGGCTTGCACGGAGAGCGAGGAGTTCCGGAGCGGCATTTCCCGGCGGATCTCGTCAAAAAGTCCCTGCAGGTCAACGTTGTCCTTGGGGGACGCCGGCACCGTGAGGTCGAGGCTGGCTTTTCCAGGCAGACAGATTTCCTTGCAGACGAGCCATTCGACATCCACCGCAATCGGCAGTTTCCTGGGCAGAATCAAATCAGAGGGCGGGGTAATTTCCGTCAGCAGGACGGTCTCCGTCTCATAGCCGTAACTGACCAGAGGGGGTGCGAGGATTTTTTCTGGAAAAGGAAAATGCAAGGGGCCGGCGGTGTAGCCTTGGGGCAGTCTCCATTTGACGGAGGGTGCCATGCCGGAATCGCCCGGATTTTTCCAGTAGATGTGCCAGCCAGGCTTCGGTTGGAACCGTAGACCGACGGTGAAGGGTTGGCCGGGTAAGATGGGCTTGGGTTCCGAGATCAGGTCCACTTTCAGTTGGGCATCTTGAAAGACCGGAGCTGCCGCCAGGCTGGCAGGGCCAAGAAGGGGGATCAGGCCCAGGAGAAGAGCAACAGGGGTTGGGCAGGCCATGGGGTTAGGTTAATCTTCTTTTGGGACATGGAAACCGTTTCCGCCGACCTGACCAAGCAACTGCGAAACCTCCCGCATCGGCCGGGGGTGTATCTGTTCCGCGACCGTTTCCACCGGGTGATTTATGTGGGCAAAGCCCGGGATCTGCACCGGCGGGTGAACCAGTATTTCCATCCCTCCCGGCGATTTGTGGCGGATCTCAAGACCCGGGCGCTGCTCCAGAGCATTGCGGAACTGGAAACGCACGTGGTGCGGAGCGAGCCGGAGTCGATCCTGCTGGAGGGACGGCTGATCAAGGAGTACCGCCCTCGCTACAACGTCAGTTTCCGGGATGACAAACGGTTCCTGATGGTGCGGGTGGATTTGGACGAGCCGTTCCCCAAGTTTCAGCTGACCAGGGCCAAAAAAGACGACAAGGCGCGTTACTTTGGCCCGTTTGCCCATGCGGGAGCCCTTCGGCAGACGCTCTCGCTGATGCGAAAAAAGTTCGGTTTGCGGTCCTGCCGCCCGGAAATTCCCGGGGAACGGGACTACCGGCACTGCCTCGATCACGTGATCCAGAACTGCAGTGCTCCCTGCATCGGCAAGATCAGCCGGGCGGGGTATGCGGAGCGGGTGAAGCAGGCCTGCGATTTCCTTGAGGGGCACACCCTGGAGATGCGGGAGTCGCTCAAGGAGCAGATGAAGAAGGCGGCGGACCGCAGGGATTTTGAGAAGGCCGCTTCCCTGAGGAATCTTTTGGATGACCTGAAAAAGACCACACGGCCGGCGCGAAAGTTTTTCCGTTCCCTGCCCAGCACGGTGGTGCCGGAAAGGGAATTGGAGGCGCTGCGGGATGTGCTGCGCCTGCCGGCGGTACCGGCCCGGATCGAGTGTTTCGATATTTCGAATATTTCCGACACGCACAGCGTGGCCTCGATGGTGGTGTTCCGGAACGGCCGTCCTTCCAAGCCTGCCTACCGGCGGTACCGCATCCAGGGGGTGGAAGGTCAGGATGATGTCGGCTGCATGGCGGAGGTGATCCGACGGCGGTGCCGCCGCCTGAAGGCGGAGGGGGTCCAGCCCCCGGATCTGCTCGTGGTGGACGGAGGAAAAGGGCAACTGGGTGCGGCGGTGAGGGAGCTGAAGGAAGCCGGCTGGGAGGCGGTTCCGGCAATCGGGTTGGCCAAACAGAACGAGGAGATTTTCCGTCCGGGGCGGCCCGATCCGATTTCGCTCCCGCTGGAGCATCCGGCGGTGCGGTTGCTGCAGCGGGTCCGGGACGAGGCCCATCGCGTGGCCAATGGTTACCACCAGCTGCTGATGAAGCGCCGGATGGAGGAGAGCGAACTCGATGAAGTTCCGGGGGTCAGTGCGGTGCGGAAGCGGGCTTTGTTGCGGGAGTTTGGATCCGTGGAAAACGTGGCCAAAGCTTCGGTGGAGGCGTTGGCCAAGGTGGAGGGGGTGGGGGAAAAAATTGCCCGGGCGATTGGGGACTATTTTGGTCGCTGAATTGGGAGGGTCATCCATGAAAAAAGAACAACCCAAGCTCCAAGCTGCCGGTCATGGACTCCCTTGGCCGGAGCTGGCCCTGTCCAGGCTTGGCTTTAAAATTTATCAGCGAACCGTCTCCCCCAAAACCGCCCTGAGCCTTCTGCAGGCTGAAACCAAAAGTATCCTGTCCCTGCTGCAGTCGGTGGATGAAGCGAAGGGCAGAACCCGGGTTTTGATTCCACGGATCTTCGGCATCGAGGACAGCAGCCGGTACTGGTCCCTTTTTATGACCGTTGAGCACCTGAATATCGTCATTCCGGCGGTCATGGGTTTCATCTCGTCTTTGTTGGACCGCCAGGACTATGCCAGAGAAGTGCGCATCCAGGATGTGAAACCCCAGGAGCAAGCCGGTCCGGAGCAGCTCGAAACATTAAAACAAAACCAAATGCGGTACGAAAAATTCATCCTTTCCCTTGAGAGCCTCCGCAGCTGCCGTCGCCATCCTCATCCCTGGTTTGGTCCGCTTCACCCCCATGGTTGGCACTGTCTCCTCGGCGTACATCAGCTGATTCATCGGCGACAAATAGAGAGGATTCTCTCGGCGTACTCCCGTGGCTTTGCCCGGGTGCCCTAGGGCACGGGAACACACCGAAACGGGGACAGCTTTACGATTTTGCGGGGAAGGGAAAAGGCGGTTTTTGGGGAAGGAAGTTGGGGGAATATTCTGTGGGGTCGTAAGCCCGCTTCCACAAAGGAGTGGTGGAGCCGGAAAGGGGGGGGACCAGCCAATCCCAGCGGCCGAAAACTTTTCGGCCTGCCTTGCGCTCCGCCTGTTCGAAGGCGAGGTGGGATTGGGCAGCTGAGTGGTGATCCATCAGTCGAACCCCCGCTTTTTGGAAGGAATGAAGAACGGCGCGGTTCAGTTCCACGAGTGCACGATCTTTCCAAAGCGAGGCCGGGCGGGTGCGGTCCAGGTGGAATCTGCGGGCCACTTCCGGCAGTAGATTGTAGCGATCCGCGTCCGCGAGATTGCGGGCACCGATTTCCGTCTCCATGTACCACCCGCTGAACGGCGCGGCGGAAAACCGCTGTCCGGCGATTTCCAAAAGCATGTTGGCGACGGCCGGCACCGCGTACCAACGCAGGTCCAGGTCGTCCAAATAGGGGCCGTCGGGGTGGCGGATGGGAATCTGCACGGTTTCGTCGAGGGGAGGCGGGAAAAGGCGAGGCGAGCGGCCGGGAAAAGAAATGACCAGCGGAAGAAGGTCGAAGGCGGACTTCCGGCGTGGAGGCTTCCAGCCGAGGTGCAGACAGAAGTCGGTAAACGTGGCTTCCATCGGATCGCCCAAGATCCTTCCGGTCTTGAGGCGATATCCCGCATAGCGCGAAAGCTGGTAGTTCCAGATTCTTGGTCCGGTTCCGTCCCGACCGGCCGATGGAAACACAGTCACGGTGGAACGGATGGCGCCGCCATGGAAGGCCTGCCGGAGGTGCTGGAGGCATCCGGCGTAGATCTCCTCCTCGTTTTTCGCTTTGCGCAGATCGAGCAGGTCCAGTTTTTTCCAAAAATGCCGGCCGATGCAGCGCACGCTGTTGCGCCAGGCCATCTGGCAGCCGTATTTTAATTCCGCCTGGGTGAGATGAAAAACTCCCCGGGAACGGATTTCCTGCAGGACCCGGGTTTTTCTTTTCGGAGAGGGACGCAGGGAGCGGACTTCCCTCCCCAGAAGGTCCAAGAACGCAGCGGCCGATTCTGCCGGCGGGGCCGGGCGGCTCCGTCCGGTCAGGCGTAACACGGCCTCCCAGCGGGCAAAAGGACATGGGGACATGGACCCAACGTAGGTCGTAGGTTTCCGCAGGCCAAGACCAGGGCCACCGCTGACCTTGAAAGAAGGCTTCCGTGCTCGGGTAGATTTGGGAAGAGTGGGATGGGATGGGGCCAAAGCATTCAGTACTGATTGTGGGGAGCGGGGGACGGGAGCATGCGTTCGGTTGGGCGTTTTCCCGGGATGCGAGAATCGGGAAAATCTGGTTTGCCCCGGG